>CACDTV010000004.1 GCA_902555695.1 uncultured Alphaproteobacteria bacterium | reverse complement strand
ATTTTGTAAGAAATCAGAAATATCAAGTAGAGGTTTCTTAGGTATAATTAAGATATGTGTTTTTGCTTTTGGGCTAATGTCTTTGAATGAAAGCACATGCTCATTTTCAAAAACCTTATCACAAGGAATTTCACCTTCTAAAATTTTTGCAAAAATATTTTCTTTATCATAACTCATAATCTGACAGGAACGCCTTTACTACTAAGATATTTTTTTACAGTCTTTATTTTATATTTTCTAGAGTGAAATACGCTCGCAGCTAGCAAACCAGTAGATTTTGTCAAATAACCTAAATAAAAATGTTCAAGACTTCCTACACCACCACTAGCAATTACAGGAATACCAACACTACTGGTTACTTTTTTTAGCATATTGCTATCGAAGCCATTTTGAACACCATCTGTATCCATTGAAGTCATTAATATTTCTCCAGCACCAAGAGATTGCACTTGTTTTGCCCAAGTAATAAGTTCATTTTTGGTAATTTCTCTTCCACCTTTGATGACAACTTTCATTTTATTTTTATGCCTTTTTCCATCAATTGCTACGACTATGCATTGAGAGCCATGTCTCAATGAGGCTTGTCTTATTAATTTTGGATTTTTTACTGCTGCGGAATTAATTGATACTTTATCTGCTCCTGCATTAAGCAAATCTGTTATATCGCTCAAATCTGAAACTCCTCCGCCTACAGTTAAAGGGATATTTATAACCTTAGCTATTGATTCAACAGTTTTAATAAATGTTTTTCTATTTTGATATGATGCATTTATATCAAGCATACAAAGCTCATCAGCCCCTGATAAAGAGTAATATTTTGCCATTTCAACTGCGTTACCCATGACTCTTATGTTTTTAAAATTAATACCCTTAACAACTTTATTTTTAATAACATCAAGGCATGGAATTATTCTTGTCTTAAGCATTAAATTGGACCAAACTATTTATAGATATTTTATTTTCGTATATAGCTTTACCTACAACAACATTATTGAAACCGTTTAATCTACTCAATTCAATATCGTTAAGGTCCTTAACTCCTCCTCCGATAGTAATATGCTTGTCAGTTAATTTTTTTATAGAATTAAACGTTTCCATATTTAAGCCAGACAGCATTCCATCATTAGCAACATCTGTGACAAAATAGGAATGAATGGGCCGGTTATTATATTTATCTATAATATGCTTTAAAGATTGATTAGTTGTCTCTTGCCAGCCATGAGAAGCAATTTGATTATCTTTTATATCCAAAGCAATGGATAGTTTTTCAATTAAAGAGTCATCAAAATTTAAAACGTCATCAATATTCTTTATTGCAAAGGTTCCAATAACAATTGTATTGAACCCTTCATTAATTTTATCAATAATAGCGTCTTTACTTCTTATACCACCAGCAACTTCAATATTAATATCAATTTTTCTTCTAATCTGGCTCAGAACCTGATTGTTATTGCCCTTGCCTAAAGTAGCATCTAAGTCGACAACGTGGATAGTATTGAAACCTGCATCTTGATATGTTTTAGCCATATCAAGAGGAGAATACTGATAGATTGTTTTATCATCGGCGATACCTTTTGTTAATCTCACACACTTTCCATCTATTATGTCAATTGCTGGGAATATATTCATGATTTCAAAATATAATTTTTTATCAAATTTAGTCCGTGTTTGTGGCTTTTTTCAGGATGAAATTGCACTCCGTAAATATTGCCTTTCTTTACAATAGAAGGGAATTTTTTACCATAAAGAGTGAAAGCTAAAACATCTGATTTTTTAATATTTTGAAAAATGTAACTATGAACAAAATAAAAATCCTTCTTGTCAAAACTGTTTGCAATAATAGTGTCATCTTTGTTTAGGTTAATAGTATTCCAGCCCATATGAGGAATTATAAGTTTTTTATTTCTAAATTTTTTGATATCTCCACTAATAATTCCTAATCCTCTTGTGGTCTTATCCTCATAGCCCCAATCAGATAAAATTTGCATACCAACACATATACCTAAGTATGAAGAGTTATTTTTTAAGTATTTTTTTAATGGTTGAATAATTTTTAATTTTTTCAAATTTGACATAAGAGTGGCATAAGCACCTTGTCCAGGCAAAATGATTTTATCAAACGAAGTATAATTAAAATGACTTTTAATGATCTTTAATTGATATGGCCTTCCTTTAATAATATCTTTGATTGCTTTATTAATCGATCCAATATTTCCAGATTGCCCGTCAATAAGTCCTATGACTTTTTTTTTCAAAGTTTTCCTTTAGAACTCGGAATATTTGTTTTTCTTGGATCAATAGATATTGCTTTTTTCAAGGATAGTGCAAATGATTTAAAGCAGCTTTCAATAATATGGTGATTATTTTTTCCATATAATGTTTCAATATGAAAATTCATTCTTGACTCAGTAACTAAAGATTTAAAAAATTCTGAAAATAACTCTTGGTCCATATCACCAACTTTTTCTAAAGATGTTTTTACATTCCAAATAAAGTAGGGGCGATTACACAAGTCCATAACTGATCTTGTTAATGTTTCATCAAAAGAAACATAAGAGTATGCAAATCGTGTTATACCCTTTTTATCACCAAGTGCGTTTTTTATACTCTCACCTAAAGCGATGCCAACATCTTCAACAGTATGGTGCATATCTACTTTAAGGTCGCCATCACATTTTAAATCTATATCTATCAAACTGTGGGTACTTATTTGTTGAAGCATATGATCAAAAAAAGCAATTCCAGTATCAATTTTATTTACTCCTGAACCATCAAGGTTAATTTTTATTGATATTTTTGTCTCTTTTGTTTCTCTATTAAATGTAAATTCACGCATTTGTAATCAGCTATTTAGTACCTATATTTATAGGAATAATGGATAAAAATAAAACAATAATACGCTCGACAACTGTTGTTTGCGTTCGTGATAATGAGAGTGTTGTTATAGCATCTGACGGACAAGTAACTTTGGGTACATCTGTCATTAAGTCAAACGCCAATAAGATTAGAACATTTCATAATGATCAAATTATTGTTGGGTTTGCTGGATCAACCGCCGATGCATTAACTCTTTTTGATAGACTGGAGAAAAAGTGCGAAGAATTTTCATATAATTTAAAAAGAGCTTGTGTCGAATTAGCTAAAGATTGGAGAACCGATAGGTATCTTAGAAGATTGGAGTCAATGATTATTGCAGCTGATAAAAATGAAACATATCTTATTAGTGGAACAGGAGACGTTCTGGAACCTCAAGAAGGTATAGTTGCAATTGGATCAGGTGGCAACTTTGCCCTCAGCGCAGCAAGGGCTTTAAAAAGAAAATCTAATTTGTCTGCAAAAGAAATTGCAGTAGAGTCACTTAAAGTTGCAGCAGAGCTTTGTATTTATACAAATGATACTCTAAACATCTCAGAGATTAAAATTTAATGGATAGCCAATCTCTTACACCAAAAGTTATTAAAGAAGAACTTGACCGCTATGTAATTGGTCAAGATGATGCAAAAAAAGCAGTCGCAATAGCTCTTCGAAATCGGTGGAGAAGGTTAAATGTAAAAGATGAGACTCTCAGAGATGATATCATCCCAAAAAATATATTAATGATTGGGCCAACAGGTTGCGGTAAAACTGAGATTGCAAGAAAATTAGCAAAACTTACACAGTCACCATTTATAAAAGTAGAGGCAACTAAATTTACAGAAATTGGATACGTTGGAAGAGATGTCGAACAAATAATTAGGGATTTAATTGAAGTTGCAATTAATTTAGAAAAGAAAAAGATAAGAGATCGTTTTATAGATGAAGCCAAAACAAATGCAGAAGAAATTGTTTTAAAAGCACTGCTTGGTGACAATCCAAGTGAAGAAACTAAGGAAAAATTTCGGTTAATGCTAAGAGATAATCAACTTAATGATAAAGAGATCGAAATAGCGTTAGATCAAAAATCTAATCCTTTTCAATCATTGGACATACCAGGAATGCCTGGTGCTCAAATGGGAATGATTAATATGAATGATATATTTGGTAAAGGTTTGAAAAATAAAAAGAAAACAAAACTTAAAATAGGTGAGGCTTATGAGCCGCTTATTCAAGAAGAAATTGAGAAAATCGCTGAAAAACAAAATGTTGTTCAAAATGCAATTAAAAGTGTCCAGGAAAGTGGAATAGTTTTCATAGATGAAATTGACAAAATTGCGCCCAATAGTGAGAGACGAGGTGGGGATGTTTCAAGAGAAGGTGTGCAAAGAGATTTACTCCCACTTATTGAGGGTACAGTTGTAAGTACAAAATATGGGACAATTGAAACAAATCATATTTTATTTATTGCGTCTGGTGCTTTTCATCAATCCAAACCAAGTGATTTACTCCCGGAACTTCAAGGAAGGTTACCTGTAAGAGTAAGGTTAAATGCGCTTAAAAAAGATGATTTTATTAGAATTTTAAAAGAAACTGATAATAGCTTAACCAAACAATATAAGTCATTATTTGCAACAGAAAATATTGAATTAAAGTTTGAAGATGAGGCTTTAGAAGAGATAGCGACTCTAACTGAACAAATAAATACTGAGGTTGAAAATATTGGTGCACGACGATTACAAACAATGTTTGAAAAAATTCTTGAAAGAATTAGTTTTGATGCAAACCTAAGTGATCAAAAAACTGAAATAGTAAATAAAGCCTGGGTTACAGATGCTGTTAAATCAGAAATCAAACCTACCGACGAAAAGAAATTTATTCTTTAGATTTTAGCTTAATATAAAAAGCACCCAAACCACCATGTTGTATTTTACAAGGGGAATATGATTTTATCATAAATTGAAATTTTTCTGTATCTAACCAAAAGGGAAATTGTTTTCTTATTTTTCCAGTAAAAAATTCCTCACCTTTAGTCTTATTGCCAAGCCCTGTTACTACAATATGAAATAAGTTTTTCTTCTTGTAATTTATTGAAAAATATTCGATTAATTTTTGATGTGCTTGGTCAACGGTTAGTCCGTGTAAATCGATTTTGCTAAAATGATGATTTTTAAATTGTTTATGAAGATTGGCATCTAAAAGAACTGGTTTAACAAGAATTTTTTTAGCTTTTATATTTTTATTATCTATATTCTCAATTTTTTTTTTGGTCTCCCTAGAACTGTTGATTGAAATACTAATTTTTTCATTAGGTTGTTCCTCTAATGGTTTTTTATTTTGTTGTTTATTTAAATTAAATTTAATTTTATGAGACAAGTTTGATAGAAAAAAGCTTCCAATTAGGATCAGAGGATTTTTTATCTTTTTCAAAACCCCATTCTTCAACAACATTTAGAATTTCGTTGTTTGCAACATTGTAATGTTCAGTTTCAAATTTCACAGATTTAACTAGTCTCAAGTCATCAGATTTATCATCCAAGATAGAACTATTTTTAACTTCTGAAAATTTTATTTCTTTTGGCGCTTTTGCTTGTTCCATTGCTTGCATTGCTTCAGGTGTAAGTAAATCTTTGACTTTTTCGATACTGTTACTTTGATAAGCCTGAACGATCATTTCATATGCTTTATTAGCACCTTCTAAAAATTCGCTATTATCATTTTTAGGAACTATTTTAGGTTTAAACTTTGATTGAGGATTTTTTTTTGTTCTAATATTCACAATTTTTCCGTCAGAAGATCCAAGAATACTCCTTAAGCGATACACTAAAAATATCGCAATTGCTCCAAAGAGCACAATATCTATAAATTCGCTACTCATAATTTTTCAACATTTTGGCCCAATTTGAATTAGGTATTTTATTTTTTATAAACTCTTTATGGGCTTCTGTCTCTTCTTTTGTTAATACGATCGATGCGTAATTCGGCTCACTAGCTAAGTTAATTTTTTCTGATTTTGCCATACTTAATTCTAATCCGATTTGGTTTATGCCTTGTAATTCCAAATATACATCAGTCAAGATTTTAGCGTCTTTTAAAGCACCGTGTTGATCTCTATTTATAAGTGTATTGATTTTTAATTTCTTTATAAGTGCGTCTAATGATACTTGCTGCCCTGGAAACCGTTGTCTCGCAATTTTAATTGTGTCTATAACTCTTTCTTTTGATATTGTTGGTTTAGATAGTTTTTCAAGTTCAAAGTTTAAGAAACCTATGTCAAAAGATGCATTATGAGCGATAATGTGGCTATCTTGAATAAATTCTAGGAAGCCATCTGCAATCTCTTCAAAAATTGGCTTATCTGTCAAATATTCATTAGTAATACCATGTATTTTAATATTGTCCTCAGTAAGAGTTTTAGAGGGATTTATATATTCATGATAGTTTGCCCCGACTTCTTTTTTGTTAAGTTCAATACAGCCAATTTCAATAATTCGATGTCCCTCTTTAAACTCTAAGCCTGTAGTTTCAATATCAAGTATTATTTCTCTCATAGCTTATTTAATAATTTAATTATATTTAAACGTAAGTTCAAGATTGAACCATTATTGTTTACTGTAAAAGTTGATTTATTTTTTTTTATATTTTCTTTAATCTGCTTATTATTCATTAATTTAAAATAATTTTCGGAGACACCTCTGTTTAAAACCCTTTTTTTTCTCTTTGTAGTATCAGAGTTTACGAATACGGTGACATTAAAATTATTAAACAAATTTTCTTCGTACAATAAAGGAATTTCATAAAATACTGGCTGATAAGATTGATGTTTCTGGGCTACTAATTTTTTTTTGGTGTATAGAAGAGGATATATTGCTCTCTTAAGTTTCCTATTGAACTCTTCATTCTGTAACATTTTAATTATTTCTTTTTTATAATTATGATCACTAAGTTTTAATTTTTCTAAAATTATTTTTCTAGTATGGTCATCTTTGTATAATTTTGAAATTATAGCATCAGACGATATACAACAAAAACCTAGCTTAGAGATAAATTTAATAAATTCAGTTTTACCTGATCCTATATTTCCTGTAACTGCAACTTTAATCATATTTTATTTATAAGCATTTGATAAATTTTTCTATCTATTCCTATTTTACTACCTGACCACATTTCGTAAGATGGTTTTGCTTGTTCTACAAGCATCTTCAATCCACCTGAGTATTTTATGTCATGTTTTTTAGCTTTTTTTAACAGATCTGTTTCAATTGGATTATAAACTATATCAATTACTCCCTTTGCTTTCTTAACTAAATTCAAAATATTTCTGTTGATTTTATTTTTTTTGGTCATCCCTGCACTAGACGCATTGATAATCAAATCATATCTCTTCCTGAGACGAGTTGATCTAATCAGGAAACGACTAAATTTAAATTTTTTTTTTAGTTTTTCTTCCCTTCTCATTGATGTTGCAAAAATATCAATATTTGTAATATTTTTTTTATTTAGAAAATATAAAATTGCCCTTGCGGCACCCCCTGCACCAACTAATAATACAGATTTTGTATTCTTAATTTTTAAGGAATTAAAAGTCTTACTGAAACCAATAACATCTGTGTTATCTCCAAAAATTGTTTTATTTTTTTTATAAATTAAATTTACAGATCCGATTTTATTTGCTCTTGTTGTGACTTTATCACAAAAATTAATAAAAATTTCTTTATATGGTATAGTAATATTAAACCCAACAAATTGTTTATCTCTTCTATAATTATCGAAAAATTTATCTATTTTTTTTTCCTGTACCTCGTATTTTCTATAAATAAATTTATTATTATTATTTTTTGCCCAATGATTATGTATGAATGGGGATAATGAATGGTTTAATTTTTTTGCTACAATTCCTATTTTTTTTTTATTCATTTAGATACTTCTTAGTGTCTTTAAAAAATTAATAACATCCATTCCAATAATATTGAAATAACTGCCGTATATATCTTCAAAGAAAAAATTTCCTTTTCCTTCTATGTTATAACAACCTACGGCCTTCGATACTTGTTTAAAGTTCTTATCAACGTAATTATTGATATCTTTTACTCTAGTATTTTTAAAAGTTATTTTTGTTTTAGTCAGAGTGCTATTTATTAGATTGTTATTTATCATAAAAATCATGGCTGTGTAAAGATCGTGAGGTTTATCATTAAATGCCTTAAGGGTTCTTTTACAGCACTCGGGACTGGCACATTTATAAATAGTTTTTTTTTTAAATAAGATTGTTGTATCAAAAGTTACAATAATTTTATTCCTATATTTTTTAGTAAGATATTCAGCCTTAGCTTTTGCAATTTTTAATGCATCATATTTATCATTATTTAAATCTTTTACCTTTTTTTCATTTATGTTGGGCGATCTGTACTGAAATTTTAGGTTCATTAATTTAAAAATTTTTCTCCTAGATTGACTTTTTGTACCAATAATAACCTGTTTAGTTAATTGTGGATTAAGTGACTTATTCATAAAATATGTGAGTTTTAAACAATGAAATTACCATTAATTTATAAATATTAAGTTATCAACATTTGTTATTAAATAACTAAAAAAGTACTTAAATAGGGGTTTTTTTAAATAAGAAGTTGTTAATCCCCATCATTCGACATACAACAACATACTTATATATAAATATATATATTTTCTCTTTATTTTTTGTTATATACCTAATCAATATATCTAACTAACTATCTAGGTAATTTCCAATATGCATCTAAACGAACTGAAAGATAAAAAACCTCAAGAACTATTAGACTATGCTGAGTCTTTAGGGATAGAAAATGCCTCAGGTTTAAAGAAGCAAGATATATATTTTTCTGTTTTGAAGAAATTCGCAGAAAAAAAATGAAGAAATAATAGGCGAAGGTGTATTAGAAACGATGCAAGATGGTTTTGGATTTTTAAGATCTGCAAATTCTAATTACCTCCCAGGACCAGACGACATATATGTCAGTCCAAATCAAATAAAGAAATATGGTCTTAGAAAAGGCGATACCCTTGAAGGACCAATTCGCCCTCCTAAAGATGGAGAAAGATATTTTGCGTTAGTAGAGACAAACAAAGTAAATTTTATAGAAATAGCTAAAAATAATAAATTCAAAACAAACTTTGATAACTTAACCCCCCTTTATCCAGAGAAAAAATTTAATCTAGAAACAGAAAAACCAGACACAGATTTATCATCTAGAATTATAGACATTATTGCACCAGTTGGTGCTGGTCAAAGATCTTTAATTGTTGCACCACCAAGATCAGGTAAAACGGTAATTTTACAAAAAATTGCAAAATCAATTGCAGAAAATTTTCCTGATGTCTATCTAATGGTTCTATTAATAGACGAAAGACCAGAGGAAGTCACAGATATGCAACGGTCTGTTAAAGGTGAAGTAATTAGTTCAACATTTGATGAGCCAGCTGCAAGACACGTTCAAGTCGCAGAAATGGTTATCGAAAAAGCTAAAAGATTAGCTGAGAATAAATACGACGTAGTAATTCTTCTAGACTCTATTACTAGATTAGGTAGAGCATATAACACTGTTGTGCCATCAAGTGGTAAAGTTTTAACAGGTGGTGTAGATGCAAATGCACTTCAAAGACCAAAAAGATTTTTTGGTGCAGCTAGAAATATAGAAGAAGGGGGTTCGTTAACTATTATTGCTACTGCTTTAATAGAAACAGGTAGTAGAATGGATGAGGTTATCTTTGAAGAATTCAAAGGAACTGGTAATTCAGAAATTGTCCTCGACAGAAAATTATCTGATAAGAGAACATATCCTGCAATTGATGTTCAAAAGTCAGGCACCAGAAAAGAAGATTTACTCTTAGATGCTGGGGATCTCCAAAAAGTCTTTATTTTAAGGAAAATTCTATCCTCTATGGGCACTGTAGATGCCATGGAATTCCTTCTAGATAAGATGAAAGACTGTAAAACTAATGAAGAGTTTTTCAGCAGTATGAATCAGTAGTTTTATTTCCAACCCTTTACGATTTTATTTTGACTTTCGTCTAATATCGAGAAATTCCTTAATATTTTAGGCCAGTTTTTTTCTATTTCCTTTAAAAAAGGGAATAATTCAGTTTCAGTTTTTATTGTTTCATCTCCATCCCAATGCCCAACAAAGCCAATCGTATTTCCACACCAACCTATTCCATATTTTTTTAACTTTTCGATATTACCAAAACCATTCGCATAATTAAAACCAACAAGATTACCAAGAAACTTATGTTCTTCCCAGTATTGTGCACAAAGTGTTATGGAAAATTCAATCTCTTTATAATTGAATAATCCTTCATACATTACATAATCTTTCTCAAAAGTAATTAGCTTCGCCCCTGTTAAATTAATACCAAGTGAGTTAAAATAAACTGGCTTTAACATGGGTTTAAATGAATTAACCCCTGTTTTATTTAATGGATTAACATTATTTAAAATACTAACTATTGATAAAAATTCCTCAGAAATATTTTTTTCATCATTTACTTTATTGTTAGTATCTTGCCGTTTAATATTTACGATATCTGTTTTATTAGATAAAAATTTACCTGTATAATTTTCTATGCCAACATAAGCGACATCAGCCTTTTCATTAGGGGTTGTCAAAAATAAACGGTAGTATTGTCCGTCTTTCTCAAAAAAACTGGAAGCTCTTTCGCAACCATAAAGACCAAAATTTTCTTCAATTAATTTACTTGAAGCATGAACAAAATACTCATTATTTTTATTTAAGTAAATTGAATTTAATTGTGGTCTACTACAAACACTCCATGGATTAAAATAACCTTCTCTAAATCCATACAAATCAACCGTTCCATCTTTGTTTATATCAGCTTTCTCTATTCTAAATGCATCGTTAATTGTTGTTGGAATAATTTGATGTTTCTCGAAATTACTATTATCCTTATTCTCAAAAATATATAAGAATGCTTCCTCTTTGCAATCACCACCACTTCGGTTAAAAGGCTTAGTCGAGTCTTTTCTTTTACAGACAACCTCTTTTTCAATACCAATACTATCCATAAAACCATCATCATTAAAATCTATTGTGGTAGACATCCATGCTCTATCTGCCTGTTTAAATTCTTTTTTATCTGAACCCTTAACCCAGTAACCAGGCTTTTTAGTAACATCCCCTGTCCATATTAAGAATTGAGCCTCATCCTGAGGCTTAGGCTTTAGTTCATAACTATCAAGTTTTTGAAAACTAATTTTATTATTTTTGTAATTGATTTTTGACCAACAAAATGATGTATCACCTAAATTTGGACATCCACCAAAAATAATTGCCCCATCTTTTGATGGCAAAATATGATTAAAGCCAATTTCGATAAATTGATTTGAATTTTTAGCTTTTGTGCATCTACTATTTTTTAAATCACAAATCTCAATCTGCCCACCTGGATCGTAGAAATAATCAATCACTTCAAGAAATCCGTCATTATTAAAGTCAGTGTACATTAAGTCATGAGAAAAATGGGAAGACCCAAATTTACTTAAGCTATTGTCATTTAAGTCAAATATGTAGTTAACGTCTTTCCAGCTACTATTTCTATTTCTGCCATCTTCTTTGTTAGATAAATAAATTATTTCTTTGTTACCATCATTATCTGTATCAATTGTGTCAACTCTCCGTGCTGTTAATGGAAGAGTATAGTGGTAAGAGTCTATCTGATTTATTTTTTTTTCGAAAATCATGCTTAGGTTCGGGATATCTATAATTGCTAAATGTGAAAATGGTTGTTTGTTTGAGCTTTGCCCCCACTCAACTACATTATTCCAAGTATGAGCTAAAATTTTTACTTCGCCTTTAATATCAATATATCTTAAAAGAAGTGGACTGTTCCACGTGTTGGTATCAAAATCCTGTGATTTCACCTCGTATTTATTAGAAAGTTCTTGAACAATTAGGCAATTATTAAGATTGTTTATTCTTAAGTGTTCAGTATCTAATTTACTACATTCAAATGGCTTGAATGATTTATTTTCACTTTTCAAGGTTTCTATATTAGTTGAATTTTGAGATGTTTTATTAGACTGAGAATTATCCACTTCTTCACCGTCTTTAAAAGTCAATCCATTAGAAATGCAGGGAAGTAGGAATAATAAGATTAATATTATTTTCATCAATTTTTATAAAAAATAAATTAACTTTCTATTAACTATTTTGTTGTCCAATTTATTTTCTTCGTCATATCTTTACAATTCATAAATAATATAATTTCAAAAATTAAAACCAATTCACACCTTCTTTCATACATAGCTCTTTTAACCTCAAAGGATAATCTGTAATAATTCCATCAACACCGTATTCTATCATTCTCAACATCTCATATTTTTCATTAACAGTCCAAACGTTCATAGGAAGTCCTTCCTCATGAGAAATTCTAACCACGCCTTTATCTATATCTTTACGTTTAGGATGCCACGCCTCCCCGCCTAATGTTTTGATAAGCCTGGGTAACTCTCTGCTATCGCTATCGTATAACGGCATGAAGTCCAACCAAGGTGATTTATCATATATTTTTCCTTTATGCTCAGATGTTAAATAAGCTCTTGAGACTTTGGAGTCTAAATTTTTTATTTCTCTTAAAATTCTCCAATCAAAAGACGAGTAGATTATTTTATCTTTTAATTCTGTTTTATTAACCTCATCAATTATTAATCTTGCCATTACATTCGGAGGGGGTGTTAAGTTGTCTTCAACAGGTGTTGATTTAATCTCTAAATTAATTATCAAATCATCTGAAATATAATTCGATGTTAATTCAAGTAGATCAGATAATTTAGGGATTTTTATTTCCCCTAAACTTTTTTGATTATTAAATCTCCTTCCGTATTTAGATTTTTTATTAATTTCTCCAATTTTAAATTCAGACAATTCTTCATAAGTTAAATCGAAAATTTTAATATCATTATCTTCGATCCAATTACCTTGAGCATCTTTTGTAAGGGCTGGATTTAATCTAAAATCATGATAAACGACCGGAATTAAGTCCTTGGTAAGTAAGATATCTGTTTCGTAAGCGGTAATTTTATTTTCAAATAAATACCTAAAACTTTCCAAAGTATTTTCTGGTAGGTCTCCCCTAGCCCCTCTATGACCATAAATTTTAATGTGATTTGGTTTAGTTAATATCAATTGATTATGCTTTTTGTTCTTTTCATAGGTGGACTAGAATAATTATAAATTTATAATAACCAAGTTTTGTTTAAGTCTGGAACAATATATTCAAACTTTACCCCCTTGGTGAAAGCTCCAGTTATTGGTTATAGAATTTCAGGTGATGATGTTTTGAATATTTTAAAGAAAATCACCAAAAAAAATTTTTCTAAAGATCACTCTTTAATCCGAATTGTTAAAATTTACCAACAAGATGAAACCATATTGGATGAGTGTAGTGTAGTATATTTTAAATCTCCCAAATCTTTTACTGGAGAGGATGTCTGTGAAATTTTTTTACATGGTTCACCGCTGATAGCGAGTCAGTTTGAGCAGTTATTAAAGAACCTAAAAGTCCCAGGTTTACGGTTAGCAAAAAATGGAGAGTTTTCTTACAGATCTGTTCTAAATAGCAAGAATTCTCTCAAACAAGCTAAGGCAATTAATGGAATAATTTCTAACGAGAGTTTTTCGGGTTTAGAGTACGATAAAAAACTTCTTTTTGAGGGGGATATGGTCAGCGGTCTTGCTCCTCTAAGAGAAGAAGTTATAAATTTATTCTCAGAAATTACTGCTTCCATTGACTTCGTTGATGATGAGGATTTTAATTTTAATAAAATAAAGAAAAAGATAAGGATATTTTTTACTAGCTGTAATAATTTATTACACAAAAATAGAACAAATATAGAACAAAATAATATTTGTAGAATTATGTTGGTAGGCCCGGTAAATGTTGGTAAATCAACTCTATTTAATAAAATTATCGATAAAGATAGAGCAATTGTCACAAATATTAAGGGCACCACTAGAGATATTCTTTCAAATGAATTTATAATTAATAGTAATCGCTTTGAAATCTTCGATACAGCGGGTCAAAGATCAAAACAAGGTAAAATAGAGAGATATGGCTATAAAAAAGCACAAAAAATATCAAGGGAAATAGACCACTTTTTTGTTCTAATCGATCAAAATACAAAAAAATCAGATATATCAACACTTTTGAAGGATTTCATGATACATAAGAATTATAGTTTAATTGAGACAAAATCTGATATTTATAAATATAAATCAGATAATATTAAAATAAATCATAGTATAGAGAGAGACAAAATATACCAGAAATTAAAATTATCATCGATTCATAGAAAATATGTAAAAAACAAGCATAAAATGACCGATCTTAATTTAGAAGAATTAGACTTTTTGGCAAGAATCTTAGAATATGAAAATGATATTGCTAAGGAAAAGGATATTTTGATCATAGCCCATCTAATGAGAAATATATTAGATGATTTTTCTTTTGAATTTGGTTATATTAATAACGAAGATGTTTACGATAGAGTTTTTAGCAAATTTTGCATAGGAAAGTAGATTGTTTCACGTGGAACATTATGATGTTATAGTTATAGGCGCTGGTCATGCTGGAATAGAAGCAGCCAATATTTCTTACAAATATGGACTTAAAACCGCACTTATAACTAAAAATTACTCAGATTTGGGCAAGTTATCATGCAATCCTAGCATTGGAGGGGTTGGTAAGACACATATAGCTAGTGAAGTTGATATTTTAGGAGGTGTAATGTGTAAAATTGGTGATAAATCAGCTATACATTATAGAGTGCTAAATCTCTCCAAAGGGCCAGCAGTATGGGGTGTAAGAGCACAAATTGATAGAGATTTATACTCTCAAAATATGAAAAAATTTATTAAATCTTCTAAAATCAACCTTATTGAAGATGAAGCAACTGATATATTAGAAAAAAACAATAAAATTATAGGTGTTGAGCTATCAAATATTGGAAAAATAAAATCAAAGGTGGTTATTCTTACTACAGGAACCTTTCTTAATGGAAAAATTTATTTTGGTAATGAGTCGCAAGAGGCAGGAAGAATAGGAAATAGCTCTTCAAAAGCTCTCGCAAAGTTTATTAATAAGAATTTTAAAACAATGAGGCTGAAAACAGGAACACCTCCTAGAATTTATGCACAATCAATTAATTATGATGTTTTAGAACCTCAGATATCTGAAAATAATGGTATTTTTTTATCATATTTTACAAAACAAAATACGAACAAAAAAATTAATTGTTTCATTACCAAAACGAATAATAAGACTCATAAAATAATCAGAGATAATCTTGACAAGTCAGCTATGTACTCAGGAATAATTAAATCTCAAGGTGTAAGGTACTGTCCTTCAATTGAAGATAAAATAACAAAGTTTGGAGATAGAAACGGTCATAATATTTTTTTAGAACCAGAGGGATTAAACTCTGACCTTGTTTATCCAAATGGTATATCAAATTCTTTAGACAAAAAAACCCAACTTAAATTTTTAAGATCTATAAAAGGTTTAGAAAAATGTGAAGTAAATCAATTTGGATATGCCGTGGAATATGACTCTGTTGATCCTAGAGAATTAAAAAACAATTTTGAAACCAAAAAAATAGAAAACTTTTTTTTAGCAGGACAAATAAACGGAACGACAGGATATGAAGAAGCAGCAGGGCAGGGTATATACGCAGCTATTCATGCTGCTATAAAAATTAAAAAAATAAAATTTAACAACAAAGTTTTTGATAGAGATAATAGTTATATAGGGGTTTTAGTAGATGATTTAACGAAACTAGGTGTTACAGAACCGTATCGAATGTTTACATCAAGAGCAGAAAATAGATTAAAACTTAGAACTGATAATTCTTACGAAAGGTTTTCAACAATTATAAACTCTAAAACTTTTAACAAAATTGAATATTCTTTGATTTCAAAAAATATAAAAGATGAGGAGAAAATATTAAATAGATTAAAATTACTCAAATATTCACCTAACGATTTGATGAAAAATAATATCAAAGTAAAAAAAGATGGTAAGGTAAGAAATGGATTTGAAATTTTAAAATTTTTAAACCCTCATCCAGATAAATTTAAAAAATTTTTTAATCTAAAAATTAACCAAAAATTATTAACTAAAATATATTTCGACTCAAAGTATGATGTTTTTTATGAGAGAGAAAAAAAATCGTTTGATCAGTTAAATAAGAATAAGAATATGAAGTTGACGAATATGGATTTTAATAAGATCCCTTCTTTATCTAAAGAAATTTTGGAAAAATTGAACAAACATAAACCCGAAAACTTATATGACGCTAGTAAAATTTCAGGCGTTACACCTAGTGCACTCTTTCAAATAGTCAAACACAAAAAAGTTAAGAGAACAAAAGTTGCTTAACGATAAGCTAGTAAAGTTTTGTGATGATAATTTTGATGATGGAAAATTAATTTTAACTAAACTATCTGAATATAAAAAAATATTAATTAAAGAAAATGAGAACATGAACTTGATAGGCAAAAGCACAATAATCGATTTAGACGAAAGACATCTTCTGGATTGTTTACAGATAGTCAAATATTTACCTCAGCATGAAAAGTCTGTAATGGATATTGGAACAGGTGCCGGACTACCAGGTATTATTTTGTCTATTATAGGCTTTAAAAACGTTCATTTAGTTGAAAAATCACCCAAAAAATCGTTTTTTTTAGAATATTGCAAATTACGATTAGGGCTAAACTATGTTGTACATAATAAATCTATATCAGATATATCAAACCTTACCATTGATTGTGTAACAGCACGCGCCTTTGCTTCCATTGAAAAAATTATATTTATGACCAAAAAAATAATTAACAAACAAACAAAATTTATATTGCTTAAAGGAAAAACCTATCTAACAGAGCTTGAAACAATTAATCCACAAAGGTATTTTTGGGAAACACATCAAAGTATCACTTCAAGTGAATCAAAAATAATAATTATGACTCCAAAATGATTATTACTATTGCTAATCAAAAAGGAGGCGTTGGTAAAACAACAACTGTTGTTAACTTAGCAACAGCATTAGCATCCATAGATAAAAAAGTTTTAGTGATTGATATGGACCCGCAATATAACTCATCAATGTCATTTGGTGCATACAATGCAAAATTATCAATCTACAGAGTCTTTAGTAATGATATAAATATTGAAGATACAATACAAAAATCCCAAATCCCAAATCTAAATGTTATTTCTGCATGTGAAGATCTTGCAGCAGCAGAGTATGAGTTAGCTGACGACGAAAATAGAAACTTTCTATTAAAAAATTACATAAATAAAATTAAAGATAATTTTGAATATATTTTTATCGATACACCACCAACACTAGGTTTATTGACAGTGAGTTCTTTAACAGCTAGTGGCGAAGTATTAATACCAGTACAATGTGAATTTTTCGCTTTAGAGGGACTATCTAAACTAATTAAAACAATTGAATTAGTAAAAACAAATTTAAATATAAATCTTAAATTAAACGGCATAGTTTTAACCATGTATGACAAAAGAAATTCTTTATCATCACTAATTGAAAAAGAAGCTAGAGAGTATTTTGATACAACCGTATATAAATTTAATGTACCAAGAAATGTAACACTTTCCGAAGCGCCAAGTCATGGGCTTCCTGCTATTGTGTATGATTTAAAGTGTAGCGGATCACAGGCATACATAGCTTTAGCAAAAGAATTTTTAGAGAGGAGTAAAGTGAATGGTAGTTAATAAAAAATTAGGTAAAGGCCTATCGTCTTTGTTGGGGAATAAAGGAATAATTCAAAATCAAACACCAGAGGATAATGGTCTATTGTTAATACCTATCGAAAAGATATTTAGAGATGAAACTCAGCCAAGAAAGCAATTTGACAAGGAAAAGATCGAAGAATTAGCACAATCAATAAGAAAAAATGGTTTAATTCAACCATTAATTGTTACAAAAAAAGACAAAGATAATTTCGTTCTAGTTGCTGGAGAAAGAAGGTGGAGAGCTGCTCAAAATGCTGAACTTAAAATACTTCCAGCTTTAATATTACCAGAGGATCTGGATAAAGATGAAATTTCTTTAATTGAGAATATCCAAAGGGAAGATTTGAAAGTAACAGAAGAGGCAAAAGCATACCAACGTTTAATTGAAAAGAATGGTTATACACATGAAATTTTGTCTAACATAGTTGGTAAGAGCAGATCGCATATAACAAACTTACTAAGAATATTAGATTTAGATAGTTTCTTTTTTGAATTATTAAATAACGGTAAAATATCTATGGGGCATGCAAGGGCGCTGATAGGCAAAAAACCTAATGACTTCGATGAATATACTTTGAAACAGATCGCTTCTGGAAAAACATCTGTCAGAGATTTAGAAAAAAATAAAAGTAAAACCAATGTCCACGATCCAAATTTGATGCAAGAAGAAAGGTCTCTAAGTGATACAATTGGTTTTAAAGCAAAAATTACTTACAATAAAAAAGGTAAAGGTAATATAAAAATATTTTATGAGAATTTAGAGCAGTATAATTTTTTAATCAATAAGTTAAAAAATTAAATTTTTTATAATGAATTTCTAATTTAAGCTTATTAAAAAGCTTTCTTAGATCAATTCTAGAACTTTTTATTTTATAAATATCTTTTCGAATATCTAATATAAAGTTGTTTTCTTCTTTATGTGTAGTGTCAATTACATAATTAGTTTCATTTAATATATATTTAGATACTTCAGAATAAACAAGGTAAGGTGAAGCTACACAGAAATTGATTAAATTTTCATCATAAATTTTATAAAAATTATTAAGAAAATATCGTAAGTCAGTTTCAAATTCGTAACCATTTATTGTAATAAAATTTTTTAAAAACTTTTTATAATTTTTGTAATCAGTAAATATTACATTCTTATTGTTATCATTTGATATACTTGCAATTTGATTACTACTTGATGTATTATGAACATGTATTTTTACATTTCCAAACAAGTCCTGAGAATTATTAACCTCATGGCCACTATTATTAACTATTTGAATCCCAAACTTTTTTGATATTTCCCTCAAAGATATTTGGTAAAAACATCCTATTTCTTCATTCACTTGATTGATTAATAAATTTTTATCATTACCCTTAAGAAAATCTTTTATTAACTCAATATTAGTCACTTTACTCACAGATTAATTTTTCTCTTGCAAGATCATTTATAAATCTTTTTACAAAATATTCTGTATTTTCAAATTTTATTCTTCGAGTTGCAGTTTTATTGCTTTTAAAATTATCACTTGGTGCAAGAATATAGAATTGCGAGATGTTATCCGAATACGTATATGGGTAACATTTTCCAGTATCGTCATATATCTTTAACTCCAAGGAGCTTTTAATCTTTTCCCTATCTGCAGTATTATCGATATTTGCGATAAACATATTTTTCGTATGAGATATGTTAGCTTGTATTTGATATTTTGATTTATCATCTAAAATATCGAGACTTTTTAAATGTGATCTCAATTGATTTTGTAATAATAATCCATCATATTCACCACCTATATATCCCACTGAAAGTTTAATATTTTCTGATTTTTGTTCGTTTGAACAAGATAAAACCAATAAACTACTTAATAATAATATTAATAATTTTATCCTGAACATTTATTATCCTTACTACTTCTTTATCTGCTATTTTATTTTTAATTTTGTCTAATTGATAGATTGAATTTAAAATATCTTTTTCTTTATATCCCTTAATAGTTTCAAATGTCGCTATCAATTTACCTTGTATTTGTATAGGAAGGTTTATCTTATTTTCAATTAATAATTCAGAATTAATATTTGGCCATCTTTCATTATCTTCTTTATTAAACAAACTTGTGCTTATTTTTTTTGACAATCTGGGCATTATTGGGAACAAACAAATAAGGATTTTTTTACTTAATGCGCTATCGAAAAGAAATATTTTATTTTTTTCAAGGTAATTAAATAGAGTGTATATATCTGCAACACATTTATTAAGAGAAAATTCTAATATATTTTTTTCAATATCATGAACAAATTTTTCTACTTTTCTTTCGGACTCTTTATTACAATTTGACTTTTCTTGGATGAAATATCGCTCTATTCTATGAACTAAATTTTTTGCACTTTGAATGCCTTCGTCTGTCCACTCAAGCTCTCTGTCTGGAGGTGAGTCTGAAATCATAAATACTCTGGTTGCATCAATTCCGTAGCTATCAAGTATTTCATTGGGTTCAATTACATTTTTTTTTGATTTAGACATTTTTTCACTTGGGCCTTCTTCAATTGGTTCTTTAGTTTTAATATTTAGAAGTTTTTTACCTTTAAGAATAACTTCTTTAGGCATAACCCATTCATTATTCAATGTTTTATAAGTTTTATGAGTAATCATACCCTGCGTAAAAAGTTGTTTAAAAGGCTCATTAACTTTTAGCTTATAAATGTCTCTTAGAGCTTTCATAAAAAATCTTGAATATAAAAGGTGGAGTATTGCATGTTCAATTCCACCAATATATTTATCGACAGGTAATAATTTGTTTACTTTTTCAACGTTAAAAGGCTTTTCTAATTTATTATCGAGAAACCTAATATAATACCAAGAAGAGTCTACAAACGTATCTAATGTATCCGTTTCTCTATAAGCAATTTTATTTGTTTTAGGACATACAATTTTCCTCCAATTTTCCATATTAGTAAGAGCATTTCCTTTACTTTTTAAATTTACCTCGTATGGCAAAACTACCGGAAGTTCATCTTTATCTAAAACTCTGAACGTGCCATCTTCGTAATATATAGCTGGAATTGGACATCCCCAATATCTTTGACGAGAAACACCCCAGTCTCTAATTTTATAGTTTATTTTTTCTTTGCCTATATTGTCTTTTTCAAAAATTTTAATTACTTCTTTTATAGCTTCACTTTTATTCAGACCGTTTAATAATGGAGAATTAATTACAATTCCATCTCCTGTATAGGGAAGACTCTCATCATCGCATTCAATTACCTTAATTATTGGAATCGAATATTTTTTAGCAAATTCAAAATCCCTTTCATCATGGGCTGGGCATCCAAATATCGCACCTTCACCATATGTATCTAAGACAAAATTAGCGACAAACACAGGCATTTTTTTATCTAGCATTGGATGATCACAATATATAGGCATAGAAAAACCTATCTTATCCTTATCATAATTGATCTCCTCAAATTCCTTTTTTATCTTGTCTATCAACTTTCTATCTAAGTATTTTTCGACAATTGGGTGATTTACTGAAACTGCTATAAAAGTAGCCCCATAAATGGTGTCTGGTCTAGTTGTAAAAATGTTTAAATGATCATTTTTCTCATGTATTTTAAATTTAATTTCTGCACCATTTGATTTGCCAATCCAATTCCTCTGCATTGTTTTTACTTTTTCTGGCCAAAGCTCTAAATTATCTAAATCATTTAAAAGCTCCTCTGCATAATTAGTTATTTTAAAAAACCATTGAGATAAATTTTTCTTTTCTACTATTGCACCCGTTCTCCAACCTTTACCATCTATAACTTGCTCATTAGCTAGAACCGTTTGGTCAATCGGGTCCCAGTTTACAAGGGCATCCTTTTTATAAGCAAGTCCTGCATTGTAAAGATCAATGAATAGTTCCTGCTGACATTTGTAATAATCTTTATTACAGGTGGCAAGTTCTCTATCCCAGTCCAAGTCTAAATCAAGTTTTTGAAGTTGTTCCTTCATGTTTTTTATATTGTTAAGGGTCCAATCTTGTGGATGAGTATTAAATTGTATCGCAGCATTTTCTGCAGGTAGTCCAAACGCATCCCATCCCATGGGATGAATTACTTCATCTCCTTTTAATTTGTGATAACGTGCATTTATATCACCAATGACATAATTTCTAACATGTCCCATGTGAATATTACCAGACGGGTATGGAAACATTTCTAAAATATATTTTTTAGATGCCACTGATATATCTATGATGTTGTTCTAGCTAAGTTGCCTGCAATCTCTAAAATTTTTAGAGTAATTTTTTTTTCTTCTTGAGAGTATTCAATATTATCTGTAATCCATACATCATCTTGTTTTATTTCACATAAAAAATTTGACGTGACTCCCGTTGTAATAAGTTCTTGCGATGTTATTTGGATCTTAATAAGGCACCTTTGGTTTGTGTTGTTTGAGTCATGTATCCATTCTGTTTCAATAAAACCTCCTTGATTATCTGCAATTTTTAAAGGATAAGTTTTTGTAACCTCTAATCCAGCATTCCACAAATAAGGATTCACTGAATTTTGATAAACTACATTTGAGTCTTTGCCGCCTATTAGCTTGCCAAAGTCATCGGTTAAATCAAAAAGTGACTCACCTCCGGCTCGTTGTTTTGCAAGACATTGCCTGTACTTTCTTTTGCTGAGATATTTTTGAGGGTTATCACATCCATATTGTTTATCTAATTTCGCCATATTTTGTTGATGAGTTCCCGTGCAGCTGTATAGGAATAACATAGTTCCAACAATGATTATTAGCTTTTTCATTATTCGATAAAGTAGATCAATTTTTTGAAATTAAAACAAAAAAAAACCAGGGGTTTGAAAACCCCTGGTTTTATAATGTAATGGTTTATTGGATTAGAAGCTTACGCTTGTACCAACAGCAACAACTGTTGCATCTGTAGTTGCTGATGCAGTTGCAATATCACCAGATACGTTTGTGTATTCAGCGAATAATGAAGCACCGCCACCAAGTGAACTAGAGATTGTTAAATCAGTTTGGTTTGATGTCTTGTTGTTAGCATCATGTGCTGTGTAACCAACTGCAACTGACGCACCACCAAGTGATGTTGAGAAAGCAGCTGAGAATGCTTCACCTTCTTTACCAGGTGTGTCACCGTCTGTACCAGTGAAACCTAATGAAAGAGTTCCGCCAGCAGCTGACATTACGTATTTAGCACCAAGCTCTTGGTTATTAGTACCAGATACATCTTCAGATGCTGAAGCAATTGTAAATGTACCTGTACCTACAGCCATTGATAAAGATGCACCAGCAGCTGTATTAGCAGCACCGTCAACGTTACCTTGTCCAAGACCGTCATAAACGTATGCAGCAGTTAAGCTCATATCACCGATTGATGTAGAAATTGAAACACCGTCACCTTCGTCTTCTGTTAGTCCAACAATTGCAGTTTTAGCAACTTGGTTGTCATCTGCGTAAGCAACTAACTCACCAACTTTACCAACACCGTCAGGTGTACCAACATCTTGTGCGATTGTCATAGAACCGTTAGCAAAACCAAAAGTAAGAGCTGTTACACCAGTTACTTGTGATCCACTAGCTACTGAGTCAGAGTCATTACCAATTGCTGATGAAGCAGAAATAGTTACACCGCCATCAGTAGTTGTTGACATTGCGAATGATACGCCACCACCCATGGTGCTTGAAGCGTTACCACCTGCATCAGTATAAGCAGCAGTTGCACTACCGCTTACTGAGATATCTGCACTTGCACTCTTTGCAAATAATGCAAGAGGTAAAGCAGCTATCATATATGCTATTTTTTTCATTTTTTATAATCCTTTCGAGATTAATATTAATCGAGGTATATAATCTTTGTTTGGAAAAAAAATGCATTAAAAATGTTGTGATTCAATGATTATTTAAAATTTTGTTGCATTTATGCAACACATTAAAAGCTATAAATATCAATGTTAATTTAATAGATAACCAAAAAATTCATTACTTTTTGTTGAAATTCCCTTTTGCGACCAATATTCACGTTGCATTAATAGAGCATCATTAAACTCTGACTTATGATGAGAAAAGTCTTTTTTTTCGATTGATTTTTGATGGATACCCTCTTTGACCTGACGAATACTGGCGGTTGGAGAGAAAAATTCATTTCTTTTTTTTTCATCATATAAAGTATCAATTTCTAAAAATTTGTAGATCTTTTCTTGGTTAAAGGAGTAATTTGAAACTAAATCCTCATACTTTACATCTAAAATGAAATTCTTTTTTTCAATATGTTCATCCCAAAACAAATTGATTGCTTCAAAATTTGCAAGGAAAACACCAATATTAAAAAAACTCACACTATAAGGAACATTCATAACATATCGTTGTTTATACAAAGAGATTGCTGTATCCCAAGGATTTCTAAATACACGAATTATTTTTGATTTGGGCAATAGTTTCTGTATAAGGCCAAGATACAAAAAATTCTCAGGCATTTTATCGACTATATAATCATAACTACCTCTTAGGTAGGATGTTCTTCTTAAATATTTAGAAATAAATTTGTGATTTAATTCACTGAGGCTCTGGCTTTGAGATAAGACATTTCTTTCAATTATGTCTTTGCCACTTTTCAACTCCCCCCCTGAAAATACTTTGTCATTTGCAGTGACAATAGATTCCAATAAGGTTGTTCCAGACCGAGGAGATCCAACAATTAAAAAATTTTTTTTCCCGTGATCTCGATCTGCTTCATCAAAAGATTTATATTTCTTAAGGTAAAGCTCCATTGTTTTGACAATTTTCTCTTGATACTGATGAGAATTATATCTTGTTGAGTTTAAGATTTCTTTGTTTCCACTATCAAAATATTCTTCAGATTTTTCTTTATCTCTTGATTGATAGCACATGGCTAAACCAAAATAAAGAGGTGTAACATAATTAAATCTTTCTATTTTGTTTTTGTAATTATTCTCATTCGTTAATAAATAATTTTCTGCTTTATCTATTATCTTTTTATCGAGAAGTTTTGGATTGATATTAGATAATAGAAAAAATATGTTTTCATTAAATCGATTTTCTAGAAGATCGCTAAATAAATTTATTGTTTCATCATCTTTGTTCAGTGCACCATTTATCTCAGAAATTAAAAGAAACACGTTTGCATATTTACTAAAAGACTTATCACCAATCTTGATTATGGCATCTAAAGCTATCAAAATCATTTTCTTAGCTTTTTCAAATTCTCTTTGTTTTAAAAACACTTCAGCCAAACAAATTTTTACACTTGGATTGTCACTTAAATTAGATGCTTTTTCTAAATATGGTATAGACTCATGATATTCTTCTACTTGTGATAATGCGTAACCCATATTGTTATAATAATCAAAATCTCTCTGGTCTTTTCTATTGTTGTAACCTTCTTGCAGTACTTCAATAACTCTATCAAAATTACCAACTTGGATATATGAGTAGGCTAATAACTTTATAGCGTCCAAGTTATTTTTATTGTTAGTAAAAAATGATTTAGCTTCTTGAAGCGCTTTAACGGAATTCCCACTTTCTATCAGATTAAGTATTTTAGAAATTTCATTTTTCATTAGATGAATATAATATGTTAAACCTAATAATGTCACTTTTAACTAATATTAAATATCAATACAATTTAAGAATTCTAAAAGACATACTCTCTACAAACAATTACCCCGAATTTTTCGAACACTTAGAGAAACTTAGGAAAAATAATAGGCTTTATGTTCAGCTTTTATTAACTTTAGGTAATTCAGCTATTTTGGACAATAAGACTGACGTTTTTAAATCAAAAATTTTATGGTTAAGTTCATTTAGCCAGGAGGATACATCGTACGTTTCAAATTTTTTAAGCTATTACAATAGAAACACAGAAACTAGTTTAGGAGATGTTAATCAATATGAGGAAAAAGTAATTAGTATCCTCAAAAATATATCTAATATTGAAAGATTAACTTTTTCCGATTTTGTTGAACGATCATATCTTTATCAATATTTAATTTTAAGCGAAAACGACAACCCTGTAAAATTTTTAAATAATCATTTACCTTTTTTTTCTTCTCAAAATAATTTAAATTTTAGCAAAAGCACCCTTACAAACTCGTATGTTTACATTATTGATAATCCTTATTGCGTGTACCAAAAGATTAAAAATAAATTTAATGGCGATAAAACAATTGCACAAAACTCTTTTTTAAATTTAGATAACCATAGCTCATTTATAAAAATAAATGATGTTGATGTAGAAATTAATAAACAAGGGTGGCACACTCACATTTCCAGCTGGACTGACTCAAATGTTATCAACTCATTGAAAGGAAAAATTATTCTTAAAAAAGATTTAATGCAAAATACTTTTGATGTCTTAAGTTCATTAATACTTCATTTCATTCAATCAGGTATAAACATTAAAATGGATTACAATTTAATAAAGAGTTTCATAGATGAAAATCCACCAGAGAGCGACTCGATTGAAATTGATATTTCTCGAAAAGAAAAAAAATTTATAGATAATTATATAATTGATATTGTTTCAAAATTTAATTTTGAGGTATAAATAGAAAATTGGATATTAACTTTGAGGAATTAGAAAAGGTTAGCATAAATGTAAAAAAATATCCAAAGGCATCTCTTCTCGTAGTTACAAAAAATAGACCACAAAACCTTGTAAAGTTATTGATTGAAAATGGTTTTTCATTATTCGGTGAAAATAGAGTACAAGAAGCAAATGAAAAGTTTTCTAATCTTGCAGAATTCAATTTTGAGCTTCATTTAATTGGACCTCTTCAAACTAATAAAGTTAAACCAGCGTTGTCTTTATTTGACACAATACAAAGTATTGATAGGCACAAATTAGTTAAAGAAATATCAAAGCAAATAAAGAACAAAAATAAAATTAAAACAAAGAACTTTTACATCCAGGTAAATATAGGAGGAGAACCCCAAAAAGCAGGATCTGCAATAGACGAGACTTTAGACCTCTATAACTATGCAATTTCTGAGAACTTAAAAATTTCTGGTTTAATGTGTATCCCGCCATTGGACAAGAAACCAGATAGTTACTTCAAAAAAATGATCAAATTGAGAGATGAAATTAACCCTAAATTACTCTTAAGTATGGGTATGAGTAACGATTATGAGGCAGCGTTATCGTTTCAGTCAGACCTCGTAAGAGTTGGTTCGAGGATATTCAAGTGAAAAAACTAATCATAATATTTTTTTTTCAAATCAATATTGCATCTAGCCTTGAAGTTGCATGTGATTTTGAGGAGGTGTACGGAAATGGTGATGTTCAACAAGGTTTATTTTTTTTAAAAAACCAAAAACTAAGATACGAGTATTTCGATAAAAATTTATTTACCATTATTGCAAAAAATGGGAACTTCTTCTTAATCAATCAGGCACATGAAAACAATGTCTCTAAACTTAATAAGAACACAGAAATTTTAGAAATGTTCATGAACATTGCATCAGAGTATCCTGACCTAAAAAATATCTATAATTATAATAACACAAATATAATTGTTGAAAAAAGTAAAAGCACTAGTTTTATCAAAAGAGTCTCGATTAATGCAGATAGTGTTAACGTAAGTATAAATCTTATGAACTGTCAATTTGAAACAATTCATAATAAATATTTTAATCACTTTAATTTTGAAAGAGTAATTCGCTAAGTCTTGATAAAAATAACGTGTAATGAAAGTTTTTTTTATTCCACTATAAATAGTCTATTAATTCAAAAAAATTTAATTAACGAGATTAATGCAGATAAATTCATCACTACTATAAAAATTGATATTAAAGATAACAACCTTTACATTAATTGTAATGGTAAAAAAGAACACCTTGCTTTACCTACAGATGTAAACATTCTATTTAGTCAAATATTGAAGATTATTTCTGATATTAAAATTTCTAAACAGGGGTGTGATTATTATCCTTACCAAAGAATATTAAAAAGAAATTCTAAAAAATCCTATTTAAGTGACATCCAAAACATTATTTTTTCAAATTTGATAATTTCTAATTCTGGTATAAATAAAGACAAACTATATCGTTTGATTTGGAAAAAAGATAAAGATATTTCTATTAACAAACTAGACACCCATCTAACAAATTTAAAAAATCAACTCAAAAAAGATATATCTATAAATGTGAATTTTCAGTCCTCAGACAAAAACCTTAAATTATTGATTAATTAAAATATCTCTTTTACCTGCATGATTTGGTGGCGATACCACACCTCTTTGTTCAAGTGCTTCCATTATTCTTGCTGCTTTATTATATCCCACCTGAAAATTTCTCTGTAAGTAACTGGTTGATGCTTTATTGCTTGATTTAATCAATTCAATTGATTTGCTAATTAATATTTCGTCTTCATCACTTAAGGTGTCAAAATTTTCATCATTATTTTTTATTATTTCATCTAGCTCCTCAAGGTATTGAACTGACTGGCTTCTCTTAATTTCACTAATTAATTTATTTACTTCGTTATCAGAGATGAAAGCAGATTGATATCGAATAATGTTCCCACCATTTTTTGACATAAGCATATCCCCGTTGCCAAGGAGTTGTTCTGCACCTATTTCACCAAGCACAGTTCTACTGTCATACTTGCTAGCAACTTGAAAACTTATTCTCGATGGAAAGTTTGCTTTTATGCTTCCTGTAATAATGTCAACACTGGGTCTTTGAGTAGCCATCACCAAGTGTATCCCACAAGCTCTGGCCATTTGAGCAAGTCTTTGAACGTAGTGTTCAACCTCTTTGCCCGCCGTCATCATTAAATCTGCCATCTCATCAATAAATACAACAATGTAAGGAAGTTTTTCTATAGACTTGTCGTTGTAGCCCTCAAGGCTTCTTGTATTCTCTTCATTCATTAGCGAATATCTTCTTTCCATTTCCTTACAAACCCATTTAAGAGCTAAAATTGCTTTTTTTGGTTCTGTAACTACTGGTGTCAATAAATGAGCAATGTCATTGTAAACACTTAACTCCAACATTTTTGGATCAATTAATATTAATCGTAAATCGTCCGGAGAGAACTTATATAAAATACTTGCAAGAAGCGTATTTATAAAGACTGATTTTCCAGATCCTGTTGTACCCGCTACCAATAAGTGAGGAGTTTTACTTAAATCAATTACTTCTATATTTCCAGATATATCTTTTCCAATACAGATTGGTATTTTAAACGAGGTGTTTTTAAAATTATCGTTACTTAAAAGTTCTCTTATAGTTACAGTTTCTCGTTGATCATTTGGAACCTCGACACCTAAGTATTGTGTCCCATATATTTGTGCTATTCGAACCGCACCCACACCCATGCTTCTCGAAATATCATCTGCTAAATTTATTATGGTATTTATTTTTATTCCCGCAGCGGGCAATATTTCGAATAATGTCACAACGGGGCCAAGCTTTACATTCACTACCTCTATATCAATATTAAAATCTTGAAATACTCTCTCGAGTAAATCTGAATTAGCTTTAATATTTTCTTTATCTAACTTTTTCTTAGCCAAGGCATTATCTGTTTCTAAAATTTCTAAAGAAGGAGAAAAATATTTTGTTTTTTGAATTGGAGACTCTTCATTATTAGTATTTTCATTATTATCTTCATGAGAATAATTAATTTTAGAAACATTATTTATAATTGGCTCTTTTTTAATTTGTTGAGATTTATTTGATAGACCGCTTCTTTTAAAAATATTTTTAAATCTTGGTCTTGATAATTTTAATAAACTAAAAATATTTTGAGATAACAGGTACAAAGATATCCCTATTATACTCAAAATGTAGCTGATATAATTATAGTCATATACATTGTACAGTTGACTAGCAAAAGCCCCCCAAATTTTTATAGAGTTAATAAATGGAAATTCTAGTTTCAACTCTATTAGAATTTGAGGTATCAAGACTAAGCTTGCAAAAAAAATTAATAATCTAATAAATATGTATTTAGGACTTTTTCTTATAAATACAAAAACTGAATAGACAAGAAAAAATACAATAACTAAGTAAGCAAAAATACCAAACGTGTAAAAAAGAAAACTACCATAATATGAGCCAGGATCTCCAAGTAGATTTTGTGATGTGCTACTTGTACTAGTTAAAAAAGAGTTATCATCTATACTAAAGGAAAATAGTGAAATGGCAGTTAATAGTGAAACTAATAAGAGCGCAAATCCATATATAAAGGTAAATAATTCAGATATTTTTGCTTTTAAGATTTCAGGAATATAGTTATTCTTCATTGCTTTGGATAAATATATGCGTCTATATGAAAAATAAAATACATAAATATGATTTCTTAGTGGTTGGTGCTGGACTTATTGGGTCTATTGCTGCTTTGGCTTTAGTACAAAAAAAAAATAAAGTCTTAGTTATAGATAAGAAAAATAATACACCTATTGATAATCGAACTTTAGCTGTAAATGCAAATTCTACTGATTTTTTAAAAAAAATAGGAGTTTGGAACAACATTAAATCGAATCCTCAACCAATTAATAAAATAGTTATAAAAGATGATATCAGCACTCATTCTTTAATTTTTGAAGACGAAATTGAACCCATGGGAAATGTGATTTTCAATAAAGAATTATTTAAAATATCAAGACAAAAATTAGAAAATTTAAAAATTTTAAAAACCAATGTTAACTTGGAGACTAATGAAATCTCTCCCAATAAAAATATTCTTATAAATGGACAAAAATATTTATTTAAAAAAATTATATTCAGTATTGGTAAAAATGTTACCACAAACCAGAGGCATAAGAGTGTAATTTTTGATCAACAACACTTTTCGTATGTAGGCTTTTTTAAACACATTAAATTACATAACGATACGGCCTATGAGTTTTTTACAAGCACTGGTCCTCTTGCTGTTTTGCCAGCACCTGATATAAATAAAAATAAATCGACTTTTATTTATTCATCAAAAAAAAAAATAAACAAAATTCAATTGGAAAGTTTAATTAAAAAAAAAATTAATAATTCTCACGGTAAATTAACCTTTGATAAATCAATATCTAAATTTCCAATAGTCCCTCACATTACAAAAAATAATGACAATTTCATTTATATCGGTGATAGTTTAAAATCCATACATCCTGTTGCTGGACAGGGATGGAATCTGGGCATTAAAGATATCCAGACTTTATGTAAACTATTAGATAGTCATTCTATAGATGCAAAAAATTTCAATAAAATATATTATTCTAGGAGGATATTAGAGAGCACAATTTATCTTACTTTTACTTCCGCATTGAATTATTTATATGAAAGTAAAATCTCATTGAACAAAAGAGTAATAGATTTAGGATTTAAAATTTTAAAAAATATTAAACTTGTTAGAAACTTATTTATTAAACAAGCAATGGGTAGAGTTAATTTAACTGATTAGAGTCCTTATTGCTGACTATTTGGAAAGTATTAAGATCAAGAATAGAGTTAATAGTATTTATCCTTGTTGAAATATTTGGTGACTCAAGTATTGCCTGTTTGTCAATCTTATTAAAGGGTGCCAACATAGCCAAAGTTGATAATAGTTGCAAGTTAGAAGTCTCCGTTAAGACATCCTTATCAATATCTAATTTTTTCATCTTAAAAAAATTAGTATATTTCTGAATTAGAACTGTTCGATCAACATTTGGTTCCATATTATTTAGATCAGCAAGATAATCTTGGCAATCAATATTTGCTTGATAATATCCATGAGGTGTTAGATTTCTATCATGTAGCACAAATCTACAAATTCCCTCAAGATTTAAAACTAACCTATAATCCGGGGTCTCTATGTAAGACGTAATTTTACCAATACAGCCCATTTGAAATAATTCATTATTGTTATTTTTAGGCTGAATGATACCAATCATCCTATTATTTTTAAGACTATCTAATGTCATTTTAATGTATCTCTCTTCAAAAATGTTAAGAGGCAGCTTTCCAAAAGGCAAAAGCAAAACATTATCAAGAGGAAATATAGGTATTGAGTTTGGAATTCTTTTAGAGTCTACCTGAAAAAGTTTTTTAATATTATCATCCATTATTTAAACATCATACTAGATAATCTTTTTCGAGCCTCTACAACATTTGGATCATTAAAACCTAACAAATCAAAAAACTCTAGAAGCTTTTTCTTTGCTGCTTCTTCATTCCAACTGGGGTTTTGCTCGTATAGTGTTAAAAGTTCATTAAAGCCTTTTTCATTCTCACTTAGAGCTAGGTAATTATTTGCAAGTTTAAATCGTAAGCCCATGTCATCAGGTTTGTTATTAACCTCTTCGATTAATTTATCATCAAGATCATCATTATCAGTTTTATTCTTACTATCTAAAAGTTTTTTTATTTTTATTATTTCTTCATTCTCAACAATTTTTTCATCAAGGGAGTCTAACATTTCAAGTGCATCATCAAATTGTTTGAGTTGAATTAAAGACCTTAATAAGCCTGCAATAATTTTAGGATTACCTGGATCTATACCTACAAGTTTCTCATATAGCTTTAAGGTCTCTTCAAATTTTTGATCTATAAATAATTGATTTGCTTCTTTAATAAGTTTTGGTATCTCATTCCCAGGTGTGGCTTCAATCATTTTATCCATCATTGCTTCTACTTTACTTTCGGGTTGTGCTCCTTGAAAAGCATCTATTGGCTTGCCATCAACAAAGCCATAAACCGTAGGTATCGATTGAATATTTAATTGAGAGGCAATCCCTTGATTTTCATCCACATTAATTTTTGCGAGAATAATTTTACCATTTTTTTTTGAGACTATTTTTTCTAGAGTTGGTGTTAATTGTTTGCATGGTCCACACCAAGGAGCCCAAAAATCAACTATTACTGGAGTGGTTTTAGATTTTTCTATTACTTCTTCTATGAATTGATCCTGATTTATATCAACTACAAAATTCATAATACTTAAATAGTAACAAAAGGTGACTTTACAAGAAACATTATTATTTTAATTTTTAATTTACCTTGATAGCTTTAAAAAGGAGGTTTATAAAATACTTTCTAAAACTGCGGGCGTAGCTCAGGGGTAGAGCGCAACCTTGCCAAGGTTGAAGTCGAGGGTTCGAATCCCTTCGCCCGCTCCAATAGTCAATAACTTTTTAGCCTATTCAATCGTTGATGTTAAAGGTGGTGTTATACAAACACATTTAAACTTCTATTTTAATTTTTCTATTTGGCGCAGAAAACTTAATTTGACTCTTAATTAGTTATTAAGGTATTTAAATACAGAGTTTCCTCTGCTTTTGTAGACTAATGAATAGTTATTATTGACCATCCAATTAATTACATTTTCTTTCCATTCATTTAAACTTGAATGTTCAATTATTACTAATTTTGGCAATAAAGTAACTGGGCTATTTTTAAAAAATGGCATTAATACTCTATCTTCGTAACCCTCAACATCAATTTTCAAAGCACAAATATTTTTAATCGATTTTTGTGAAATATATTCATTAAGAGTTATCATATCTACCTCAATCTTGTTATTAGATTTATAAGAATTAATAATTGATGAACCACCTATATTTTCAACACCTTCATATATTTCAACTTTTTTTTTTAAATCACCCAAAGCAAAAGGAACAACTTCAATTAAATTCTCTAAATTATTAATTTTAATATTTTTTGACATTCTTTTAATCATTTTAGGAAGTGGTTCAAAAGCATAAATTTTATTAAATCCAAAATCAGAAGCCATTATTGAGTAGTATCCCATATTTGCCCCAATATCTAAAAAAATAGAATTTTGATTTTTAGAAATTTCATTCAAATATTCTATTTCTTTGCCATCGTATTTTTTAGAACTTGTTATAATTTTATTATCGGTAATATTATCAAACGGATACAAAATAAAATTTTTTTCATAGTATTTGTAATCGATTTTTTCGATGTTATTTTTTTTTAAATAATTTTTTAAAATGAGATTATTAAATTTTTTTAACTTACCTCTTCCAAAACTAAGTTTATTTAAAAAATTTATGAATTTTAACATTGATTTTAATCTTTAAATTATTTTAAAAATAGTTCAACTTATGATGTGAAGTAGAGGCAACGACTTAATCATTGCCAAGGTTGAAGTCGAGGGTTCGAATCCCTTCGCCCGCTCCAAATCATATAACTATTTAATCAACAAATTTTAAACTAGGGTTAACGTTAATATCTACATCTTCAATAGAATTGCCTCTTCTAACTTCATCATAATAAACAATTTGCGTAGGTGTTTCCCCTTTGAATGAAGTGTAATTACTTATGAAAGATTGATATATACCGTGTTTAAAGTAAATTGACTTTGGCTCAAAAAATATTGGTGACTCTAAGATTTTGACAATATTATTCCCATTAACCCAAGCATCTATTCTCTTATTTTCAAAATCTAAGCACAAAGAAATATCTGTCCATACACCTTTCATACTTTTTAATGATTTTAATTTATAATATTTTGATTCATCTTTGACATTACCTCTAGAGCCACTTAGCTTATGCCAATTTAAGTACAAATTTCCTTTTCTGGCATCAATTTGAATCAATGGTGGGAAGGAAGGTAAACTATTTGCTTTTCCAGATGGACCACCCTTTTGGTGTATCTGACCTAATGTTGTGCTAACTTTTCTAATATCAGTAAAATTTTTAGATAATTTTATACTGTAACCATAACATTGTTTTCCAGATATTGGTTGATTTGGATCTGAAGAAAGCTCAATCCTTTGTCTATCATTATCGCAGTCACTCCAATTTTCATCACCAAAACAATCACCGTTTCTAAGTTCAAATTTTTGATAATAGTTCCCACTTCGTGATTTTGAATTGTCCTCTATATAGCTAAAGTTATGTTTATTTTGGCCCATATAATTTTTATGAAATGCAAAACCACTATTTGTTGTTTCTATAAATAATTTGTCATTTTGATCAAAAAGGAAATTACTAGCAAAAGCGTATGTTTTGAATATTAATAAAAAAAATATTATTTTAAATATCCTACTCATTGATAATTTAATCACTCTTTTAATTTATAGACATCGGAGTAAATTAGTAACATCATTTCACTATAAAAGTATCAATTTAGGTGTTAAACAATTTATTTAATACCAACTTTTCTAAAACCCCAATAGATTCAATGTTAAAGTAGTAGTAGAGGTAACGACTTTATCGTTGCCAAGGTTGAAGTCGAGGGTTTGAATCCCTTCGCCCGCTCCAAAAAGCAAATGTTTTCGACTCTATTATCTCTTCATTCTCTAATAGATTTTAACATATTTAAAAGAAAATTTTATATTGAAGAAACAGATTTAGTAGGCGATTATTAGATATTGGTAAAAAGAAAAAAGATGAAAAAATATTCTTATTTATTAATCAAAATTTTTTTTAGACATGAATGCTAAAAACTCTATCGAAATTATCAAAGAGATAAATAATTTAAAACTTAATAGTGATTACAGTCATTTGAAAGTAAACGAATTAAGAAATTTGCCAAGTTACAATGGAATTGCAGAGTTTAAATTTAAAGAATTTTATTTTTATATGCTTAACATAGCAAAAGATGATGGTGTGGTATTAAAATACTTATGGAGAGATGAATATGAAAACATGTCACTAAATATATGGTACGATATCACACGGGGGGATGGTTATTGTATTGACATTGGTGCCCACACTGGGATCTATTCTATTATAGGGAATTTAAATAAAGAATTACCCTTAACAGTTTCTTTCGAACCTCATTTTTTAAATTTTGCAAGATTATTAGATAATTTAAAAATAAATTCTCTTAGTGCCAAGAATTGCTATATGGCTGCTGCATCAAATCAAAATGGAACTATGAAATTCGATGCATCTATTAACACTTATCATACCTCTGGTGGAAAGATATCTGATAAAGGGAGCATGTCAGTGAATACTGTAATGATCGACAATTTTAATTTTTCTAAAGATGTAATTGCTATAAAAGTTGATACAGAAGGACATGAATATAAAGTTTTAGAGGGAGCAAAAAAAATAATTCAATATAATAAGCCTGAAATACTTTTTGAAATAAATAAAGAAAGCTTTGACTTGTGCACTAATTTTCTTAAAAGATTTGGGTACAAATTTTACTTTATAAGTGAAGAAAAAAAACATTTTGTTGAAATAAATGAATTTGATAAAGAATTGATAGACAATGACGCTTCGAATTGTTATGCAACAACAAAATCACCATCAAAATTTTACATAAAATAAAATTTATATACTCATTTTTTCATAAAAGTAATTTATTAAAATTGTCGACTGTTCCAAATATATTTTAGAGTTTGGTCCTTTAAACGTTATAAGTTGAACATTTTCATTAATTGCATTTTCTAGGTATCGAAGAGTTAATTGTTCTTTGAGAATATTCAAATATATTTCTGTATTTAGATTTTCATACTCATCAAATCCTCCATCTAGGAATTTATTTAAAGAGTATTGATCTCCATACCATCTATGAAATCTATCTGGAAGTTTTAAACAAATATTATAAAGTTCTCTAAAAAAACTTTGTTGATTACTTATAGTTGCAATTGCGCCAAACAAAAAAGGCATTACTTCTTTAGCATTCTTGTTAACGAATTCTTCATAATATTCAGGATATGTAGCATTTATTTTAAAATCTTGCTGTCTAGGAGTAAGAAATATTTTATTTTTGTTATTTTTAGGAAGAGATAATTTATTTATAAAAATACTGTCAGCGTCGCAAAAGAAGACCTCTTCTGTTTCAGGTTCGTATTTCGAGTAAGCTTTTAATCTTGCTAGCATTATTTGCTCTGGTAGCTCATATCTCTTAACAGAAGTAACACCATCAATCTCTTCAGTATTTTTATTTGTTAGTTGAACTATGTTCACACTATTTCCCATAACTAGTCTTGTAGTGTGAACTAGACATTTTGGTATAGATGTATTTTCACCAATCCAAAAAAAAACTATAGATGGAAAATCACGCAAAGGCTAAACAGAAGTGTTCATCATTTCTAGTAATTTTTTCTTCCAAATATCATGGTAATCACAAAAACGATACTCAGGAAACCACGGGCCACCTTCAGTATAATGTATTGCTTTAGGAGAGCCATCTTTGGGTTCTTTATACCATCCCACTAACCAATTCCACTCGTGATTTATAGATCCAATTTCATCATCTTCTAACCAACTAAAACGATGTAAGTATTTTCCAGTTGTATCTGGATCATTTACTAAATCTGAGGTTACTTTTTTATTTGATGGATGACCACAATTCCACAGCACCAAGGAACTCCAATTTTTTCTTGGATAAATAGACTGTAATCTTCCATCCATTTTGGTATCTCCTGTAGGGTTATAGTCATGTTGAACGCACATGACTGCATATTTATTATCAACTAAAGAAAATAACTCCTCAATTGGGTTTAAGAATAATAGATCGCAATCACAAAACAGAGCCCAACCTTTATATTCATTGAGTATTGGAACTAAGAATCTAGAAAATGTAAATTCTGTTGACCCGAGTTTGTCTTCCCCACGTTTATAATATCCCTTTTCTTTTAATTCATTTAATTTCAAAGGATAAACATTTACAGACTTTGATTTTGATTTAATACTGTGGCTACAAACTTGGTAGGCTAAATCTTCTCTACTATCATAACCAATATAAACATCCATAATTTAACCCTATTGATGTTAATTTTATTTACAAGTAATTTTCAATTTCTTTATTTAACTTTAATATACAACTATTCCAGTCATTAACACTTTCCTGTCTAATTGGCAATATTGACGGGTACCAAACAATATCTTTGTCAGTATTCAATCCCCAATACCACAACTTACCATCATTAAATGGAAGCAATAAAAATGTTTTGATACCTAATTTTCCTGATATATGAGCATTTGAATTACTAACTGTAATAACAAAATCACATGACTTAATTAAGCTTGCTACTCCATCAATATCATTAAAACAATCTACTTGGTGTTCTATAAAAATTTTCCTATTAAGATTTTTTTCGATTAAATTAATATCTTTTGTTTCATCAGAATATTGGAGGTTTACAAATTCTACATTATCGTATGATAAAATATTCTTAAGACTTTCTAGCTCAATAGATTTTTTGTTCCCAAATATTCTATTTGTGCTCTTCCAAGATATACCACATCTCAAAATCTTTGTTTTATCAGGAACTTTATCGCTTGAATGGTATGCAATCTTTCTATTTAGGTTTTGGTAACTAATGAATTTTTGAAAATATAATCCCATTGACCCCATTGGTAAATGGTAATCATAATCGTTATATTCAAAAATTTTTTTATAATTAATTATCTTTGTATCCGGATAAATCTTCTCAAAAAATGGTATTAATTTTTCATTCACAGCAATAGTTGAGTTATCAAATTGATCTTTAATTATTTCAAAAAATTGAGAGTATAGTATTTGCTCGCCAATACCTTGTTCTCCATAAAACAGAACATTTTTCTTTGGTCTGCTTAAATCCCATTTAGGCTTATTAAAACTCTCATATATCTGTTTCAAAAGTACTAAGTTTTGTAAATCGTATCTCGACTCATTAAAAACCCATGCTTTCTCATATTCTTTAGTAAATAAATAGCATTGTGAAATATTATAAGATGCATCTATATTGCTTGAGTCTTTTTCCAAAATATTTTGATTAACTTTTATTGCTTCTTCATACTCACCTTTTGATTTCAAAATTTGTCCAATCATAATATTTGCGGATATCAAAATTTGATCGTCATTATTAGACCGAGTTATTTCATCTAACATACTGGTAGCTAGATCATAATTACCATTATCTATTTCTAAATTTGCAAGAGATAATTTTGATTGTGTGAATTCTTTATTTATATTTATAGATTTTTCAAAACATCTTTTAGCTTCATCAAATTGGCCATTTTCTCTATATACATTACCCAACATATAATATGATTTTGCGTTGGAAGTAATTTCGAGAGCTTTCTTTAAATAAAATATTGATTTTTCGTATTCCCTTAATTGCTTATAGCAAATTCCTATTTGGTGACAAGGTTCAAAATTCTTTAAATTTATTTTAGAACAATTACTATAGTATTTTATTGCTTTGTCATAAATTAAAAGACCTTGATAACATCCTGCTATATTAAAATTAGAGTCGAAATGGTTCTTGTCTACAGACAGTACTTTTTCAAAATAAGAAATAGCTTCACTATATTTTCTTTCATTAGCTAATATTAGACCATAATAAAACGTATAAGTTAGATTTTCTTTTTCTGACTTTAATAAAGCCTCTATTAGCTCTTTTGCCGCATTAAATTTATTTTTTTTTAGAAGGTTTAGTATTTCTTGCTCACTCATTATTTTAAATCAAAACTTCTAATAAGAGGAACGCAGATATTAGAATTAACAAATAACCTACAATTATTTGTATAATACCTGCTTTTTTTTTAATTTGATCAAGAACAACTTTTGAGGTCACTAAATTCACTAAAAGTATGTACCATAGAGCGTCAACAGTCCCTGCAATCAATACTAAAGCAATGTTCAAAAATAAATCATTATCATAAGACATAAATTGTGAGTAAATTGCCAAGAACCAAATAAAAATCTTTGGATTTAATATTGATATTAAAAAACCTTGGGAAAAAGACTTGGTTACATTCAGATTTTGATTTTCACCAAACTCAATTTTATTTCTAAATCTGATTGTTTGAATTCCTAAATAAAGTAAGAAAAAAATTGATAATAATTTAACTAAATTAAAAAAAAATATATTTGTTTGCAGAATTACCCCAATTCCAATAACTGCACAAAGAGCGTAAATACTAATTCCACAACCATGACCAATTGCTGTTAAAATGCCACTGATCTTACTTTTGAAAATTGCATTATTTACAACAACAACCATACTTGGGCCCGGTGACATTGCTCCTAATAGGCACACTATAAAAATTTGAGAGAATAATAAAATAGTCATAATTATATAAATTTCTCTTTTATTTCTAACTTATCCAATTTAGACTTAAAAATAACTTTTTTTAAATCACTTGATACATTTGTATAAATAATTCTCTTTGTGTAATTCCATATTGGTAAATCTTGACTGCTATTTCCTAAATAGTCAAAGTTTAAAATTTTCAATTCATCATTTATAAATTTTACTTTATTAATACCAACCATATTAAAGTTTTTTTTTGTACCAAATGATTCGAAGAAAATTCTTAAATGCTGATCTATTTGATCTACAAGTAATTGGTGACTTCCAGAAATTAGATATACTACTCTGTGATGATTCTTAACTTTTTTGATATATTCGAGGCATGCTTGATTAAATTTTAATTTTTCTATTGGCACTTCAAAACCTGTCGATATCTTTTCTTTGAGAAATGATTTACCTTTAAACAAAAAGATAATTAAATAAATTAAAAGTAAAAAAGGCTTTTTCCTCAAAAAATTTATAAACGCTAGATTTGATAAGTCCTCTTTGATTAAAGTTCCATCTAAATCAACAAATAAAATTCTATTGTCATCCATTTTTTTTAAAAAATGACACTGTAATCATAATTTTGTCATTTGACACTTTTTCTTTTATAGATCCAATGCAGTCTGCTTTTATAACTTTAGCTTTCTGAAAAATTTCCTCATATATCAAGGACTTTATATTTTGAATTTCCTTTTTTTTAAAATTTTTCCTTCCTCTTTTTTCTTCAGGATATTCTTTAAAAAAATCATAAATAATTTTTAGACTATATTTTTTAAAAAATGTCTTATTTTGGTATCTTATTAGTTGTTTGTATTTTTCTTTTGGAGGCTTATTTTTGTATATATCTATCAATGTTTAAAATGACGGTCGCTCAATTTAAAAAAACTTAATTTATGCTTTTTCACATAATCAGAAATTTTTGTATCATTCTTTGAACCCATTGGCGCGTAAATATCGATGTTAAACTTCTGTTTCTTAATTATCGATAGTGAGTCTATAAATGGGAAAAATGCATCTGAAAATAAAAAAAGGCTTCTTTTCTTCTTCTTTTGACTTTGATAATTAAATTTTCTAAGACAAATAAGTAATGCATCAACTCTAGATGTTTGACCTCCTGATTGTGATATAAGACTGTCTTGATCAAACAAAGCAATAGCATTGGATTTTATATTTTTTATTACATTTATAAAAAAACTTATTTTTTCTTTATTTAATTTATTTTTTCCGTTTATTGAGTTTACATAAGAGTTTTTACTATTTACATCCTGAATTAATGTCCCTCCAAAAAAAGATCTTTCCTCAATTTTTTTTAAACCTTTTTTAACTTTTATAACTCTCATATTTTTTTTCTCTCTAAGCAACTTTAAAGCATCTTTTTCAAATTCAGGAGCAGTTACAACTTCAAAAAAATTTTTTGTTAATAATTCAGCAGTTTGTTTTTTTAATTTCTGATTGAATGCAACGACACCACCATAAGAACTTAATGGATCGCCAGCAAGTGCTTTAGTATAACTTTCGGCTTGATTTCTTTTTAATGATGCACCGCAGGGAGTGCCATGTTTTATTATCGTGCAAATATTACTCTTTGTTTGAAAACCATACGTTAGATGTACACCTGCATCTATATCTAAAAGATTATTATAGCTAAGCTTTTTATCACCACTAATTTGTGAAAATTTATTGTTATTAATTATAGCAGATGCTTTCTGTTGAGGATTCTCCCCATATCTCAACGGATATATGGTTGATGATTTACCTTTAAACCAATTTGAAATTTCTAAATCGTATTTTGTAATATGATCAATTGCTTTTATTGCAAATTTCTTCTTCAATATGGGTTTTAAGGGAAAATTTTTTATAAAATAATCATAATCTTTGGGGTTAATAAGAGGTGTAGTTTTTTCATAGTTTTTAACAGCTGCTCTAATTAAACTATGGCCACCGATATCTATCATTTCTATAATTTTTGACTTAGTTTTTGTATGTTTAACTGTTTCTTCGAACGGATACAAATTTGCTACCAATAGATCAAATTCGACGATCTTTTCTTTTTTCAAATCTTTTTTGTGATCTTTGGCATTCGTCCCCAAGAGCCCCCCAAAGATTTTAGGATGAAGGGTTTTGACACGTCCGCCCAGTATTTCTTTTTGCTTTGTATATTTAGTAATTTCTATATGTGGGACACTTATTTTTCTTAAAAATCTTGATGTACCTCCTGTTGAATAAATTGTAAATTTTTTATTGACAAGAAACTTTGCAATAATATCTAAATTAGATTTATCAAAAACAGAAATAATTACATTCTTACCCATTAGCTCATTGCATCAAATAGAGAGTTAGTAGCTTCTATAAGATCTTCTTGTTTGAATAAAAATGAGCCAGCCACTAAAATGTTTGCTCCAACTTCTACACAAGTTTTTCCTGTCTCATAATTTATTCCACCATCAATTTCTATTTTAACATCCAAATTTTTAGATTTAATGTATTCAGATATTCTTTTTATTTTATTAATTTGATCTTTCATAAAAACTTGCCCTCCAAATCCTGGTTCTACTGTCATTACAATAACTTGATCAATATAATCTAAGTAAGGTTCAATTTTATCCCATGAAGTTTTCGGTTTTATAGCAATCCCACATTTAATATTGTTCTTTTTTATTTTAGTTATGAGACTTTTTATATCATCCTCAATTTCTATATGAAAAGAAATAATATCTGAACCAGCTTTGATATAATCATCTATAAATTTTTGAACTCTATTTATCATGAGATGGACATCAAATACTTTGTCAGAGTATGATCTAACATTAGATATGAACTGGGGACCAAATGTTAAATTAGGTACAAAATCTCCATCCATAACATCGAAGTGGATGTATTCAGCCTTAGACTTGTTGATTTCTAAAATAGTTTTTTCCATATTAGAGAATGAACCACCTAAAATTGATGGGGAAATAATTATTGTCATTATTTTTTTTCTAAAACTGACACAAAAAAAACATCAGAGCCCCCAATATTCTTAAACTTTAATGGATTAATAAAATATCCATTTTTTCTCTTTATCATTTTTTCTGAGTTAATTTTGTGTATTTTAATATTGTTATGTTTTTGTGATATTTTATCAATGACATCGATTGTCTCAAAAGGATGAAATGAGCATACTACATATATCAAAAACCCATTTTTTTTCAATATTTTCAATGATTTTTCAAGTATATCTATTTGGGTTTTTTGATGTTTCTTAATTTGAGCTTGATTGACTTTTGTTGTTACATCAGGGTTCCTTTTGAATGTTCCCAGAGCGCTACAAGGGGCGTCTAAAAGTATTGAGTTGTATTTATATAAAAATTTTTCTTTTAAAAAATCAATTTTTTTAATATTTATTTTTAGGTTCAACCGTCTTAAATTCTCATAAAATTTATTAATTTGAATTTGTGACTTATCAATTGCAGTTACTTTAAATCCATAAGATTTCAACAATATACTTTTCCCCCCAGGAGCCGCACATATATCTAATATATCTTTGTCATGATAACAAGATATCGTTGATCTGATAATTTCAAAATTTCCAATGTCTTGAACAAAACAGTTTGATTTAATTTTTTTTTCTAATAAAAAAACTCTTTTTTCGTATATAGCATCTTTTTGATCTTTGAGGCTTACTTGATAATTTTTAGGTTTTTCAAAAAGGGTCTGATAAATATATTCTCTTATAGAATTACTAGTAAAAATTTTATCAACTATTTTTTTAAATTTAGGATAAATAAGTTTTCCAAATTGTATATTATCTTTGTCTCGTAATACACTTCTCAAAACAGCATTTACTAATCCATCTTTTTTAAATTCCTTACTAGCTTCAACTGTATCATCAACAATAGCATAATGCGGCTTATTTGAAAAAAATATAAGCACCAAACTAATTTTTAAAATTGTTAAAGCCTTTTTTGGTGTTTTATTATTTGTATATTTTAAAAGTACTTGATTTAAATTTTCGTAGTTTCTGTAATACTCTTGGATTATGAAAAAAAGAAAATTTCTCTTTAACTTAGGATAGGTATTTAAAACATTATCGATGCTACTTCCTTGATCAATTCTTTTGATTGAGTTAAATAAATTTGAGATATCTGATAAATTAGATATTTTTAGACCCGTCTATTAAAGATTCTACAACATTCGGGTCAGCTAATGTTGATGTGTCACCAAGTTGGTTCTCCTCTTGAGAGGCAATTTTTCTCAAAATTCTTCTCATTATTTTACCCGACCTAGTTTTTGGAAGTCCTGGAGAAAATTGTAATTTATCGGGAGTTGCTATGGGCCCTATTTTTTTTCTTATCCATTGAATTAGCTCTTTTTTCAAGTCATCACTAACTTCCACACCTGTATTTGTAGTAACATAAGCGTATATACCCTGACCTTTAATATCATGTGGGTATCCTACCACAGCAGCTTCAGAAACAAGTTCATGTTCTACAAAAGCACTTTCAATTTCTGCTGTCCCAAGCAAATGACCTGATACATTGATGCAATCATCAACCCTACCAGTGATCCAATAAAATCCATCTTTGTCTCTTCGACATCCGTCACCTGTAAAATACTTTCCTTTAAATTGGCTAAAATATGTATCAGTAAAACGCCTGTGGTCACCATATACTGTTCTCATCTGTCCTGGCCAACTATCTAATATACAAAGCTTTCCTTCACACTCACCTTCTAAAATATTCCCACTATCGTCTACAATTGCAGCTTCAATTCCAAAATATGGTTTGGTTGCACTACCAGGTTTAAGTTTCGAGACCCCAGGTATTGGTGATATTAAATGTCCACCTGTTTCTGTTTGCCACCACGTATCTATAACAGGACATTTATCTTTACCTACTACTGTTGAGTACCAACTCCAAGCCTCAGGATTAATTGGCTCACCAACCGTACCCAAAATTCTCAATGAACTTAAATCACATTTTTCAATATATGAATTACCCTCTTTCATCAAAGATCTTAAAACAGTAGGTGCTGTGTAAAAAATATTAACTTTGTATTTATCACAAACCTCCCAAAAGCGAGAAAAGTCTGGATAGTTAGGAACGCCTTCGAACAATAATGTTTTACCACCGTTAGCGAGGGGACCATAAACGGAATAAGAGTGTCCTGTTATCCATCCAGCATCAGCGGTACACCAATAAACATCACCTGGATGATAGTCGAAAGAGTACTTATGAGTAAATGAGGCATAAACTAAATATCCTCCTGTAGTATGAAGAACACCTTTTGGCTTACCTGTAGAGCCAGATGTATATAAAATGAAAAGAGGATCCTCTGCATTCATTGATACACATTCACATTGATCATCTACCTCTTTAATTAATTCATCATAATAAAAATTATTATCTTTATGTAATTCGTCTTGAGTGTTTGTATACCTAATAACAAGAGTCTTTATGGAACTATCACAACTTTCCAAAGCTGAATTAATATATTTTTTTAGTGGAATTATTTTTCCACCTCGAACACCTTCGTCAGCAGTAATTACAAATTGAGATTTGCAATCTTTAATTCGTCCTGCTATTGACTCTGGGGCGAAGCCCCCAAATATTACTGAATGAATTGCACCTATTCTTGCACAGGCCAACATAGCAAATGCAACTTCAGGAATCATAGTCAAATAAATTGTTACTACATCGCCTTTTCGTACACCAAGTTTTTTAAGAACATTTGCAAATTTACTTACTTCTGACTTTAGTTCTTTATAGGTGTAGGTTTTATTTTTACTAGCATCATCTCCCTCCCAAATAACTGCTATTTCATTTGGTTTTGTTTCAACATGTCTATCTACACAGTTATAACAAACGTTCAATTCACCATCCTCAAACCATTTTATAGATACGTTACCGTCGTAGTTGGTGTTTTTAACTTTAGTAAAATTTTTAGACCACGTTAATTGAGATTTCGCCACTTTAGACCAGAATTTCTCTTTGTCACTAAAAGACTCTGCATACATCTCTTCATATTGTTCTTTTGATAACAGTGGATTAGATAATTTAAATTCTCTCATTTTTTTCACTCATATTAATTAATTTCTTCCATTGCTTCAATGTTACAGGCATTACACTTAATCTGGCTTGTTTTACCAGTGGAAAATCTTGGAAAAATGGGTCTGCTTTTATTTCTGATAAGTAAACTTCATTTAGATCTTTGACATAGGTTACATCAACCATTCCAAATATTCCTTTTTTATCTGTGTGATCCGGATAATATTCCTTAGTAACCTTAACTATTCCCTTAATAGCCTTCTCTGTTACTGAGTGATAAAACAGACACTCATCACCTTTTCTCATCTTTTTCATATTATTTGCTGCCTGATAATTTCTAACACCGTCCCAATGTTCAGTTTTTTTCTTTTTTTGTTGATCCCACGACCATGAACCAGGCTCTGATTTTAAGAGCCAATAACTTTTAGAAGTGTTCATGAATTAGTATATTAGGTGTTGGTCTTACATTGTAATTATTATACCTAATTTTTCTACTTTTCATAATTTCAATAGCATTCCAACCAATCATTGCAGCATTGTCGGTACATAAAGGTAAAGGCACTTGATGAAAATTAAGTTTTTTTGTTGAAATAAGTTTTTGAAGTTCAGTATTTAAATATTTATTTGCCGCTACTCCACCACAAATAGAAAAATCATTAATTTTAATATTTTCTTTTTGTAAAAGTTTAATGCTATTTAATATTTTAATTTCAAATACTTTATATACAGTATGTTGAAATGAAGCCGAAAAGTCTCTCATAAATACTTTCGTTTTTTTATTATCTTTTATGGTATTTAGCGATGCTGTTTTTAAACCTGAAAAAGAAAAATCGCAATTATTTTTCTTTGTTAAAGGCATAGGGAGTTTAAACTTCTCAATATTACCACCTAATGCTAGGCGTTCTATTTCTGGCCCACCAGGGTACCCCAACCCCAACCCTTTAGCCACTTTATCAAAACACTCACCCGCTGAGTCATCAATTGTTGATCCAAGAGTGATAAAACTTTTTGAATTTTTAACCAATACTAATGCAGTATTTCCTCCAGAGACGAGAAGACATAAATATGGAAACTTAATATCAGATACAAGTCGGGGTGATAATAAATGTGCTTGCAAATGATTAATGGCAACAAGTTTGACGTTCTTAGATATTGACAAACCTTTTGCAAAAGATGACCCCACAATTAATCCACCAATAAGCCCAGGTCCAAATGTTGCAGCTATTGCTGAAATTTTTGAAAATTTAATTTTTTTAATTGATTTACCTAATATTTCTAAAATTTCTAGATGCTGTCTTGCTGCCATTTCGGGTATAACGCCCCCAAGATCTTTATGAAATTTCCTATGATTAATTGTTTCAAGAAACTCAACACTTTTATCATCATTTACAATGGCTATAGATGTATCATCACAAGAACTTTCTATTGCTAAAACTTTCATTATTATAAAAAAATATAGATTCTTATTGAATGTCTGAAAATCAAAAAAATGACAGTAAAAAAGGTTTTCTACAACGAAATCTTTTTCTAATAGTAATATTTTTAATCATTATAACTGTAGCGGGAGGCTACTTCTATCGAAATAACCTCTTAATATTTGATGAGGTTCAATTCAGTAAATTAAATCAAGAAACTCAATCACCAAATGTTCAAAAAGAGAAAAATTTTATTAATGATTTAAACAACAAAGAACTCGAAGATAAAGTAGATCGCCTTGAATCTCTTATACTAGAGTTAGCAAAAAATGTTCAAGAAATACCCCAAACCACTATTGTTGAGCCAGAGCCACAACAAATTACATTATCCAATGATGAAGCATATGAATTAATTTTGACCATAAATCAGATTATAGTTAATATTGATCAACAACAAATTCGAAATAAAAATATTCAAAAGCTTCAAAATCAATATTTATTTTTTAATCAAGAAAAATTTAAAGAATTACTCACTATTCCAGACTATACATATTCAGTACAGCAATTAAAAATTAATGAAAATACATATGTACAAAATGAGTTTATGAAACAAAATAATTTTCAATGGTTTAAAAGAATTATTGAAAATATATTTGAAATTCAGATTACAAAAAATTCATCAGAACCCTTACCATCGTTTATTAATGCAATGTATAATCGACAATATACAAAGGCGATAATTGAATATGAGAAATTAAATCCCAACCAAAAAATATTTTTTAAATCCTCTTACGAACTAGCCCAAATCTACAATGATAATCAAATTTTTCTTGAGAATATGATTTAATGATTAGGCTACTAATAATTTTAATAATTTTTATAAGCGGGTACGGTGTTCTTTTTTATCTTTTTAATAATGCTGGCAATCTATCACTCGTTTTAGGAATTTGGCAACTAAGTATTCCCATTGTCCAATTCCTTTTTGTCTTAATAACATTTCTTATTCTTTTAATTTTGTTTTCTTATGCATTTACAAAGCTTTTTATTTATCCACGAGCTGCATATATGCGCTACAAATCCTCAAATGAGCAAAAAGGCCTTGAACACTTAAGAGAAACATTAGTTGCAATTACCGAGGGCAATACAGATAAAGCTACACAAAGTCAGAAAAAGTTTAAAAAATACTTGGGCAAAGATCCTTTAAACAAAATATTACAAACACAAATTAAAAAGACTAAGGATCTAAAAATAGTTAATGTTGAAAAGGGCTCGGATTAATTTAAAAAAATTACCCCCGCTCCAAAACAAGTTAGAGTAGCGCCTATTACTGCTAGATGCCCTGAATAATTTTTAGTAACAATCCATAATATGGGTATTATCATAATTGGCATTGTGCTTGATAAAGTTGAAATAATTCCAGGATCCCCATTTTTAAGAGCAATTATTAACATAGTCATTCCAACACCCATTCCCATAAAGCCAAGAAAAATACTATAAAAAGTTTTTTTAACATCTTTCATTCTTTCAAAAAGATCATTATTTTTCAGAAATCTTAAGCTAAAAAACATCAATATTGCTGCTATTAAAACTCTTAAATAAGACACTATGATAGGGTCTGTTACTTCAAGCGCAGGTTTCATAAGAATGATCCCAATAGCCTGACAAAGGGCTAGACCAACTCCAGCAATCAGTCCAATATATTTGTTTCCTTGAATGTTTTCTAAGTCATCATCAGGAATTGTTCGATTAAATTGTATTGCAACTATGATTCCAAAAAAAATTAAAAAGCATCCAAAGAGCTCGACCACAGAGGGAAGTGTTTGTAAAAATATTTCTGCTAAAATGATAGTAAATGGTATTTGCAAAGAAAATAATAAAGCTTGCCTTCTAGGCCCAAGCCTTTTTAGGCAAATAAATAAAAATGTGTCTCCTATTATAATGCCAATTACCGATGATAAAAATATTGCTATAAAAATTGATTTATTAAAATAAATCGGATCCCAATTAACTACAATATAGGGTAAGAAGAGGACCACTATGCCTATTAGTCTTAAAAGATTATAGTTATAACTTCCAAAATATCTGACAATTCTAGTTGCTGATAAAGCAACCATAGACCATGTAGCTGCAGCACCAATTGCTAAGATGTATCCAATCACGCGAGGATCTTAATGACAAATTAAAAAAATGATATGTTAAATTAGTAAAAAAAAAGGGGCCAATAATGACCCCTTATAATTAAATTTGAAATTTATTTATCTTCTCTGACCAAATAATTGCATCAACATTATGAATAGGTTTATAAAGTCTAAGTATAATGTTAGTGCACCCATGATGGCAGCTTTTCCTGCAAAAGCAGTTCCAGCAACTTGATAATAAGTTGATTTAATTCTTTGAGTATCGTAAGCAGTTAAACCCACAAATACTAAAACACCCACACAAGAAATTACAAATTGCATCGCTGAGCTTTGTAAAAATATATTTACAACACTAGCAATAATAATTCCAATGAGCCCCATCATAAGAAATGAACCAAACTTGGTTAAATCTCTTTTAGTTGCATATCCATAGATGCTCATTGCAGCGAATGTACAGCTTGTGATTAAAAACACTCTAACAATGCTTACGCCAGTGAATACTATGAATATATAAGACAGTGAAATTCCCATCACAGCAGCGAAAGCCCAAAATGTCATTTGAGCTGCAGAGGTGGACATTTTTTGTAATCTTGCGCCTAAAAAGAAAATAAATCCAAGCGGAGCGAGCATTACAACCCATTGAAGTGCTGTGCCATAAATAGCCCCCATTAAAGTAGGAGACTGAGAAAATCCCCATGCCACTAAACCACTTATTGCTAAACCAGAGGTCATGTAATTATAGACTTTCATCATATAATCTCTTAAGCCCTGATCTATAACTGTAGATTGTGACTGCGAATATGTATTTTGTTTTAATTCGACCATTATTTCTCCTTAATTATTTTTAATATGGCTATTATCTTGATATTTTTCAAGTAAAACCGTATGAATCTTTTATGAAGTTCAAACCCTTAGGAAATACTGACCTTCAAGTTAGCCTTATTTGCCTTGGTACAATGACCTGGGGCGAGCAAAATACAGAAAATGAGGCGTTTGAGCAAATGGATTACTCTATAGAAAAAGGGGTCAATTTCTTTGATACCGCGGAATATTATTCAGTTAAGGGAAAAGAAAAAACATATGGTGCCACTGAAAAAATAATTGGCAATTGGTTTAAACAGAAAAATAACAGAGAGAAAGTCATATTAGCATCAAAAGTCGCAGGCCCTGATGTAAGATGGATTAGAGGAGGTGGTCTACAATTTAACGAGAAACATTTCACCGAAGCACTAGAAGGAAGCCTAAAAAGATTACAAACAGATTACATTGATCTTTATCAACTCCATTGGCCAGAGAGGAAAACAAATTTTTTTGGGAGGCTGGGATATAAAAATTATAAAGAAGAAAAAGAATGGACCCCATTTGAAGAAATTTTAGAGACAGCAAAAAAATTTATTGATCAGGGTAAGATTAGATATCTAGGCCTATCTAATGAAACTCCTTATGGCTTATCTAATTACATCAGCTTGTCTAAATATAAAAATCTACCAAGAGTCATGTCTGTTCAAAATCCATATAGTTTATTAAATAGAACTTATGAAGTTGGTATGTCTGAAATATCCATAAGAGATCAGGTAGGTTTGTTGGCTTATTCCCCTTTAGCTTGCGGTGTGTTAACGGGAAAATATAGAAATTCAAAAAAACCTGACGGTGCACGTTTAACAATTTGGGAGGATTGGACCAGGTACACCAATGAGAGATCAATTGTAGCTACAGAGCAATATTGTAAAATTGCAGAGGAAAACGGACTTACCCCTACTGAATTATCACTTGCATTTGTTAACCAACAAGACTTTGTCACAAGTAATATTATTGGTGCAACAAAAATGGATCAGTTGAAAGAAAATATAAATTCAGTAGATATAGAATTATCAAAAGAAATTATTGATGAAATTAATGATGTACATGAAAACAATCCATCACCAGCACCTTAAGCTATGACTGATTGGCCAAAAGATAATAAGGGTAGATTGACAAAAACTTTTGAATTTAAAAATTACAGAAAAAGCTTTGCCTTTACTAGCCAAGTGGCGATGTTATCTGAGAAAAAAAATCATCATCCTCAAATTATTTTAGATTACGGAACTGTTACTATTTCTCTTATTTCTCATGATGTTCAAAAAGTTACCCAAAGAGACCTAGATTTAGCAGAGCAAATCGATAAACTTTATCAAGAATGATTTACCTTATAGGTATTCCTGGTTTAATTCCTTTTTATCTTTGTTTTTACAACATCGATTTAATATTTCTTGATTTTGATAAGGATATGTTCGTTTATTACTCTGCAGTTATCATGTCATTTTTAGGCGCAGTATATTGGGGCGTTTATCTTCAATCAAAGAATAATATAGCTATTTTGTTTAGTGTTTGCCCAGCTGTTTATGCATTTTTGGTTTTAGCATTTGACTTAAAATTTGATGAAACTATTGGTTTTTTTATAGCGGGCTATTTCATAGTTTTATGCTTTGATTTCTTTTTTTATTTTAAAGAAAAAATAATTAAAACTGATTATTTTATTTTAAGGTTAATACTAACAGCAGGAATTGCCCCAGCACATATCCTTTATATTTTATAATTAAAATTAGTTAGCGATTAAATTTAATAACTTACCAAATTTACCAGAGAATTTAATTCTACCGTGAGTGTAAGCTAGTCCGATACAGCCTGTTTTTGCATCACCAACGGGTGTATGATTATGGTCATCACTTCTTACTTGAACAGATCCTTGTTTGTAACTACCGTACTCATCACTATAGGAGCCGTGTAAAACTAAAAAGCTTTCATTGCCTTCATGTGTGTGCTGAGGTATTTTTGCACCAGGCATTACGTGAATAAGTTCAAGTTTTTCATTGTTGTCCTTAGGTAGTATAGAAGCAACTTTGACATCTTTAAAAGATTTCCACTTAATTTCTTTATTTCTTAAATGGGATCTTAAAGTAAATGGTAATTGACTTAACAAAGGATCATGCTCCTCATCAATTTGAGGTGCTGATGTTTCATTTTTTGTTTGATTTAAAACTTTATTCCATAATTCATTAGACAAAGGAGATGTCTCAGCCTTGTTTAAAAAATAACCGCCCAACTCATTAATCGCAGAGTTTAGAGACCTATTCTCAGGGTCAACTTCAGCCAAGCACTGTTGGAAAATTAGACTTGCAGGTGAGTTAACAGGTGTACTTAGAATTTCGAATGTCATTTGCTTAATTAACCATACTTCCGCCGTCATTATTTAGATTAACCATACTGCCGTCTTGTTCCAATTTGCCGCGGATCTTTTCTAATGCTAGACGAATTCTTGATTTTACAGTGCCTAATGGGATTTTGGTAATCTCAGCGATTTCACCATGTGATTTTTCTTCGAAGAAATTCATTTTTAGCAGATCTAGTTGATCTTTTGGAAGATCATCTAAATATTGTGCTACCATTTCAAATTTTTGATCATGTTCGATATTCTCATCTGCTTTGGATTCAACGGGAGGCAAAATGGCTGTCTCAATATCCTCCAACACCGCTTTCCTAGTTTTTCTTAAAATATCAATTTTCTTGTTCCTAGCGATAGTATAAATCCAGGTACTTGGTGATGCCACAGATGGGTCATAATAATCGGCTTTGGTCCAAATAATAGTCATGGTTTCTTGAATGATTTCTTCTGCGACGGCATCATCTGCACCTGACTTCATTAAAAAAGACTTTAGCCTTGGACCAAAATAATCAAAAATTTTTTTAAAACTCCCAATATCCTGCCTTTCTGCAATATTCTGAAGTGCCTCCACAAAGGGATTTTTAACTTTTACCATCAATCTCTCCGCTTATATCTTTCCATTTATTATTTTAAAAATCAATCTTAATTGGTATATTCTCTGGCATTAAATCACCATGTTTAAACAAAAATTATTATACTTAAGTTTATGCTTATCTTTTTTAATAGGTAATTTGTTTGCTACCCACTCCATTGACTTTGAGCATGGCAAGTGGTCCTTTAAAAAAATAAACAATAAAACATGTTCAATTTTCCAAGTACCTACATCAGAAAAAGGTGATTACACGAATAGAGGTTCAGTAATTTTTTATGTGTTTAAGGAAGGTGCAGCCGAATACGTAAGAATAGATGCTGGTTATCCTTATGACTCACAAAAATATGTTAAAGTTACTATTGACTCAAAAAATTATCAATTTTTTGGAGAAGACGATTCTGCTTGGTCAATGGCAGATGATACTGTCATCATTGAAGCTTTAAAAGCTGGTAAAAAAATGACAGTTGTTGGATATTCTAAAAGAGGCACAGAGACAACAGACATATACACGTTAATAGGTTTTACTAACGCGTATAATTCTCTTCAAAAAGACTGCTAAGAAAATGAAAAATAAAATTGTTTTAGCCTACTCAGGCGGATTGGATACAAGTGTCATTTTAAAATGGCTACAAACAGAATATAATGCAGATGTCATTGCCTATGCAGCAGATCTCGGTCAAGGCGCAGAATTAACTGAAGCGAAAATCAAAGCAAAAAAACTTGGTGCAAAGAAAATATACATTGAAAATTTAAAAGAGGAATTTGTTCGAGATTATGTTTTTCCAATGTTTCGCTGTAATACAATTTACGAGGGGGAGTATCTTTTAGGGACATCAATTGCTCGACCATTAATTGCTAAGAGACAAATTGAGATTGCAAAAAAAGAAAAAGCAAATGCTGTCTCCCATGGAGCAACAGGTAAAGGAAATGACCAAGTGCGTTTTGAGTTTTCTTACTATGCCTTAGAACCCAAAATAAAAGTGATTGCACCTTGGAGAGAGTGGGACTTGTCATCAAGAACTAAATTGTTGGAATTTGCTGCTAAAAACAAAATTCCCATCATGAAACATAACAAAAAAGAGTCCCCTTATAGTGTGGATGCAAATGTTCTTCATCGATCAGCAGAGGGAAAAATCTTGGAAGACCCATGGAAAAGACCACCTGAAAATGTTTTTGGAATTTCTAAAAGCCCTCAGTCAGCACCTAATAAAGAGACAATTATCACTATTCAATTTAAAAATGGTGATCCTATTGCTATTAACGGAAAAATGCTCTCACCATTTAATCTATTAGAAAAGTTAAATAAACTAGGAGCAGCAAATGGCATCGGAAGAGTAGATATTGTAGAAAATAGATACGTTGGAATTAAATCACGCGGTGTCTATGAAACACCAGGTGGCACAATTCTTCTCAAAGCACATCGAGCTATGGAAAGTATAACTTTAGATAGAGAAGAGGTTTTTACTAAAGACGAGCTCATGCCCAAATATGCAAGACTAATTTATAATGGATATTGGCTTGCTCCAGAAAGAGTGATGATGCAAAAAGCAATTGACGCCACTCAGAAAAGAGTAAATGGCCAAGTAAAGCTAGCGCTCTATAAAGGTAATGTGACGGTCATTGGTAGACAGTCACCCAATAGCTTATATGATGAAGATCTAGCAACTTTTGAAAGCTCTAATTATGATCAAAGAGATGCAGAGGGTTTTATAAAACTTAACGCATTAAGGCTAAAAAAAAATAAACTTAAATTCTAGGTCCCACATTACCTTCAGCAAGGTGAAGTGTATCTATACGATCTTCAACTCTAAATATTTTTCCATCCTCATTATAATGAGCAATTTGTAAATCCCATATATCAGTAATAGTTGAAGAATTACCTCTTGAAATAATAATCAAAATTCTTTTTTCCTTATCATGATAAACCTCATCAATGGTTTCTTCCCAGTTAGGAAAAGATTTAGAAAGGTGTACAAAAAGATCGTTGATACTTTTTTTATCGTAAACACCCGCTGCTACGTGCTTTGGATGCAATATAAATTTGATATCATCAGTACAGTATTCAAAAAATTTATCTAAATTATGATCTCTTAGAAGTAAATTAAAAATCTCTCTGGCTTTAGGCTCATTCACTTTTCATTCATCCTTGTGTTAAAAAATAATCTGATATGCCTAACTCCATAATATCCGCTATAACATTTACAATTTGATCTTTATGCTCTGGACCAACTAAAATTCTGTACATTACAGGTTCAGAAACCATCGTTGGTCTAACTTCAACCCGTGTTCCAATTTTTTTTGATATATCGTCAGCTACAACTTGAGAAACCTTTTCTTTTTTAAAAGCACCAACTTGTATAAATGCTGATTGATTCGGGTTATAGGATGTCATTGACTCAATTTGATCTCCAAGACTATCGTTTAATGCAGCAATCAATACACTTTTATTTGGCTTTGGCTTTGATTTTATTTTAAAACTTGAGTCGAAGATAATATCTAGATCCTCTACAATTTTATCTTCTTTAAAACTCAGCGCAGCAATTAGTGAGTCTAACATTTCTTCATTCACAACTTCTTTACTTGTGATGATTTCTTCTATCTTTTCTTCCATGGCCCGGTTGAGCGCATTTAATTGTTCCTCATTAACAATTTCCTCTTCAATTGTTTTCAGCTCTGGAACGACTTCAGGATTTTGGTCATTAATATCCCAATATAAAGTGAATGTATCTGAAATATTAGTTATATCATTACTTGCTTCTATAGTTAGGTCTAATGAGCCGTTAGCAAATGGCGGGTTGCCGACAAATGTATATTGCGATGGAAGGAAAACTAACCATGACGGTAAAGCATCCCCATTAGCCATCTTCACATTGTATCTAGTTTTTCCACTACCCTCCAAATAAAAGGATTTTTCATCAAACTTAAATATAAAATCAACGAAATTATAATTTGATAAATTAACATTATCCTCAACGATTTTGGTTGTTTGAATAAGCACAGGGTTTTGATCATTTAATGGAATTGCAACAAATGAGTTATATTTTTTTGTCCAACGATTTAAGTTTTCTTTTAGGGCTAATGCAAGTTCGCTATCACTAATTTGGGATAAATTTTCTGGAGTAAAATTCATACCTACAGATGAGTACAATGTGCCCAGACTATATTGTAATTCAGCGTAGGCTATGTCGTTTCTTAAACGAGAAACAAGTAAACTTGCTTCTTCTCTAATCATTTCTAACTCTCCAAAACGAGAAATTTTTTGAGCATTAGATATTAAATCATTAATTCTTTGGGCAACATTTAGATAATGTTTGGCGTTACTGTATTCTCTTAAACTTTGTGCATAGTTGATATTAGCAATGTGGACCTGAGATAAAACAGCCATTGAAACAGCCAATCTTTGTTCTTCAATCAGTTTTTCATTAATTTTATTAATATCATTAATATTACCAGCTTGGAAAATATTCAATAAATTAGCGCCAAAAACAGCTCCGTACTCTACATTATCTTTGTTTAACAAATATTTATTTGAGTCATATGTCCATGTGGCGTTAAACTGAAGTGAAGGAAATAATGAGAGCATTGATGCCTTTGCTTCCTGTGCTGTAACTTTTTCCTGGTATCTAACTTCCAGAAGCTCAGGCCTTGAAAATAATGCTGCCTCTTCTTGCTCTTCTAGAGACATATTTAACTCCGTCAGAGGCTGTTCTGTTTTAACTAAAATATATTCTTGATCTGGTAAAAGGCCCATTAGTTTTGATAACTGTGCACGCGAGTCCATTAAAGCTCGACGCTGTGTATTTAAAATTTGTAAAACATCCAATAATTCTTTTTGGTATAACAAAGCATCCATAGGTGAACTAATTAAAAGTTCTTCAATGTATTCGTAATCATCCAGTGCAGCATTAACTCTATCCATTAGAGGATTGATTTGACTTAACAGCTCGTCCGCAGAAAGCGTCTTCCAATATGCATATATAACTTCTTTTGTTAAATTATGAATGGCCTTACGCTCTAACTCTTTTGAAATTAAATATTTGTTAGCTTGCTGACCTGCTCTTACATAAGACAGACCAAAGTCTAATGCATTCCAAGTGAAACCTATATCATACGAATTTGAGGGTGTTTGTTGTGAAAGAGTGTATGTAGGGCTGTCGGCAATAGCCTCTGCAGCAACGTTTTCCTCTCCCCCACTTACATCTGTTGTCATATTCACACTAGTTGATGCTGGATGCTTTTCTAAAACTTTATAACCTGCATTGACTGATAGTTTTGGCAACATATCAAACTTGACCACATCTATCTGGCCCTGACTTAACGCCGAGTCCATCAGATTCAATCGTAAATCACGGTTATTTTTGATTGCGATAGCAATAGCCTGGTAAAGATCTATTTCTAAAGGAGCACCTTCAGATGTTTGTTTGAGATATTCTAAGTCCTCTTGGGATGAAAGCTGGACTTCTTCTTTTACAATTGGCATGGGTGTCTTTGAACACCCCCAAATAAAAATTGTAGCAATAAATACAACAAAAACCTTATGATTAGCCATTCTTTCCCCGTCAAAAATAACAGCATAAAATCTCACAATTGTGGATAAAAAACAACAAAGAAATTTCTATAAATTTTTACAAATTCAATGAAAATCCATTGAATTTATTGTATATTTCTGGGCTGGAGAGAAAAGAGTAGAGTAAATAAGTGGCTGATAAACAGAAAACTTATCCACATTTTAGCATTCAAATGCTGGAACCGAGAATCATGTTTGATGGTGCTGCTGTTTATGCTGCTAGTGAAGCCATTGAAGCTGTCGAAGACCAAATTCAAAACAACTCTCTCAATGAAAGCGATCTTTCAACAAATTTAAAAGCGATTACACACAACAATGACTTGAGAAAAGAAATTGTCTTCATAGACAAGGGTGTTGATGATTATCAAACAATCATTAACTCCATCGATGACACAAAATCTATCTATTTAATTGACTCCAATGAAAACGGTTTTGCAAAAATGCAGAGTATTTTGCAAGATCAAAGTGACATCGATGCAGTACATATAATAGGACACGCAAGTACTGGTCAGGTAGTACTGGGCAATTCAATATTAAACTCTGAAACGATAAATTCTTTTAGCACTACACTTCAATCAATTGGTACCTCGTTAACTCAAGACGGTGACTTATTATTCTATGGTTGTAATCTGGCACAAGGTGAACAAGGAAAATTACTTATTCAACAAATTGGAAATATCACTCAAGCAGATATCGCAGCCTCTGATGATATTACAGGTAAGGGTGGTGACTGGGACTTAGAAAAAAAATACGGTATCGTTGAAACTAACGGAATTAGTGTTGTTGATTACAAACACTCTCTTCTTCAAAATGGAATTTCATCATTAGATGGTTTTGTAGAAAATACTGGAACAAATTTAAAAGCGGGTAATAATGATGCTGGAACTGCTGCCTCTGCCTCTAATCACACTGATGGCAACAAACCCTTTGTTATTACCTTAGAGAGAGAAGATATAAACACAGGCTCATTTACTTTTTACAAGACCACAAGTACATCTAATGGATTTGAGGAAAATAATAATGGTGTCCAAACTTCAGGCCCTGACATAACATCAGGCACTACTACCGTTGATGCCTCATCAACTCCTATGAATTCATATTACGTTTATGCTACAGAAAACTCAGGAAGAAATGATGTGAGGAAAGTAGTTTTTGAAAATGAAATACTAGGTGTTTGGTTCAATATGAATAATATCATTGCATATTCAGGAGTTGATAAAAGTGGAGCGACTTATCACACAATAAACCAACACGGTAGTGGCGGCAATAATGCTTTTAGTACAGAGAAATTAAAGTGGACTTGGAGCACAAGTGTTACAGACTCTAGTAAACCTTCAGGCCATAAAAGTGACTGGTTTGGTGTCGATACTGACTCAAATACACTTTATGTGGGATTTAATAATGGTGCACAGCATGGTGACATCATAAGAGTTTTTACAAAAGCAGGTAATCAAGCACCTGATGCAGTAAATGATACAGATAGCGTTAATGAGGATGCTACGGTTACCAAAACAGGATCTCAAAATGATGTGCTTAACGACGACAGTGACGCTGATGGAGATACAATCACTGTAACAAAAATTAATTTTGACAGCGGCACAGACTCTAATGTCTCCTCAGGAAGTACATATAATAGTAGCGGCACGTCAGTCACTGGAACATACGGAACTTTAACCATTGGAGCTGACGGTTCCTATACTTACGTCGCTGATCAAGATGCAGCAGATGACCTGGATGCGGGTGATCAAGTAACAGATGTTTTCGTTTATACTATTTCAGATGGTGCACTAACAGACACTGCCAACTTAACTATTACAGTTACAGGTATTAATGATGCCCCTGTCGCTGTTAATGATACAGACACAGTTGCGGAAGATGCTACAGTTATAAAGACAGCTTCGCAAGACGATGTAATGAACGATGACTCTGATCCAGATGATAGCGCGACCCTAAGTGTATCAAATATAGCACATACAAATGGTAACTCTGGATCTGTTTCTTCAGACTCGACTTATGAAAGTAGCGGTACACAAATAGTTGGTACCTACGGTACTTTGACAATTGGTGCAGATGGCTCTTATAAATACATAGCTGATCAAACAGCAGCTGATGCTTTAGACGTTGGAGACAGCATAGATGATGTCTTTACTTACACATTGTCGGATGGTACAGACACTGACACTGCAACATTAACAATTACAGTAACCGGTGTGAATGATACACCGAGTGCCCAGAATGACGTGGGTGTAATTGATGAGGGTGAAACATTGACAGTTACAAATGGTGCAAATGCCAACGAAACCAATGACTCTGGTAGCACATTTAATGCAACAGGAGAACATTCAGGTGACATAATTAATACCAGTTCAAGCTCTCATGTTGACAGTGACCCTGACGCATCTCCTACATTAAGAATTTCAGCAATTCAACCTAGTGGTGGTTCATCTTCATCTGTTACTAATAATACCTCTTATGACAGCAATGGCACTTCAGTAACAGGAACTTATGGTACTCTTACCATTGGATCAGACGGTTCATATAAATATGTTGCTAGAGACAGCATATCAGGATTTAGTGCCAGTAGCTCTAACCTAACTGACACCTTTACTTATACTCTATCAGATGAACACGACGCAACAGATACCGCAACTCTGACGATTACACTAATTGGTAAAGACAATGAGAACCCAAGTGCAACCGATAACACCAATGCAGTAGATGAAGATGACTCAGTGACTGTTACTGATGGAACGACTGGCGTCACAGGAGATGTTCTTATAAATGACACTGATCCTGAAGGAGATACTCTTAGTGTTTCAAAAATAAAAAAGAACGGAGGAGATTTCTCTAACGTTACATCAAGCAGTACACATTTAAGTAATTTTACAACAGTTACCGGAACTTACGGTACTTTAAAAATTGGTGCTGACGGATCTTATATATATACAGCAGACCAAAGTTTGGCCGACGACTTGGATGCAGGCGATGTAGTTACAGATGTTTTTGTCTATGAAGTCTCCGACGGTAATACCGGATCAGATACTGCAAATATAACAATTACTGTCACAGGTATAAACGACCCAGTTGTTGCTACCGATGACACTGATGCCGTTAACGAGGACGCTTCAGTGACAAAAACTGGAGCACAAGATGATGTATTAAATGACGATACAGATGCGGATGACTCAGCAACTTTAAGTGTGTCGAAAATCAAACATAGCACTGATAGCGGATACACTTCTGTTACATCAAGCAGTACACATTTAAGTAATTTTACAACAGTTACCGGAACTTACGGTACTTTAAAAATTGGTGCTGACGGTTCTTATATATACACAGCTGATCAAACAGCAGCTGATGCTTTAGACGCAGGTGATATAGAAACCGATGAATTTACATATGAAGCCACTGATGGCTCACTTACAGCTACCGCAACTTTAACAATAACTGTAACGGGAGTGAACGATACTCCTGTTGCACAAAATGATACAGGAACCATTAATGAAGATGGAACTTTGACTGTTATCAATAGCAGTAATGATAATACTGTAACACCCGCATCTCTTGATACTGGTTCTCCATATGCAACTACTGATACAACTCGTTCTGTAGCATTTAATCATGATGGGACTAAAATGTTTGTTCTTCATCATAGCAATTCACCAGATATCTCTGTACATACTTTAACAACTGCTTTTGATATAAATACTGCTACTCAAAGTAGTACAACAGACATTTCTTCTCACGCAGGTAATCCACGTGGTATAAGATTTAATAATGATGGTACGAAGCTGTATATAAGCAATGGCTCAGGAGCTAATAAAAAGATTCATGAATTTGCTTTATCTACAGCCTATGATGTTTCCTCATTACCAACACCTACTTCAACTGTCATAAGCGGTCAAGACGGCAACCCTAGAGGTTTTACTTTTAATACTGATGGAACTAAAATGTTTTTACTGGGAGATATTAATGATACTGTTTATGAATATTCTCTATCAACCGCTTTTGATTCCTCAACAATTTCATACACAAGTAGAAGTTTAGATTTTAGTGCAAAAGAAGATACACCAAGGGGAATTTCATTTAACGCAACAGGCACAAAATTGTTTATCACAGGTCAGCAAAATGATGATATTTTAGAATACGATCTTAGTACCGGTTTTAACTTATCTACAGCAACATTTAATGGTGCATTTGATGTGAGTAGCTATGCAGATAAACCAACTGATATTATATTTAATAATGATGGATCCAAAGCATTTTTAGCTCGAGCATCAAGTAACGGAATCCAATCTTTTTCACTTTCAAGTCCATATAGTTTTGTAGACATCACCGGCGAATATACCGGTGATGTAATAGATACAACCTCAAGTTCAAACAAGGACTCTGATGCTGACGCTAGTGCTTCTTTGAGAGTTTCAGCAATTCAACATAGCTCAGCAGGCTCTTCCACAGCTGTAAGCAATAATACTACTTACGGTGCTTCTGGAACTACCGCGGGCACAACTGTTAGCGGAACTTATGGTCAACTAACCATTGGTTCAGACGGCTCATATAAATACGTTGCTAATGACTCTGATGCGGACGCTCTTGATGCAGGCGATATAGTTACAGACGTATTTACTTACACATTGACTGACGGGACTGCAACAGACACCGCAACAATTACTATCACAGTTATTGGTATAAACGATACTCCTACCGCACAAGACGATGAAGGTGCAATAACAGAAGATCTCACTTTGACTGTTACAAACGGATCAAATTCCAACATTTCTGGTTCTCTTGACACAACAGGAGAAAATTCAGGTGATGTTTTAGACACCTCCTCAAGCTCTCATAAAGATACTGATTTAGATACATCAGCTTCTTTAAGCGTAAAGCTCATTAGAAAAAATCTTGGCACAGATTCTTCTGTTCAACCAGGAAGTTCTTATAATAGTAGCGGTACCTCCGTAACAGGAACTTATGGTACTTTAACAATTGGTGCAGACGGATCGTATAGTTATGCTGCTGATCAGGCAGCTGCAGACTCCATTGCAGCTGGAGAGAGTCAAAATGATGTGTTTGTTTACACCATAACGGATGGCACGCAAGATAACACAGCAAATATTACTATTAAAGTATTAGGGGCAAACGATAACCCATCAGCACAAAATGATGTCGGCGTGGTGAATGAAGGGTCTACACTAACTGTTCAAAATAGTGCAAATGCAAATGTTGACGGCAGTTTTGATGCAAACGGTGAACACTCAGGTGATGTCATCCATACGACTTCAAGTTCACACAAAGACAGTGATCTTGACACAAACGATACTCTCAGAATTACTCAGATTAAAAAAAGTGGTGGTGATAATTCTAGTGTTTCTTCAGGGAGCTCCTATAACAGTAGTGGTACATCTGTAACGGGCTCTTATGGTACTTTGACAATTGGCGCAGATGGTTCTTACACATATGTAGCAAGTTCTGATATTTCAGGATTAAGCGATGGTGCTACAGTATCTGATACCTTTACATACACTTTATTCGATGGAACAGCAACAACCACGGCAGATCTCGTACTCACTGTTATTGGAGGTGCAGCAGGCAATCAAAGCCCAGACGCTGTTAACGATACAGATAGTGTGAATGAAAATGCATCTGTAACTAAAACTGGTGCTCAAAATGATGTCTTAAATGATGATAGTGATCCAGATGGAGATACAATTAGAGTTGATCAAATTCAACATAGCAGTGCAGCCTCAGGCACATCAGTGAGTAATAACACAACTTACGGTGCAAGTGGAACCACCACGGGCACAACTGTTACTGGAACTTATGGTCAACTAACTATTGGTTCAGACGGCTCATATGTATACTCAGCAAATCAAACAGCTGCTGAAGCACTTGCTGCAGGGGCTCAAGAGAATGATGTTTTTACCTATAGAATTACTGATGGTTCTGCAACCGACACAGCAACACTAACAATTACAGTTACAGGCGTGAATGACGCCCCTGTAGCTGTTGATGACACTGATAGTGTAAACGAAAATGAAACTGTTACTAAAACAGGTTCTCAAAATGATGTTTTAAATGACGATACAGACACTGATACAGGCGCTTCTCTTTCAGTATCAAATATATCACATACAAATGGTAACTCTGGATCAGTCTCTTCAAGTTCAACTTATCAGAGCAGTGGTACACAAATAGTTGGTACTTATGGTACTTTGACAATTGGTGCAGATGGCTCTTATACATACACAGCTGATCAAGCAGCAGCTGATGCCTTAGACGTTGGAGATAGTGATGATGATGTATTTACTTACACATTGACAGATGGCACAGACACTGACACTGCAACACTAACAATTACAGTTTCAGGAAAGAACGATACACCTGCAGGTGTAGACGATACCGATAGTGTAAATGAAGATGCTACTGTTACTAAAACAGGATCTGAGGACGATGTATTGAATGACGATACAGATGCTGATACAGATGCTTCGCTAACAGTTACTAATATATCGCATACAAATGGTAATTCTGGAACTGTTTCTTCGGGTTCGACTTATAGCAGCAGTGGTACACAAATAGTTGGCACATATGGTACCTTAACAATCGGAGCCGATGGATCTTATACTTATACAGCTGATCAAACCGCAGCTGATGATTTGGATGCTAATGATCCTGCAACTGATGTTTTTACTTATACTCTAACCGATGAAAATTCTGCAACTGCAACAGCAACGCTTACAATCACTGTTACTGGTGTGAATGATGCTCCAGTAGCTGTTAATGATACCGATAGTGTTAATGAGGATGCAACTGTCTCTAAAACTGCATCGCAAGATGATGTTTTAAATGATGATACAGATGCAGATGACTCAGCATCTCTTACAGTTTCTGCTATTAGAACTGGAGCTGAAGACGGTACAGGAAATAGCGGCACTGTTGGATCTGCTTTAACAGGTACTTACGGAACGCTGACTCTTAATTCAAATGGATCTTATACTTATACAGCTGACCAAAGTGCTGCTGATGATTTAGATGCAGGTGATACGGCAAACGACGTCTTTACCTATACAGTTTCTGATGGAACAGCAAGTGATACAGCAACATTGACAATCACTGTGACGGGTGTCAATGACACCCCTGTAGCTGTTGATGACACCGATAGTGTTGATGAGGACTCGAGCGTCACTAAGTTAGCTATTCAAGATGATGTTTTAAATGATGATACAGACGCTGACGACTCCGCTGATTTAACTGTTACAAAAATTCAACCTGGCTCTGGATCAGAGTCAAATGTTTCATCTAGTACCACACATCTTAACGGTACATCTGTGACTGGCACTTATGGTACGTTGGTGATTGGATCTAATGGAGCATATAAATATACAGCAGATCAAACAGCAACTGATGCCTTAGATGCAGGTGATACAGAAACTGACGTCTTCACCTATACAGTTTCTGATGGAACAGCAACTGATACAGCAACATTGACAATTACAGTAACTGGTATTAACGATGATCCAGTCGGTGTAAATGATACGGACTCTGTGCTTGAGGACAAAACTATTACAAAAACTGCAGCTCAGGATAATTTATTAAATGATGATACAGACGCTGATGATTCATCTTCACTGACAGTAACTAATATATCTCACTCTAATGGCAATTCAGGTACTGTTGCCTCAAGCTCAACTTATCAAAGTAATGGTACCCAAATAGTTGGTACCTATGGAACATTAACTGTTGGTGCAGATGGATCTTACACTTACACAGCTGATCAAGATGCAGCTGATAATATAGCCGATGGTTCTACTGAGACAGATGTCTTTACTTATACTTTATCCGATGGAACAGCATCTGATACTGCAACAGTTACAATTACAGTTACTGGTCAAGATAATGAAGTTGTAGGAAACAATGATGAGGGTAGTGTTATAGATGGCAATACTCTGAGTGTTGGAAATAAAGCCTCAGGTTTATTATCAAATGATACAAATGCTGGTACTGATGCAGACGAGACCGCAGATGCTGTAGTTTCTTCTGTAAGAACTGGAACGGAGGCTGGCACTGGTACCAGTGGTACCGTGGGATCTTCTTTAAAAGGCACTTATGGAACACTAACACTCAACTCAGACGGTACTTATTCATATGTTGCAGACCAGGATGGAGCAGACATTCTCACTCCTGATACTACCGCTATAGATTATTTTACTTATACTATCTCAAATGGAACAAGTATTGATACAGCACAATTAGCTGTGACAGTTACTGGTATCAATGATGCCCCTACTTCTTCAACAGCTCCTACGTTTAGAGGTGCTGAAAATAATAAAATTGTCATTCAATCAAAACTTTTCTTCGATGACCCAGATCCAAGCACCAGCACTTACGGGCAACTAACATATAGTTACGGCGGTTTACCATCAGGACTTACAGTTAACGATGCAGGAAGAATAAGAGGCCGACTACCTGAAGGTACTTATACTTTTACAGTAACTGCTACTGACGGAGGTAACTTATCTACACAACAAACATTTACAATAATCATTGGAAAGCCCGGTAAGCCTGGTGAAGCACCAACTCCACCACTGATTGTTAAGCAAAAAACATTAGAAGCGGCGATTGCTGATAAAACAGTAACGTTTGAAACACCTAAAGTTAATGACCAAATAGCTGATCTTGCGGTGAGAGGAAATTTAGGCTCCCTAATCAAGGAATACACATTCAATGGCGGTATGAAGGTAATCGATGTTGCTGTTGAAGATTTAAATATTGATCAAAGTGGAAGGCCTGGAATAAATGAAAATACTTTATTGGGATTTGCTATTGGAGATGATTATAGGCTTAATGTGAAACAATACACAGGAACTTTAGAGGATGGCTCCTCTCTTCCAAGCTGGATACGTGTTGACCCATCAACAGGTCAGACGATCGTTCAGTTTCCTCAAAATATTTACTCAATCGATGTCAAGGTGATAGCAATCGATAATGATAATAGCACAAGAGAAATCAATGTTACTCTAGATAGAAACTCTGTTAGTCAGGACAAAGCCTTAAAACGCGACCTCGAACCTTTCATAGACCGAAGTGCAGCTTTAAAAACCGAAGTTACTGTTGATGAAAAAGGACAAATGTTACTTGACACACAAAATGATTTAGAAGATGGGTCAATTATAAATAATACTCTTAACCCAAATGACTCAGACAATAATGAAAATCAAACACCTAACACAGACGATCAGTCAAGTCTTAATGATATACCAACTATTCCAGGAGAAATTGATGAGGTCACTTCTCAAGATTCTATTGTTTTAAATTTACAAAATGTTGAATCAAATGAAAAACTTATTAAATTTGCAACTCTTCAAGAGCAATTAGATTTACAGTATGAAGGTCATGAAAATTATGGAGATAAACTTGTTAAAGTTTCTGGTTAAAATAATAATTTTATCTCTCCTATTTACTGTTTCCTCTAAAGCCGAAGTTAGGGAGTCAAGAGCTTTAGTGGTTGCATCTCAAGAAGCTGTTCTTTCCAGTGAATTGGCCGCTCGTATTACTAGTATTTCTGTAAAAGAAATGGAAAGATTTAAAAAAGGAGATTTACTCATTCAATTCGATTGTAGTTTGTATGAAGCACAAAAAGATGTAGTTAGAGCCAATGAAAATAGCGCATTGATCAAACTAAAAAGTGATGAACAGATGTTACAGATGAGATCTATCGGAAAATATGAACTTGAACTCTCTATATCAGAGTATGAGAAGGCAAAATCAGAATTACGTATTGCTGAACTAAATGTAGAGAGATGTGAAATTAGAGCGCCTTTTGATGGTGCAGTTGAGGAAGTAGTGGTAAACGCATTTGAGTCGATACAGCCTCAAGTTGAATTAATGAAGATTATAAAAACTGATGTTCTTGAATTAGAAATGGTAGTATCTAGTGAATGGGTTTCTTGGCTAACAATAGGCCATCCAATCACTGTTTATATTGATGAAATACAAGAAGAATTCAATGCCTCTATAAGTGGAATTGGTGCAAATGTTGACGCTGTAAGCCAAACAATTCAACTAAAAGGTACTATTACAAACGCTAGCTCTGCCCTTCTGCCTGGAATGAGTGGGCGAGTTGTATTTTGAGCCAAGACCAATTAAATCGTTTAGCAAGGATTTTCACGTTTGAAAAAAAATTACGTGAAGCAAAGTCTTTTGTAGAAATCAGATATACAGTTACAAATGAGTTAAGAAACATAACCCCTTTTGTCTTTGCTTTTTTTGGAGAATGGGCAAACCCAAATAAATTTAAGATTGATGCTATTTCTGACATAGCAGTTGTAGAACAAACTTCTTCGACAACTATATTAGCTCAGAAAATAATAAGAGAAAAATTAAAAGAGGGATCTCCTGATACACATCCATTTACAATCGAAAAAGACTCATTAATCCCTGCCAAAGGTGAAAATCCAATTCCTGATAAACTTTTATGGGTTCCTTGTTTTTCACATCAAAAAGGCCCTCAAGCAGCACTGCTTCTTGCAAGAGATGAAAATTGGGAAGAGCAAGATATCGAGTACATCAGACACTTGAGTTCATCTATTGGACACGCGATGGGATCACTCAAAGAAAATAATTTTTTTGAAAGCTCCATTAAAGTTTTTAAAAATACATGGTTTCAATTTTTAATTATAGCGGGACTTATTGCTAGTATGTTCATTCCAATTTCTCTATCGACAGTTGGCAAATCAGAAATTGTTCCAAAAGACCCCTATGTTATAAATGCTCCAATTGAAGGCGTCATACAAGAAGTTTTTATTCAAAATAATGATGATGTTAATATTGGAACTACATTAATATCTTTTGAAAAAACAGATTTACAAAATGATTACGATTTAGCTTTCCAAGAATTAAAAGTAATTGAAACCGAATTACTTCAGGCTAAACAATCATCTTTTCAAAGTAAAGAGGACAAAGCGATGGTCAGTCAACTTCAGAGTAAAATTAAACTTGTAGAACAAACCTTAAGTTATCAGAAATATCTATTAGATGAATCTACGGTCAATTCTCCAGCTGATGGAATTGCAGTTATCAAGGATAAATCACTTCTTATAGGCAAGCCTTTTAAGGTAGGAGAGACAATAATGGTTATTGCTGACCCATCGAATGTTGTTGTCGAGATAATGATGCCTGTAAAAGATGCCATAACAGTAAAAAAAGATGCAGAAATAAACGTTTTTTTAGACTCTGATCCACTGAATGTTATTCCTGCTAGGGTTTCAAAATTTTCTTATGAGCCTGAACTTACCAGTGAGAACACTCTAGCTTACCGGGTAACAGCGGAAATTCTTACGTCCAAAAACTCTCCAAGAATTGGACTCAGAGGAACTGCAAAAATTTTCGGTGAAGAAGTGAAACTATTTTTTTACTTATTTAGAAAACCAATTATTTTTGTTCGACAAACACTTGGTATCTAAATGATTACTCCATCAATAAGACAAGACCTTCAACTTTTACCAGGAACTCCTATGGAGGACGGTTCTCCATCATGGCTGATTTATGATAATTTAAGAAACAAATATTTTACATTAGGTTTAAATGCTTTTCGAATACTGAGACATTGGACTGCAGGAGTAGACTCAAAACAGTTTATTGAAAAAGTAGAAGCTAAGGGTATTACTATCGAGGAAGAGGAGTTAGATGATTTTATAAATTTTTTAAAGGTTAATAGTTTAATAACTCACTCAAGTTCAGAAGATGTTAAACTATTACTAGCTCAACATCAGGCTAAAAAAAAGCATTGGTTTTTAAATTTAATTCATAATTATCTTTTTTTTAAAATACCTTTGATTAAGCCAGATCCTTTTTTAGACAGAACAATAAATATAGCTAAGCTTTTTGGAAAAAAACTTTTTAGATCAATAATTTATTTTTTTGGTATTATTGGAATTTATTTTGTTATTCAAGGCTGGGATGAATTTTTATCTACTTTTTTGTATTTCTTCAATTTTAATGGATTAATTTTTTATGCAATCGCATTAGTAGGTGTAAAAGCAATTCATGAATTAGGCCATGCTTACACAGCTAAGAATTTTGGATGTAATGTCAATTCAATGGGAATTGCGTTTTTAGTCTTTTTTCCTTTTTTATACACTGATAATACTAATGCTTGGAGACTTAGAGATCATAAGAAAAGACTGACAATAAATTTTGCTGGAATCTCGACAGAGCTACATTTAGCCTTGCTCGCTACTTTTGTATGGGGAGTATCTGATCCAGGAATTTTGAAAAGTGCAGCTTTTTTCGTTGCAACAACAGGATGGATTTCATCACTACTTATTAACATTAGCCCATTTATGAGGTTTGACGGATATTACGTATTTGCAGATTTTATAAAAATAGACAACCTTCAGCCCCGAGCATTTGCTATTGCAAAGTGGAAATTGCGAAATTGGTTGTTTGGATTGAGCCTTAATCCTCCTGAGTATATGAGCCAACAACGCCAAAATTTAATTACTATTTATGCCTGGTCGACTTGGATATACAGGTTCTTCTTATTTATAGGTATAGCTTTATTAGTTTATTTTTTTGCATTCAAAATTTTAGGAATATTTCTTTTTGTAGTAGAAATTATTTGGTTTATAGCATTGCCTATTTTAAAAGAGTTAAGAGAATGGTGGAAACTTCGCTCTAGTTTTTTTTTAAATATTCGTATAATTAGAACAATTTTAATTTTAGGAGCCTTATCATTTATTTTATTCTACCCTTGGAAAAATACACAGTCCATTCCTGCAATTTATCAATCAGAAGAATACATTACAATTTACCCAACAATAAATTCACAAGTTTCAGATATATACATTAAAGAAAATCAATCTGTACAACTAGGAGCAGACTTAATAAAACTAAATTCGCCATCACTTAATTCAGATATACAAAAACTTCTTGAAGAAAAAAAATTAATCTCAATTCAAATAAACAATGCTTTAGAGGGCGATCAAAATAAATCAGATTTAATGATAATGAAAAGTGAAGAAAAAAAAATCATAACTAATATTAATAATTTAGAAAAAATTAAATCATCGTTAAATATTACTGCACCATTTAAAGGAGAGATTGTAAGTTTAATTGAATTAAAAAAAAATCAATGGCTAAATAAAGATGATCCAATTATGTCAATTGTAAATAAAGAGTCATTTCAAGTCATAGCTTTTTTGTCTGAAAATGACATTTCAAAGGTTAAAGAGTTTAAAGATAGTTTTTTTGTTCCTAATTCAATTGAAATGCCAAGGGTTGATTTAGAAGTAGTGTCCATAAGCAAATCACCAGTAGACGATTTTAGTCTTTATCCTTCGGTTACCTCTATTTTTAACGGCCCTATAGCTGCAAGAGAAAAACCTGGTGGAGGAATACAATCTGAGAAATCCTATTATAAAGTAACCCTTAAATTGTCGGAAAATATAATCTTTTCCGATAAGAAAGTTTTAGGTCTTGCAAATGTAGGTATTCAGCCACAGTCCTTTTTTGATAAAATATTAAATCTTATATCTGCGACTCTTATAAGAGAAATAAGTTTTTAAGTCTAAGAATTATGATGTTTTCATTTGATAATTTTAATAGGATAAAGTATGGCTAAATTTTTGAGTGTCGTGCGTTTCAAAGTTAAACCTGGTAATGAACAATCATTTATTGACTCAATGAAGAAGTTTTCAAATCCCGATGGAGTTATTACCCGCAAAGTTATAAAAACAGGTGAGCGATCCTATTGTAGCGTTGTTGAGTGGGTTGACGAAAATAGTCTTGCCAATGCTCGCCAACAAATGATCGCATATCTCGACACTATAAGAGATATTTTAGAGGAACTCAGTTCAGAATTGGGAGTAACTGATCCAGTCTCCGGTCCAGTAATAGTTGATGAGCAAGGAAACGTCGTAACACCTGGATCAAGTATTTCAGGAAAAATTAAAACTTAATTTTAATTTGATCTTGGGTCCTCAAGACCAGCATGACGATAAGCTGATGTTACAGTATTTCTTAGTAGACATGCTATAGTCATTGGTCCAACACCACCCGGTACAGGAGTAATCTTTGAGGCTTTCGAAGAGGCGCTTTCAAAGTCTACGTCACCCACTATCTTACTTCCTTCACTTCCGTCCTCTTTTGTAATAGCTATTCTGTTTATACCAACATCAATAACAATAGCACCATCCTTTAACCATTTTGAGTCAATCATTTCAGCCCTTCCTATAGCTGCAACAATAATATCTGCTTGTGAGCAAACTTTTTCAATTTCTTTGGTTTTGGAGTGTACCACTGTAACAGTACATGACTCTTCAATTAAAAGTTGAGACATTGGCTTACCAACAATATTTGATCTACCAATCACTACTGCACTTTTGCCTTTTAAATCCTCAATCTGGTCTTTTAATAGGAGTAAAGATCCTAATGGCGTGCAAGGGATAAAAGCTCTTTTTAACATATCCCCGCCTATTGAAAGTCTGCCGGCATTAATTGCATGAAAACCATCAACATCTTTCTCCACCACGATGGCATCTATCACTTTTCTTTCATCAATCTGTTTGGGCAAAGGTAACTGCACTAAAATACCATGAACAGACTCATCATTGTTTAGGTCATCAATCAATTTTAATAATGTCTCTTGATCTGTACTTGCATCTAATTTGTAATCTTTTGTTTTTATATTACATTCCGCAGCCATTTTTGTTTTTTGTCCCACATATACTTTACTTGCTGGATTTTCACCCACTAGCACCACTGCTAAACAGGGATCTACTCGTTTTTGACTAATTAATTTGTCTGAGTCCTCTTTTACCTCAGCTCTGATTTTTGCTGCAAAAGCTTTTCCATCAATTATATCTGCCATTTTTTTAATCTCCTTATTATTATCCTCTAGGCCAATACTCAATCAGTAAATCTTTAAACAAGTATATTATTAGTATTAAAAGTACTGGTGAAATATCTAAGCCACCTAAGTTTGGTAAATATCTTCTTATGTAATTTAAGGGAGGGTCAGTAAGTTTTTTAAAACTTTCAAAAACTCGCCACAAAAAAATATTTTGACTATTTAATATGTTAAAGTGAAACAACCAAGACACGACTACATAAAAAAACACAATAAGTGTGTAAAAGTCTAATAGTCTTACCAAGAACAGTAGTAATGAATTCACTGTGATAAATTATAAAAAATTATTATTCGCGTCTATTAAATAAGAAATTCCTACAACGTTCTGACTGGGGATTTGTGAAAACTGTGTCAGGATGTCCTTCCTCTTCTACAAGACCATCGTGAAGAAAAATAACATTATTTGAAACTTTTCGAGCAAACTCCATCTCATGAGTTACAACTAGCATTGTTTTTCCCTGTTCTGCTAAATTACGAATAACAGACAAGACTTCGTCTACTAACTCTGGATCAAGAGATGATGTCGGTTCATCAAATAATAATATTTCTGGAGAAATTGCAAGTGCTCTTGCTATTGCTGCTCTTTGTTGCTGACCTCCCGATAGATGAGAAGGATATTCTTTTGCCTTATCTTCAATCCCTACTTTCTTCAATAATTCCATTGCCTGTTCTTCAGCAACTCCTTTATCTATTCCTAAAACATTTACAGGAGCCTCTGTTATGTTATCTAAAATATTCATGTGGGACCACAAATTGAAACTTTGAAAAACCATACCCAATTTTTTCCTAATTGAAGTAATTTTTAATTGCAAATTCTTACTAGGTTTTTGTAAATTCTCATCGCTACAGCTGATAATTTCACCACAAACATTTACGGTACCACTATCAGGTGTTTCAAGGAAATTTACACAGCGTAGCATAGTGCTCTTTCCTGAACCAGAACTTCCAATAATACTTACAACGTCACCTCTATTGGCAATAAGATTAACTCCTTTTAAAACTTTATTCTCACCAAATTTTTTCTCTAACTGATGTAACTCAAGTATTTTCATCTTTCAGTAATATTTCATTTTTTCGATTTCAAAGATATTGCTAAAAAGACCAAATCTAAAAGTTAATTTGTTAAATTATATAAGATTCATAATAATCTAATTTATTAATTCTAAAAACCTAATCAATTCAATGTTTTTAGAAAATAATTTAGATTTTATGAATATTTAGATTGTGTTAGGATAACTTCATGGATGAGAATAATACTGAGATGGACGAAAATAACACTGAGTCATCAGGTGATGAAATACAATCTAATCCATTAGATAATGATGTTAAAGCTGTAAACATAGGCTCTGGTGTCAGAGTTGACGGACGAATAGAGGGAGCAGAAACTTCAGATATTTCTGGAACTCTTACAGGAACTCTAAAATCTTCAAATATTAATATTGACAGTAGAGGTGCTTTTAGTGGAGATATGTCAGGTCAAGAAATAACTATCTCTGGGAGCGTTGATGGTGAGATAAATTCAGAGGATTATTTGATCGTTAATAACTCTGCTAACATTAAAGGAGTGATTGAATATGCATCATTACAAGTAAGTTATGGTGCAAAAATTCAGGGCACACTAAGACATAGAGGCACTGTCCAATCTTATTCACCAGTTTCTAATGATGAAGTTAAAGAAGAAGAGATGACTGAAAACCAAGAGGTTGATCAATAATGGCGTTGTTCGGATCTAGTGAAAAAAAACCTGAAGTAAAAACTGAATTTATGTTTGACACTGATAGCACTATCAATCAATCAACTCTAGCAAAAGATATTAAAATAAATGGCTCTCTTGAGTCCACAGACTATATAGATTTTTCAGGAAACTTAATTGGCACTATAAAATCACAAACAATTAATTTAAAACCAGGTTCTTATGTTAAAGGAACCGTTACTGCTGATACTGTCACGGTTGAGGGAGAGGTTGACGGAGATATTCAAGCTAAAGATATCTATATTAAGTCAACAGCAAAAATTAAGGGAAATATTCGCTATCAAAATATTGATATTCAAAATGGTAGTATAATCAACGCAGATTTGTTCTATTCATCATAATCAATCAAATATTCAACCGTTTTTATAAAAAGCTTATCTATTTACTCTATTTTAGTTTATATTTCAGTAAGTATTTATTCGAAGTAATAGAGGAAGAACAAGGAGAAAATTATGAAAAAAATAATACTATCAGCATTGGCTGCGCTTTTTTTATTTGGTTCTGCTTTTGCAGAAACTGTAAGAATGGGCACAGAGGGTGCTTATCCTCCATATAATTTTATTAACGATAATGGCGAAGTTGATGGATTCGAAAAAGATGTTGGAGACATGCTTTGTATTCGTGCAAATCTAGATTGCGTTTGGGTTATAAACGAGTGGGACTCTATCATTCCTAATTTAGTGTCTGGTAACTACGATACGATTATTGCTGGTATGTCAATAACCGCAGAGCGTGATGAGGTGATTGACTTTACACAAGATTATTTTCCACCATCTCCATCAGTATACATGGGAATGAGTGGCGCAGACATTGATGTAGATAGTGCTGTTATTGCTGCTCAAACTGCTACTATTCAGGCAGGTTATGTTGCTGAAAGTGGAGCAACTTTAGTTGAATTTGCAACAGCAGAAGAAACAATATCTGCAGTTCAAAATGGTGAAGCTGATGCTGTCTTAGCAGATGGTGATTACCTCGCATCTATAATTGCAGAATCAAACGGTGAATTTGCAAACATAGGAGAAGTCTCAATCGGCGGCGGTGTTGGAATGGGTATCCGTGAATCTGATACAGAATTAAAAGCGAAAATGAATGCAGCTATTAGCTCCATGAAAGACGACGGATCACTAAATGCACTTATTAAAAAGTGGTTTGGTTTTGAAGCCGCAACTTTTTAAGATTATTTAATTTAAATTACTGAACAAGAGGACGGAATATCCGTCCTCTTTTCTTCCTATATAATATTTACTCAAGAAATATTGAAAGATAATATAAAATCCACTTTTAAATGATTATAGTTGGGGCAGGAATTGTAGGTGCATCCTTTGCTTACCATGCCTACCAAAATGGCGTAGATAAGATAACTGTTTTATCATCACATTTACCTGGAGATAAAAACCAAGCCACATCAAATACTTGGGGCTGGGTGAATGGATATGCTAGTAACGATAAAAGCTATGCTACTTTTCGTTTGGCTAATATGAATTACTGGCCAAAATTAATAAATTATATTTCAAATCTAAATTATACATCCAAAGGTGCATTTATTTGGGATCAAGGAGAGAAAGAGATTCAAAATACTATAAAGCAGCATCAAAGTTGGGGGCAATCGGTAAAGATATCAACTAAATCTGAACTAAAAAAACATTTGCCTTATTTAAATAATACTCCAACTATGGCCGGCTTTGGTGTTGATGACTTGGCCATTGATGGTGTTAGAGCAACTAAAGAACTTTTCAAAGCTAGTGGATCGAAAATATTAAAAACTAAAGTAAAAGAGATAATATGTGATAGCAACAATGTTACTGGTGTCAAAACCGATGATGAAATTATTAATGATAATGAGGTAATTTTAACTGCTGGACTTGGCGCTCCAAAATTATTATCAACAATTAATATTCCTTTTGAAATGCACTCAAGTTTAGGTTTATTAGTTTATACAAAACCATTGCCTCAATTATTAAAATACCCAATCACAGGTTTTGATTTCCATGCAAGACAGGATGACAAAGGAAGATTGATAATAGGTGGAAAATTCGATGGTGACTCAAGCCAAGAGGAAAACATTAAGGGTACTGCAAAAAAACTTATTCAAGACATGGCAACTAGGCTCAACTATAATGGAAATATGATTTTAGATCACTTTACACTTGGCAAACGACCTTTGCCAGTTGATGGAAGGCCTAAAATTGGGCGTCTTATAAATCAAAAAGGTGAAAAATTAAATGGTATATACTTAGCAGTTATGCATTCAGGTATAACCAATGCACCTTTAGCTGGTAAGCTTGGTATAGATGAGGTTTTATCAGGAAAAAGAAATAATTTAATTAAAGATTTCTTACCTCAAAATACAGATAAACAAGAGGAATTTCAAAATGTTTAGTTATTGTGTGGACCCTAAAACCTTAGAAGGAATAATGTGGTTATCATGTTATGTCACTACAGCAAAACATATGTCATTTTATTTTTCTTTTTTAGTTGTTATGGGTTTGCTTTCTTTGGCGGCTCCATTGGCAATGGCATTTGGTTTTGCAGGCGCAACTGCTTCAAGATCCACCTTTAAAATTATTCGCTCTTTAGGAAAAGGGTATCTTGCTATGATAAGAGGCATTCCAGATATTGTTTTCTTTTTATTCATTCCAATAGCACTTGATCAAGCTTTTGAATATTTGCGTCATAAAGTTTTATGTTCTGATGTTACTGAGCCAATTAGGCAAGGTAATGATTTTGTCGTTTGTGCAGCTGCGAAACTTCCCTTAAACACTGCTAGCGAGTGGGTGCACGATATTTATGGATTTTCTCTAGCTTTACTTGCTTTTGGCTTTGTTTTTGGAGCTTTTGCTGGCAACGTTTTGTCTGGAGCTATGGCTGCTGTTCCAAAATCTCAAATAGAAACAGGAGAGGCTTACGGCTTTTCTCAAAGTCAAATTTTTAGAAGAATTCTCATACCACAAATGTGGATTTATGCCTTACCAGGTCTGTCCAATTTGTGGATGATTTTAATTAAAGCAACCCCACTTCTATTTCTTCTCGGCATTGAAGATATAGTCTATTGGGCCAAAGAATTAGGTGGCATTAAAACTGGTGTATATGAGTACCCGCATCCTGATTGGCGAGCTTGGTATTTTGGAGTACTTATGATTTTTTATTTATCATTAACTTACTTGTCACAATCTGTATTAGACAAAATATCAGCTCGTCTTTCTCAAGGACAAGCTACCATGGCAGGTAAGGCTGGCTGATGTCGAGTTGTTTTCAAACATTATCTGATTATGGCCTTAGATCTATAGGTTATGGAGAGCGACTCTTACCAAAAGCTGACATAACACTTTGTGAGCAATTTGTATTAATTGGTTCTGGAATGATTTGGAATATATACTTTGCAATTTTGGCATTACTCCTTGGATTTTTCTTTGCAACAGTTCTAGCTTTAGGTAAAAATTCAAAGCTACCTCTATTTAGTTCTCCTTGTAGATTATTTATTTTTATTTTTAGAGGCTCTCCTTTATTTATTCAATTTTTCTTCGCATATGATTTATTTGTTCTTTTACCAAGATTAGGATTTAATATTGATCTAGGATTTCTTGTTGTTACAGTTGAAACGCGTTGGCTTACCAAAGCTTGGTTAGGAGCTTTAATTGTTTTATTTTTTAATACATCTGCTTATGCAGGAGAGATTTTTTACGGAGCCCTACGTGCTGTCCCAAGTCAAGATTTAGAGTCAGCAGATGCATTTGGTTTTACAGGGATTAAAAAATTCAGACGCATTATATGGCCAACGATGCTCCGTTTGGCATGGCCCTCTTACACAAATGAAGCAATTTTCATGTTTCATGCAACAACCTTGGTGTTTTTTACTGGTTTTCCAGCGTGGCAACAAAAAGGAGATGCGATTTATTATGCCAGTTATTTCGCTGATAAAACCTTTAATCCTTTCGTACCTTATCCAATTGTTGGCTTTTACTTTATTTTATTAACATTATTGATAATTGGTTTATTTGGCTTAATAAATAGAAGATTGAATAAACATTTACCAACTAACGAGAGAAAAAGATTGAGGTTTAATAAGTACAATTTGATTAGATAAGTCGTTCAAATAACTCATTTTATACTCTTTTAAAAAATTTAATTTTATTTCTAATAAATATAAAAATAATTATTAGCACAACCAAAGGAGCCCCCCAAAGTAGTATGTGATTTTTAGGTGGCTTAAAAGATATTTCTTCACCATAAATTTTGATTAGTTCTTGATTAATTTCCTCAATGGATATTCCAGAGCTATATTTTTTTTGGATTTGCTCTTTTAAATTTATTGCAAACTCTGTATCAGACTCTTGAATGCTCTGACCTTCGCAAACCAGACATCTGATTGTTTTGTAATAATCACTTAGTTCATTTACACCTGCAAAGCTAATTACAGATATATGAATTATTAAAAATAGTATAATTAGTTTACAAATACTTTTCGACATCTTCATAAAATAAAGGCCCTTGTATCTTTTTTTGAGTCATTTTATTAATAATAAAAAATGTCTCTGGAACACCAATTAAACCCATCTCATAAGCGATGGTACCATCATCTCTTAAAATGTATTCAAAAGGATTTCCGTGTTCATTAATCCACTCCTTAAAATTCTCTTCATCGTCTCGAAAATTAATACCAATAATTTTTACGCCCTTTTTTTTCATCTCCATTAACAAAGGGTGCTCTAATAAGCATGGCTTACACCAAGAAGCAAAAAAATTAACAACGTAAAATTCACCTAACGTATTTTCATTAATTAACTTATTGTTGTAAAAGTCTGGCGTTTCAAATATTAAACTCGATACTTCATCTCTTGAATTATTTTTGTTTGTTGATTGATTAAAGTAAAATATTACACATACAACTAACACTACTAATCCAACGACAGGTAATAATAGATGCCCCTTCATCTTTTTTTAACAACAGATAAAAATATCGAAAAAACAAGCATGATTGCACTTAACCATAATAAATTTATAAATGGTTTATATACTAAATTGATCCCAACCTTATTGCTCTCAATTGTTGATATTGTTGCATAATATTGACTAAATAGGTTATTAGAAGTACTAACCTCATTTGTGACCTGCCCTGAGGGTTGGTAAATATTTTTTGAAGGCGAAAGTTCTTTTTCTTTTTGTCCATCATAAATTAATAAGTCCACTGATATTCTTTGATAATTTTGGAATTTTTCGTCTTTAATATTTTTAATTATTGCAGTTTTATTATTTTGTAACTTTATCTCATTAGTGGACTCTTTTTCAAATAGTAGATTTTCTTCATAGTCAAATTGTTCTGTATATACAGCTGCGATAATAAAAAAACCTATACTTAAATGGGCCAGCCATTGAGAATAAAAACTTATATTTTTATTAAAATTATTTTTTAAAACTAAGATACTCTTTAAAAATAATGGAACTGTAATAAAAATACTTAGCGCGAAATAAAAATTATTAAAAAAATAATAAGATACCAAGCATATCAATAATGATAAAAAAATTATAAATGGAATTTGTTTATCCTTTTTTTCATGTTTTCCCCAATTTATTTGTGGTGCGAATGCCATAAATAAAATTAATGGTGCTAATAACAAATTGAATGCGAAATTATAATATGGCGCACCTACTGAAACCGATGTTTTAAGAATCATTTCGCTAAACAATGGATAAACTGTTCCAATAAAGACAACAAGTGCAGAACAAATAAAAAATATATTATTTAATAAAAGAAAACTCTCTTTACTTAGTAAATTAAAAGAGTCTTCATTAAAATTAGAAATACTCTTTATATTTAGCCTTACTGTAATAACCAGTAAATATGCGATTATAATAATCAAAAATAACCCTCTAAGTGGGTCTGTGGCAAAACTATGAACAGATACAATTAAATTTGAACGAACTAAAAATGTTCCAAACACTGATGCAATGAAACAGTAAAGCCCTAAATTCAGGCTCCATAATTTTAGCTGGTTACTTTTGATTGAAACTTGAAGGGAATGTATCAAGGCAGTATTTAATAACCATGGAATTAATGAGATATTTTCTACAGGATCCCAAAACCACCAACCCCCCCATCCTAATTCTGAATAGGCCCAATAAGACCCTAAAACTATCCCAGCAGTTAAAAAAAACCATGAAATTTTTGACCAAATCAACATTTCTTTAAATAATTTCTCTGAAAAATTTTTATTAATTAGCATGTGTGCAGATATCACAAAAGGTATAATTAAACCAATATATCCCAAGAACAATGTTGGTGGATGAATTGCAAATAAAAAATGTTGTAAAATTGGATTTAGACCCAAACCTAAAACATTTTCATTAATCTCTACATAATTAAATGGATTTGAGCTAATTACTACATAAAGAATAAATAAAGTAGATATAAATAAAATATTTTTATGAATCTCAACAGTTTGATTTTTGTAAAGAAAAAAAACTCCAAATAAGTTAATTAAAAAAACCCATAATAAAATTGATCCCTCATGACTACCCCAGGCAGATGTCACTTTATAAAAAATAGGATCATCAACATAAGAATTTTCGACAACATTCAATAAAGTAAAATCTGAAATTGAAAATGCATATACTAAAAGGCCAAAGGGAATGAGGTTTATAAAATAAATTAATTTTAAAGAAGAAGTAGTTGATGGAATTACTTTCTTCAATAAATTCATATAAAACAAGATTGTTAGCACTAACGAAATATAAATAAAACTATTACCTAAATAAGATATCAATTAATTCCCTCTCCATTTTCCTTCTTCTTTAAGTTTGTCAATAGCACTTTGGGGCATGTAGTTTTCATCGTGTTTAGCCAAAACTATCTCTGCAACAAAAATGTTATCTATAAATTTTCCTTCAACGATAATACCCTTATTTTCTTCTACTAGATTTGGAAGTGTTTTAGAGAACACAACATTTACAGAATTTTGATTTTGATCAATTACTTCAAAAGTCCAGTTTCCATCTAAAAATTTTAAACTATTTATTTTAACAAGTCCCCCAACCCTTAAATACTTATTTTCTATTCCATCCATACTTTTTAGATCAGTTGGTTCAACAAAATATGCAATTTGATCTTTTAAAGAATAACTTATTAAAAATATAGAAGCAGAGAAGCAGGCGAATATTATTAGTAAAAAAATAAATCGCTTTTTTATTTGATTATTTAATTTGATTATGCGCACTAACCATATTAAAGACTTTTTTCTTCAGCAGCATAATTACAATCGTTGTCACAGCACAGACGACCCCAAAAAATCCATAGCAAACTAAAACGAATTCCAAACTAGTCATTTAGTAGTTTAGATCTCTCCATTTTTCTTTTTTCAATAATTATATAAAAAATGTTAGAAAACCAAAATATTGTAAGCATAAAAATACCAAAAAAACTAACAATTAGCGTGATTAAATAGTCATTAGTCATACTCGGCCCTCCTATTCTTAAAACACTGCTTTCTTGATGAAGAGTCGTCCACCAATCAACAGAAAATTTCACAATAGGTAGATTAACAAGACCTATTATTGCCAAAATTGAGGCTGCAAAATCTGCTTTTTGGAAGTGTTCAAATGAATGTAAAAGAAGAATGTGACCTAAGTAAATGAATGCTAAAATTAACATTGAAGTTAATCTTGCATCCCATACCCAATACGCTCCCCAAGTTAAATTTCCCCATATCGACCCAGTAACTAAAACTATTATGCTCATTATCAAACCTATTGGAGATAACGATCTTGCAACTGTGAATGCTGTTGGGGATTTAAATATTAAGCCAATGATACTACTAATTCCCATCATTAGAAAAATTGCCAGTGATAACCAAGCAGTAGGCACATGGATAAACATTATTTTGAATGAGATACCTTGATAATAATCATTTTCTAAAAAAATAATCAGAAAAATAGAAACACTTATTAATAAAAGTGATAATAAAATAACATATCTAGACATTGAGTTCATAAAGTTAGAGAGTGTATTTGGAGTTATAGCAAACATTAGACTGATAATTTTTTAAGGGCAAAACTAGTTAGCAAAGGTGAAAAGGCTAAATTTAATAAAAAATAAGCTACAAAAAATAGATACATTTTACCTGTATTAAAATCAATTAAATCAGTTATTGCCATAGAAAATATTAAAATAGGGACAAAAAGAGGCAATGTTAAAATACTTGTAAGTGAAAGTTTATTACTCTTAGAGATTGTTATGGATGCAGTCATTGAAGCTATAAAAATAATACTTAAAAGAGAGAGCGCCAGAAGAATATTTATTTTTAATAAGTAAGTTAAATCGATATTTAAAATTATCAAAATTAGCGGTGAGAAAATAGCGAAAAAAATAATTAAATTAAAATAGATCATCATATTTTTAACGAAAACAATTATTTCTAGAGAAAAAGGAGAAAGAAGATACTGATGGAGTTTTGCTTCGTCAAAATCTTGACCATAAATCTTTTCAACTTTAAATAATGAAATAAAAAAAATCATTATGTATAGGAAAGATAATGGAGCATTAATTCCTATTGACTGATGTTTTAATGATAATGCGAAAATAGCACACGAAATAATTAATAAACAATAAAGAACAAAACTGAAGACACTTCCTTTAAGCATTAGCTGAAATTCGCTTGAAATTAATCTAAAAAAATTTTTTATCATGTTAATTGAAGTGTTTTATAATTATTTAAATTAATATTTTGATGACTTGCTAATATAATTATTCCCCTATTTTCTAACTTTTTTTCAAACAAAGCATTTAAATTTATTATTGTTCTATCATCAAGCCCACTAAATGGATCATCAAGTATCCAAACGGGTTTATTAACTAACATAAGTAGTAGCAATTGAAGTTTTTTCTTTTGACCAAATGAAAGCTGATAAAATTTTTTATTAAGATTTAATTCTTGAAAAAAATAATTTACACTTTTATTTTTTATAGATTTATTAAATTTTACATTGTGTACTGAAAGCCAATATTCAATATTTTGATTTAAAGTCAGAGAGTCATGGGCAAAGTTAGTCTCGCCAATATATAAAAAATATTGAGAGGCAATATGATTATTAATAGCTATGTTATTGTAAGTTATACTGCCTCCTAGCGGATCTATAAAATTGACGATATTAGATAATAGGGTTGTTTTGCCCACACCATTTGCACCCTGAATGAGCAATAATTCACCAGGACGTATTTTAAAATTAATATTTTTGTAGATAAGAGTATTCCCTCTAGCAAAAGATAAGTTATTAACTTCTATCATAAAAAAAGCGGGTGATTATAACCCGCTTTTGATGTTTTAAATATTTAAAACTTAGAAAATTATCTTCTTTTTCTAGAAGCTTTTCTCTTTTTAGGAGCTGCTTTCTTTTTTGCAGCTTTCCTTTTCTTAGGAGCTGCCTTTTTCTTTGCAGCTTTCCTTTTCTTAGGAGCTGCCTTTTTCTTTTTAGGAGCTGCTTTCTTTTTTGCAGCTTTCCTTTTCTTAGGAGCTGCTTTCTTCTTTGCAGCTTTCCTTCTTACAGCTTTTTTCTTAGTGGCTTTTTTCTTTTTAGGAGCTGCTTTCTTTTTTGCAGCTTTTCTTTTAGGAGCTGCTTTCTTCTTTGCAGCCTTCTTCTTTTTAGGTGCTACCTTTTTTGCAGCTTTCCTTTTCTTAGGAGCTGCCTTTTTCTTTGCAGCTTTTCTCTTTTTAGCCATTATAGCCTCCTTACTTTTTACACTTACTAGTAAGTATAAAACGAATATCTAATGATATTCATTTTCTTAAAAAAAATTTAAGAAAGTATTTAATTAAGTCAACATTTTATTTATGGTAACTTCTTTTCATTGAATGAATCAAATTGAAATAATTTTAGGCCCAACTAACACTGGAAAAACATTTTATGCTTTTGAACAAATGTTTTCCTTTAAAAACGGTGTTTTTGGTTTCCCTTTAAGGCTTTTAGCAAGAGAAAATTATGATAAAGCATGCAAAATTTATCCAATCAATCAAATTGCATTAATAACCGGAGAAGAAAAAATAATCCCTTCAAATGCGAAATATTTTTTTTGTACAGTCGAATCAATGCCAGATGATTTTTTTGAATTTGTTTGCGTAGATGAAATTCAATTAGCCTCTGACTATGAAAGAGGACATATTTTTACTCAAAGACTTTTACATTCTCGTGGAGAACAAAAAACTATCTTCCTTGGCTCTCTTACCATGGAAGAGATTATTAGAGAATTAATTCCTGAATCAAAAATAATTTTTAAAAATAGGTTTTCAGAATTAAATTTTATAGGTCATAAAAAGATTCAAAACGTAAAACCCAGATCAGCAATTATTGCATTTAACTTAATCGGACTCTATGAAATAGCGGAACAAATAAGAAGTTTAAAAGGAGGTGTGGCACTTGTTGCTGGCGCACTAAGTCCCAAAACAAGAAACTCCCAAGTTAAATTATATGAGGATGGAGAGGTCGATTATATTGTAGCGACTGATGCCATAGGAATGGGCTTGAATCTAGATATTAACCAAGTCTATTTCTCTGGTCTAGAAAAGTTTGATGGAAAATATGTTCGTCTTTTGAATGATATGGAAATTGGTCAAATAGCAGGAAGGGCGGGTCGCTATACAAAATCTGGTTATTTCGGAAGCACTCTTGGAGCTAAGTTTACAAATCTAAAGTCAATAGAAAATATTCAAGCAAATAAATTTGAACCTGTTAAAAAAATATTTTGGAGAAATCATCTTTTATCGTTTAAGTCAGAATATGATTTAGTAAACTCTCTAAAAAAGAAACCTGATAATCATCGATTAATTCTTAAAAAAGATGCTGAGGATCAAAAATTTTTATCGAGGTTTCTAAAAGATAATAAAAAAAATTTTAAATTAAATAATTCTGTAACTTTAAAACAATTATGGGACGTTTGTCGAATACCAGATTATCAAAATATTTCAGATGAAAAACATGTCGAACTTTTAACAAAAATATTCAATGAACTTATAAAAAATCAATGGGTTTTTAGTGATAAATTTTTAGAAAAAGAAATTTCTTACTTGCAGAATTACAACGGTAGCATAGATGACCTAATATACAACTTAAATGAAACAAGAACCTGGCTATACATTACTAACCAGAAACAATGGATAAGTAACTCTATTTGGGTTGAAACTGTTAAAAATATTGAAAACAAACTGTCTGAGGAGATACATCTAAGCTTAATGCAAAAATTTGTCGACAAAAATAAAAGTGAGATGATACAAAATTTAAATATTAGTGAAAAAAATATATCTTTAACTGATAATAGATATGTTAAGATAAAAGATGAAAAAATAGGAGTTATAAAAGGTTTTAAAATCTTTTTTGATGAAAAATATAAAGATATTTTAAATAACAACTACCACAAAATTATTAAAGAACAAATTTTCCCTCATATGTCTTTTAACGTTGATAATTTTATAGCAGCACCGAACGAAAGCTTGCTAATTGATTCCAAACTAGATGAGAATGGAAATTTCCAAAATTTATATATTAAATGGGGGGATTCAAATGTAGCAATATTTAAAAAGGGGAGTGATATCACCCATCCTATTCTTGAACCAATCTTAGACGAAACATTAGTATCACCTGATCATATTATAAAAATTCAGGAGAAAGTTCAAAAATGGTTTGAGGAAACTTACCTATCAAAGTTGGATTTATCCGACAAATTAAAAAAATTTAACTCAAAACCTGAGGAAAGAAGTTTTATTTTTAAGATCATTGAAAGCCAATATAATCTTTACCAAATAAATATATTGGATGAATTTAAGCTAATTGATGAACCACAAAGAAAAGAAATTCATTCCCTAAATTTCAGATTAGGAAAAAATGTTATTTTTAATTCTGAATTAATCAGACCTGAATATATGAAGTTAAAGTTTTATTTATGGAATTTGTATAATAACGAATGTTTAAATGTTGATGAGTACATACCAAAAGATGGTAATGCAACACTTAATATTCTAAATAAGTTAAATGAAGAACTTTTAACTTTCTTAGGATTTATTTCCAAAAATGACTTATTAATCAGACTTGATATTTTTAATGAATTTGAAAAACAATTATTCAAAAGAGAAAATAGAGGCCCATTCTCACTTCCTATGGATTTATCTAATCTTTTGGGAATTAAAAAAGATAAATTAATTAGTATTTTAAAAAGTAGATCTTTTAATATTCAAGAGATAGCAGAAAATGATTTAATTATTTCTAAAAAAATTAATGCTAACAAGACATTAGAGTTAAAACAAAATAAAAACAAAAATGTATTGAAAAAACCATCAAAAAAAGTAAAAAAGTCCTCACCAAAAAAATTATTTAATAATCCTTTTGACCAATTAAAAAATATAAATGTTAAATAAATTCTTCCAATCCTTTAATGAAAATGAGGATAAAAATGATGAACACTCTTTTGAGTCGGATTTATATAACCTGATTTACGAAATTATTATTGCAGATCATGAAATTTCGGCACAAGAAATTAATTTTGCATCTGAGTTAGTAGAGTTTTACTTTAAAATACCAATCCAGAGTAATAAAGAACAATTTAATAAATTAGCCAATCAACAACATTTCAATACTGACTTATCTCAGTTTTCATACAGACTTAAAACATCACTTACTTATGAACAGAGAATGGATGTAATTTTAATTTGTTGGCAAGTTTTAATGGTTGATGGCAAAGAGGATCAGTTGGAGGTCTCTACTGTCAGAAAAATATCAACTTTACTTGGTCTTGAAGATAAAGATTTTATATTGATAAGAAATAGAGTAAAAGACAGCCTATGACCTACTTAGTTAATGATAAGTGTATTAAGTGCAAATACATGGATTGTGTTGAAGTATGTCCCGTGGATTGTTTTTACGAAGGTGAAAATATGCTTGTTATCAACCCTGATGAATGTATTGACTGTGGAGTATGTGAACCGGAATGTCCAGTTGAAGCGATTATCCCAGATGACCTGGACGATTGTACAAAATGGCTAGATGTAAATGAAAAATATTCACAAGTTTGGCCTAATATAACTACAAAAAAAGATGCCCCTGCTGATGCAAAAAAGTGGGAAGGGGTAAAAGATAAATTTGAAAATCATTTCAGTGAAAAAGGAGCTGATTAATGCCAGTTAAAAAAAAAACTACAACAAAAAAAGTTATAAAAAAAACTACAAAAGTTAAGACTAAAAAAAAAGTCGAAGTTAAAAAAAAGCCACTTGCCAAGAAAAAACAACCCGCAAAAAAAATAGCTAAGAAAAAAGTTGCAAAAAATGTAGTAAAAAAAGTAGTTAAAAAAATTGTTATACCAAAAGCCCCTAAGATCAAAAAAGTAAAAGTCCCACAAGAATTTAAAGCAGGAGAAAACATTGTTTACCCAACCCACGGCGTAGGAAGAATTCTCACTATAGAAAAATTCCAATATGATCTAGTGGAAGAACAACTGTATGTAATACAGTTTTTTCAAGACAAGTTAACAATCAGAGTTCCCTTTGCTAAAGCAAAATTGATTGGTTTAAGAAATATTACAAGTAAACCATCAATGACTAGAACACTTTCTGTTTTAAAGCAAAAGCCTAAAATTAAAAAGGCTATGTGGAGTAGAAGGGCTCAAGAGTATGACCAAAAGATAAACTCTGGCGACATAAAACTTCTTTCAGAGGTTGTTCGAGACCTATTTCGAAAAGATGATCAAACTGAGCAGTCTTATAGTGAGCGCCAAATGTTTCAGGTAGCTTTTGAGAGATATACTAGAGAATTTGCGATATCTTCAAGTTTAAAATTTGAGGAAGCATCAACAAAAATATTAGAAATTTTAAATAAAAGATAAATTAATTAGTTTCCTCTTCGTTTTTATCAGTTGGGATATCAATGCTTATATCTTCTGCTAGGTTATCGGCATCTTCAGTTTGAGTTTCAGTATCTTCTGTTTCTTCAATTAGGTCTTTTAATTCATCGTTTTCTTTGGCAGTCTTAATGGGTGTTGCAACGCTAATTCCCGCTTTCCTTCCTCTTTTTGGCTTTGTAATATTTATTGCCTCTATTGACTTTCCACATTGCGGACAATCTAGTTCGTCTTGGTAAAAATCGTAATACTTAGCACCACAGTGAGGACAAGTTCTTTTATGACCTAAATCTATCTGCTCTTCTTGCATTGTGGGCAGATTTATACATTATTATTGTAATTTATACAAATTTTTATTATGTTATCGCTCTATTATGGCAGTTCCAAAAAGAAAAACCACACCTTCAAAAAGGAATATGAGACGCTCTCACCATAGAGCGGGCACTCAACTATTCGCTGAAGACAAAAAATCAGGTGAATTGAGAAGACCCCATCATATTGATCTCAGTACTGGTATGTACAGAGGTAAGCAAATAATTATTAAAAAAACTAAAAAAGATAAAGATGCCGAGGGTCAAGCACCTGTAAATACTGATGAAACAACTAAAACTATTGAAGCTCCTGCTTCTAAATAATTAATCTCTAATTACTTTGTATATTGAATTTTCTGAAAAACTTTGCTGATAGAGCTTTTTTTTAAGTTCACTAGTTTCTAACTTCGATAGTTTTTTTCTTAAAATAAATCGTTTTAAAATATCTAGCTCTAAATCTGGATTTTCAGAGACTTTTTTTGAGACATATTCATCAATTAAGTTTTGTTCAAATCCTTTTTGATACAGTTTATTTTTTATTTTTTTGATAGAAAATAAGGATTGCTCATAATAATGAAATACAGTTTCAATAAATTGCTTTTCATCAATAATTTTTAAACCATCTAATTTTTGCACGATATTATCAATAAGTTCTTTTTTAGAGATATTTTCTGGAAAAATGACTTTTTGATAAGTTTTTTTATTTTTGAGTCTTTTTTCCAGTATTTCAGAAATTTTTTTTTTAGTTGCTGGATATTTACCCAAGTATTTTAGTGCTTCATTATATAGATATTCATCAGCTTTTTTTTTCATAGTTTATATTTTATGAATTATTATTATGAAGTATACAAACAAAGGCGCTTGTAGCTCAGTAGGATAGAGCACCAGATTCCTAATCTGGGGGTCGCAGGTTCGATTCCTGCCAAGCGCGCCAATAACTTTGACATATTAAAAAAAATTTTTATAAATTACTTATGGTAAAAATTTTTTTTCTATTAAATCTTTTACTTTTCGCATCTTTCTCAAATGCCAAGCTAATAAAAACAAAAGATCCTAAAGCTTTATGCTCCAACGGTGAACAAGCAACATTTACCTTTTTTGAGGGTAATACAAATAATTGGTTAATGTATATTCAAGGAGGGGGTGTAGCTGCAAACGAAGACCAATATAGATCAAGAAATGACGGATTGAAGTCTCCTGCAGTTTCAAATGAAAGAGGTAAAACTTTTATGGTAGAGGACTTTATTAACAACAACTATAACGTCATTTACATTCCTTATTGTAGCAATGACATACATCAAGGCACGCACGTAAACAATATTGATGGAAAAAAAGTTTATTTTCATGGTCGATACATTATCGAGGACATTTTTAATCAGTATGATGAAAAGTTTAAAAAAGCAGATAAATTAATTTTTGCAGGTTATAGCGCAGGATCTTTGGCTTTGGGTCTAAACGTTGATTTAATTAAAAGATACGAAAATCCATATATTATTGCTGATAGTTTTTGGTTAGATGCAGAGTCTTTAAATGTTCGCTTAGGATGGAATGATGGACCTTGGCCTAAAATTGTAAAGTTTTTATATAATGACAGGGTCGATCATTGTAAAGACTCTCATTGGGCAAATTGTTTTTCTTCAAGACCATTATTTGAAAGAAATAATTTGAATAATGTTTTTTTTATTTGGAACATAGGTGATCCTTACATGAAAGGTAATTTAGATAAAGTAAAACAATCTATTAATGAAGACTCAATTTTTTATAATGCTGGTTTTTCAATTAATGCTGAAGAAAGAAAGCTAAAAGGAAATATTGAGTGGGGGCATGTAATGACTGCTACTGATTTATATTATAAAGATTTTGAAGGCACCTCATTACAAAAGTTAATTTGGAATTGGATAAACGGATCTGGAAAAACTATTTATATAAACAATTAGTTTTTTTCATGCAAAAAGTCTAAAAGTTTATCCAAATATTTCTCGTCAACATTATAAGCTTTTTTGTAATGTTCAATGCAATATGGTTTTGTTGGTATATTTTGACCACCACAATAGTGAAAGCCCTCTTCAAGTGGGTCGCCAATTGGCCATTGACAAGATTTAAAGTTTCCAGTGCCAACTATACTTTTCTTAAAACTAAATTTTTCTCTTCTTCGAACAGGTTCTTTTCTTACGGTATTTTGGGAAGATGAATTACTGGTTTCCCTGTACATGGTAACAGAAGAAAACTGTTGGTTTTGTGTTGATTTTTTTCTGGAGTTTTGGCGTCTTTCAAGGCCTAGTCTAAAAGCCTTACCAATAACGGCATTTTTAGTAAATCCAAGCTGTACACCAATTTGGCTTGTAGCAACACCTTCATTCCATAGTTTTTTTAGATCTTCTACTTTTTGGTTATTCCAAGACATTTTTTATATACCTACTCTATTTAGTTCCTTATGTGAGTAGTTTTATACTATATATAGTAGTGGTAATCTAGCCTAAAATGATTAAAAAAATGTGAATAAATATGAAATCTCTTAAAAACTTGAACTTTGAAAAAATCCAAAATGTAGGGATTAGAGTCGATTTCAACGTTCCTATTGATAAAAATTTTAGAATTAAAGACAAAACAAGACTAGATAGATCTAAGGAGACAGTCAATTTTATTAAAAATAAACAATGTAATATTTTTCTTATTTCACATTTTGGAAGACCAAAAGAAAATTTTGATGAGAAATATTCTTTCTCAAAATTAATTGATCAGTTTGAGGATATATTGGAGTTAAAATTAAATTTTATTAGTTATGATAGTTTTTTAGACAGAGGCCTTAATGAAATAGATGTTGATAATCCAACTATAAGCCTTTTAGAGAATATAAGATTTTTTGAGGGAGAAATAAAAAATGATTTAAATTTTAGCAAATCAATTACTGATAAATTAGATTTATATGTTAATGAGGCTTTTTCTGCTTCTCACCGATTTCACTCATCAGTTAATCAAATGGCTAAAAACATATTGTCAGCACCTGGATTTAATTTTGAAAGAGAAATTTTAGCAATAGATAATATAAAAAAATCTCCAAAGAAAAAATTAGCGATCATTGGCGGATCAAAAGTTTCAACTAAAATAAATACACTTCTATCTTTAACATCCTCTTGCTCAGATATTTTTATTGGAGGGGCAATGGCTAATAATTTCTTAAAATATAATAGTATAAATGTAAGCAATTCTTTAATTGAAGAGGGCACAGAAAGTATGATTGAAATGATTTACAATTCTGCAAAATCAACAAATTGTAAAATTCATCTTCCATCAGATGTTATACTTGACTCAAATGAAAATAAATTAGTAGATGAACTTTCTAAAAGCTCTGATTTTAAAATCTTAGATATATCAGCTTCTTCACACGCAGTTTTAGAAAAACTGATAGGTAACAGTGATATAGTCTTGTGGAATGGACCAATGGGAATGATTGAAGACAATAAATTTTCAAAGGGATCAGTAAATTTAGCACATCTTCTTGCAAAATCTCAAGCAGATGTTGTCATAGGTGGTGGAGACACAATTTTAGCAATCAACATGGCTGAGGAAAAATTTGAAAATTTTTACTTTGTTTCAACAGCTGGTGGTGCTTTTCTTGAGGCGCTGGAGGATAAAGATTTACCTGGAATTGAAGCCCTTATGGCTGATTAATAAAGTGTTTTTTTAGCAATGGAATTTGAATTATTGTAAACACTAAAGTAATTCCCATTATGCCAAATACTTTAAAATTTACCCAAACATCAGTTGTTTGAGTCCGCCAAACTATTTCATTTAAAACAGCTAAAAGAATAAAAAAACTTGACCACATTTTATTCATTAATCCCCAACCCTCATCAGTTAATTTTAATGATGAGTTTAATAATAACTTTAAAACAGGTTTATTAATTAACGCACTTCCAATCAAAACTACAGCAAAAAGAGCATTTATAATTGTTGGTTTCATTTTAAAAAATATCTCATTTTTTAGAAAAATACTTAAACCACCAAACACTACTAAGATAATTGTGCTTACTAGCATCATTGTTGAAATTTTTCTTTCTTTGAAATAGATGGCTATAAGAGAAATAAATGTCGCAACTATTACAGCAGCAATACTTAAATAGAGATCTTTATCTGATTTATAATAGACTGCGAAAAAAACAATTAAGGGAAAAAATTCAAAGAGCTGTTTCATTTTATAATAGTCTATCTAAATATCCTTCAAATTGAAACTCTCTTAAGTCATTCATGCCTTCGCCATATCCTTCAAATACTACAGGAATATCAAAATCATTTATTATTGTTAGAAGAGCTCCATACTTGGCATTAGAGTCGACCTTATTTAAAATAATTCCATCTAAAGCGATATATTCTTGAAAACCCTCTATTATATGTTTTGATGCAAGGCCAGTATTAGCATCTAATGTTAAAAAAGCCCTTATTAAATTAAATTGCTCAGATTTTTTTGAAACTATATCTGAGATTTTTTTTAGCTCAGCCATTAAGTTTTTGTTGTTATGTTGTCTCCCAGATGTATCGACAATAATAACATCACTTTCTTTCAGATTATCAATACCTTGAAAAATAACAGCTGATGGATCTTCCATATTATTACCCTTATGAATGGGCACTTCAAATTGATTTGTGAAATGTTCAAGTTGATCGATTGCGGCAGCCCTGAATGTATCTGCTGCAATTACAGCAGGCTTTAAGCCATTTTTTTGAATTAGATTTATAAATTTACCTATGAATGTTGTTTTACCAGAGCCGTTATTTCCAGCAATAATATATAAACTTTTATTTTGAGGAGAAAAACCACCAAATTGTTTTTCTTTAAATTTTGTAAGCAGTTCATCTTTAATAACTTTTTTAATATCCTCTTCTTGTGGTTTATTTTCTTTTATTTTTGAAATTATTAAATCAGCAAACTTTGGTTCTACACCATTATCAAATAAAAGATCCTCTATCTCATCTATATTTAAATTCTTTTGAAAGATTTTTTTTAAAAAAAACATTATATCCTGATAACTTCTCCAACGGGTACACCTACTAAGGGTACTTTATGTTTGATATAATTTTGATCATATCCAATAGCTAATCCTGAATTTAATTCTTCAATAAGTATCTCCCTTGGAAATGAAAGTTTGGATTTTACTTTTTTTAAAATTAATTCACCAAGATCTCTTAAAATTTTTGCTCTCTTTTTAATAATTAATTTAGAAACCTGTGGCATCCTTGATGCAGGAGTATTGTTTTTTGGAGAAAAAGGAAATATGTGGAGGTGAGAAATTTCGTTGTCTCTTAACAGTTTGTATGTATTTTCAAACATCGTATCTGTTTCTGTAGGAAATCCTGCAATTATATCCGCACCAAATGAAATATCTTTTCTAATTTTTTTACAACGATCAACAAATTGAAATACATCTTTCGAATTATGTCTTCTTTTCATTCTTTTTAGTATCATGTCATCACCAGACTGTATACTAAGGTGAAGATGAGGCATTACTCTTTGATCTTTTAGTACTTCATTAAAATTTTCATCAACTTCAACACAGTCTATTGAGGAGAGTCGAAGACGTTGCAATTTAGTTTTATCTAAAATATCTAAAATTAAATTGCTAATGTTATATTTGTGATCAAAATCGCTCCCATAATCTGATATATCAACACCTGTTAAAACAATTTCTTTGACACCATTTTCTACAACTCTTTCCACCTCATCAATTAAGTAAAAAGGATCAAAACTCCTATTATTACCTCTACCAAAAGGAATAATACAAAATGTGCACCTATGATTGCATCCTTGTTGAATTACAAGGCTTTCTCTGATGTTAAGGTTTCTATTATCTAAAGATGGGCGGATATCTTGAGGAGAGTCAAATATGTCTTCCTTGAAATCTACTTCGAGTTGTTCATCAAGTAAGGATGTCCAAGTTTCTGATTTCAGTTTACTTATATTATCAATAACCTTATCGACCTCAGCCATTGAAGAATACTTATCTGGAGATATTTGTGAAGCACAACCTGTCATTACAATTTTTTTATCAGGATATTCTTTTTTAATTCTTCTAATAGTTTGTCTTACCTGCCTCTCAGTCTCATTTGTGACGGCACAAGAGTTTATAACAACCATATTTTCACTATTATTTACTAATAATTCTTCAATTTTTTTTCCTTCAAAGTTATTTAGTCGACATCCAAAATTAACAACTTTAGACATTTAAATATTAATCGATGATTGATAAACTAACTCTGCAGGGCCTTGAAGGAATACCATCTTGTCCTTGATTTCTGTTTTTAATACTGATCGCTCAGTAACTACTTTGATTTTAGAGGACACAAAGTCATTATGATTTAAAACAAAAGCAGTAGCACAAGTTCCTGAACCACATGCTAGTGTATGTCCGCCACCTCGCTCCCAAAATAATACCTTTACTTTTGATTTTTTTAATACCTCTACAAAAGTAATATTAGCTTGATCAGGAAATAATTTATTTTTTACAAGTAAAGGCCCTAACATATTTAATTTAATTAGCTTTAAATTCTTTACTAATACAACACAATGAGGGTTTCCAATATTTGCCCCCATTATTTTTATTAACCCAGGTATCTTTATTCTTTTAATTTGAATACTTTGAGAATCAATTTTTTTTGATAAAGGAATTTTTTTCCAATCTAAAGTTACTTCCCCAACATTGATTTTGTATTCCTTTTGAGTTTTCTTACCAAAATGTAAAAATTTATGAGTTTTAATGACTGCCTTTTTAACTTTTTTGACTTCAACTAAATATTTGTAGGCACATCGCAATCCATTCCCACAATTTTTCCCAAGTGAGCCATCTGAGTTATAAAATGTAACTTGATAATATGAACTGATTTTTTTTAATAGAATTAATTGATCGCAACCTATCCCAAAACGCCTGTCGCAAAGTCTTTTAATAACCTTTTTTGACTTTCTAATGAAATCAACGTTTTTATCCACAATAATAAAGTCATTTCCTGCTCCTTGAGCTTTCATAAAAGGTATTTTCATAGACCAGCTATAGTGATATAAATTCCTCACTAAATAAAGGAAAAATTAGTCGGCCGATGAGTATCATTCGCCGATTTTTTTTATTTTTTAAATGTTAGAAAATATAACAAATAAGATAACTGGAATTTTTCAAGGTCTCTCAAATAAAGGCGCTATCACTGAAAAAGATTTAGAGACAACCCTGCGAGAGGTTAGAGTTGCTCTGTTAGAGGCAGATGTCTCTCTTAAAGTATCTAAAGATCTTATTAAAAAAATCCAAGAAAAAGCACTTGGCCAAAAAGTAATTGAAAACGTCCAGCCAGGACAACAAATAATTAAAATAGTAAGTGATGAACTAACAGAAATACTTGGCGTTCAAAGTAGCGAGTTAAACTTTAAAAATAAACCCTCAACTTTTTTAATGTGTGGTCTGCAGGGTGCAGGTAAAACAACATCAATTGCAAAACTAGCTCATTACTGTCAAAATTCTCTTAATAAATCTGTAGCACTTGTGTCAACAGATTTAAGAAGACCAGCCGCTATAGACCAACTTCGTATTTTATCTCAAAAAAATAATATTCAGTTTATTGAGCCAATAAATGAAAATATAAAAGATATTGTCAATAATGCTCTTGAACAAAGTAAAAAACTTTTATCGGATGTTTTAATTATAGATACCTCAGGTCGAATTAGTACAGATGAGGAATTACTTTTAGAACTGAAAACAATTCATGATTTGGCAAAACCACAAGAGAATTTACTTGTTTTAGACTCAATGATGGGTCAACAAGCCCTAAGCGTTGTAGAGTCTTTTAACACCACAGCACCACTTACTGGATTTATATTAACAAGATTGGACGCAGACCCAAGAGGAGGAGTTGCACTTTCAGCAAAATATCAAACAGGTTTGCCAATTCGTTTCTTTGGATCAGGAGAAAATATTGAAGATTTTGAAGTTTTTCACCCAGAGAGAATAGCTTCTAGAATTCTTGGTATGGGAGATGTTGTTTCATTAGTTGAAAAAGCACAAAAAGATTTTGATCAAAAAGAAATGGAAAATCTCCAATCTCAGATGATGAGTGGGAAATTCAATATGAATGATCTTTTAAAACAGTTTTCTCAAATGAAAAAAATGGGCGGAATGTCTGGACTAATGTCACACATGCCAGGTGTCAACAAAATTAAAAATATGATGGAGAGTGGAGATTTTGACGAAAAAGTTATTGATCATCAAATTGCAATTATTTGCTCAATGACAAGAGAAGAAAGAGTTGATCCTGATTTATTAAAAGCTTCAAGAAAAAGAAGAATAGCAACAGGGTCTGGTAGACAGGTACACGAGGTCAACAGGCTTTTAAAACAATTTGAGCAAACTAAAAAACTTATGAAACAAGCTCAAAAACCAGGTTTTGCAAATAAAATAAAAAGTTTATTAGGCGGAAACCAAATGCCAACGATTGAATAAATACAGAAGGGAGAAATCATGGCGACAAAAATAAGACTAGCAAGAGGAGGTTCAAAAAAAAGACCTTTCTATAGAATTGTGGTTGCAGATGAGAGAGCACCAAGAGACGGTAACTTCATTGAAAAAATAGGCAACTTCAATCCAATGGTTCCCAAGGATCATAAGGAAAGAGTAATGCTTAGCAAAGAAAGAGCTGAACATTGGCTTAAGGTTGGGGCCCTGCCAACAGAAAGAGTTCAAAAAATTCTCTCTGAATTAGGAATGATGGAAGCTCCAAAAATAACTGAGAAAACAAAAAAGCATTTACCAAAGGCAAAGGCTCAAGAAAGAGTTAAAGCAAAAGAAGAAGCAGCATCAAAAGCTTTAGAAGAGGCAAAAGCTACTGAAGAAGCAGCTAAAGCAGAGGACGAAAAACCTACTGAGGAGGCAACTACCACAGAGGAGCAACCGCCTGTTGAAGAAGCAGCAGTTGAAAAACCAGCTGAAGAGGTGAAGAAAGAAGAGACTTCTGAGCCGGAGGAAAAGAAAGAAGAAGCTCCTGCAAAAGAAGAGCCCAAAGAGGAAGAGGGTTCAACTGAGGTATCAGAGGATAAACCCGAAACTAAAGAGTAATTACTTGTGACTCCCTTTGAGAAGCATTTCATACAAGTTGGTGTAATTGGCAGACCTAAAGGAACTAAGGGTCTGCTAAGGTTTCACAGTTATTTAAATGATGATCGTGATGTAAATCAATTTAAAAAATTTTATTTAGATAATGAAAAAACTATTAACTTAAAACTAGTATCTTTTGATAAAAAAAGCCCACTTATAACAATCGACGAAATAAATAATAGAACAGACATTGAAAAGTTTGTTAATAAAAAAATTTTTTTAAAAAAAGAACAACTATCACCAGTAAAAGGAAATGAATATTATTTCCACGATCTAGAGGGACTTGAGGTATTTGATAATAAAGACCAGAGAGTTGGAGAGGTTGCTTCAGTTGTAAATTTTGGTGCAGGGGATTTATTGGAAATATATTTTATTAAAAGTAAAAAAAAGGAATTTTTCAGATTTACTGAGCAAAACTTTCCATTTGTAAATATTAAAGAAAAAAAAATTATAATTAAAAATTAATGTTAAAATTTAATATTCTTACTTTATTTCCGGAAGTTTTTCCTGGAATTTTACAACACGGCTTGTTGGGCAAAGCTCTGTCAAAAAATCATTTCGAAATCAATACTATCAACATAAGAGATTACAGTGATTTATCTGCGAACTCTGTCGATGATAAACCATTTAGTGGTGGCGCAGGTATGGTATTAAGACCTGATATAATTTCAAAATCTATCGAAGCAAACTTTAATAAAAATGAATTAGATAGCTGTATTAAAATATGTTTTTCTGCCAAAGGTAAAAAACTCACTCAAAAAAAATTAACTAATTATAATTTAAATAAAAATTTTATTTTACTAAATGGTAGATATGAGGGCATTGACCAAAGAGTAATTGACTATTATGAATTTCAAGAAATTTCTGTGAGCGATGTCATATTAAACGGAGGAGAGATAGCATCATTATTATTTATTGAGGCGTTAATGAGACTCCAACCTGGTGTTCTCGGAAATAATGATACCCACACTATTGAGTCATTTCAAAATGGACTAGTTGAACATGATCAATTCACTAGACCAAACCCATGGATAACCCCTGATCATTCAGAAATAGAAGTACCTTCTATACTCGTGAGTGGTAAACATGCTGATATAGATCTTTGGAAACACCAAAATTCGTTGGAAAATACTGAAAAAAATAGACCAGATTTATTTAAAAACTATTTAAAAAAAAACAAAAATGAGTAGAATATGCCGCTCTGATACCACCCATATATTAATATTGGATGGAGCACACAATGAATGAAATTATTAAAAATTACGAACAATCACAAATTCAGCAGATTTTAAAAAGTTCAAAGGTTTCAGACTTCGCGCCAGGTGACACTGTCAAAGTTAACGTTAAGATTAAAGAAGGAAATAAAGAGAGAGTGCAAGCATTTCAAGGTGTCTGTATTGGTAAAAAAAATAACGGTCTCAATTCTTCATTTACTGTTAGAAAAATTTCTAGTGGTGAAGGTGTTGAAAGGGTTTTTCCATTATACAGTAATGTTATCGACTCAATCGAACGTGTAAAAGTTGGAGATGTAAGAAGAGCTAAATTATATTATCTAAGAGGTTTGTCTGGCAAAAAAGCAAGAATTGCAGAAAGAACTGACGGTCGAGCATATGATGATAACCAATTTGTATCCACAATCGAAGATGCTGAAGAAATTTCAGAGGTTAGTACTGAAGAAAATAAATCAGATACACCTGTAACTGACGAAACACCAAAGGAAGAAGCTAAAGAGACCAAAACAGAGGAAACTTCATCTCAAGAAGCCCCTAAGTCTGAAGACAACTCTAAAGAAGAAATTAAAGAAACTAAATCAGAGGAATCATCACCACAAGAAGAACCCAAAGTTGAAGATGAGCCAAAAGAGGAAAAGCCTGTAGAGAAAAAAATAGAAGAGGCAGAAACTAAAAGCTAAAAGTATTATCTTGAGCAACCAAGGCCCAAAAACACTTTTTGATAAAATCTGGTCTGAGCATCTTGTCGGTCAAAGAGAAGATGGGACTAATCTTTTATATATTGATCGTCATTTAGTTCATGAAGTAACTAGCCCTCAAGCTTTCGAAGGATTAAAACTATCCAATCGTCCCGTTCATAGACCAGAGGCTACGATAGCTGTCGCAGACCATAATGTTCCTACTATAAATAGACAAAATATTGAAGACCCACAAAGTAAAATTCAAGTCGAAACTTTAGCAAAAAACACTAAAGAGCATGGAATTCAATATTTTGATTTAATGGACCAAAGACAAGGTATTGTTCACATCATTGGTCCTGAGCAGGGGATTACCCAACCTGGCATGACAATTGTCTGTGGCGACAGTCACACGTCTACCCATGGAGCTTTCGGAGCTCTCGCTTTTGGTATCGGTACAAGTGAAGTTGAGCATGTTCTGGCTACGCAAACAATTGTACAAAATCCTGCAAAAAATATGAGAATTTCGGTCAATGGTGAACTTCCTTTTGGAGTAAATTCTAAAGATTTAATCTTGTACATAATTGGAAAAATTGGAACAGCTGGGGGAACTGGTCATGTAATTGAGTATGCTGGTTCATCTATCATGGGCCTTTCTATGGAAGGCAGAATGACTATTTGTAATATGAGCATTGAAGCTGGTGCTCGTGCTGGATTAATTAGCCCAGATCAAACAACTTTTAATTATATAAAAGGTAGACCTTATGCCCCTGGAACTGAACACTGGGATCAAGCAGTAGAATACTGGTCATCTCTTCCCTCAGATAATGATGCAAATTACGATCATGAAATAGTTATAGATAGTTCAGAAATTGACCCAATGGTGACATGGGGAACCAGCCCTGAGGATGTTGTGTCAGTGAAAGGCACGGTGCCAAATCCAAGTAGTGCTAAAACAGAAAATAAAAAGAAAAGTATTGAAAGATCACTTGAGTATATGGGTCTTAAGCCTGGAACAAAAATTACAGACATTAAATTAGATAAAATATTCATAGGCTCTTGTACTAATGGTCGAATTGAGGATTTAAGAAAAGTTGCATCTATTGTTAAGGACAAAAAGATTGCTTCACACGTTCAAGCAATGATAGTACCAGGATCAGGCTTAGTTAAAAAACAAGCAGAAGAAGAGGGAATTGATATAATTTTAAAAGATGCTGGCTTCGAATGGAGAGAGGCTGGATGTTCAATGTGCCTTGGTATGAATCCCGATCAATTAAAACCAGGTGAAAGGTGCGCATCAACTTCCAATAGAAATTTTGAAGGTAGACAAGGCCGAGGTGGTAGAACTCATTTAATGAGTCCTGAGCTTGCTGCGGCATCTGCTATTACGGGAAACATTTCAGATATAAGAGATTTTACATAAAATGGATAAGTTTCATTCTTTAAAAGGTATCGCAGCTCCTTTACCAATTGTTAATATCGATACTGATATGATTATCCCAAAGCAATTTCTCAAAACAATTAAAAGAACTGGTCTTGGTGTAAGTTTGTTTTATGAGATGAGATATGATAACGATGGAAACCTCATTAAAGATTTTGTTTTAAATACATCTCCTTTTGATCAGTCAAAAATTTTGGTTGCTGGTGATAATTTTGGTTGTGGATCAAGCAGAGAACACGCCCCTTGGTCTCTTAAAGATTTTGGAATAAGAAGCGTAATTTCAACAAGTTTTGCAGATATTTTCTATAATAATTGCTTTCAAAATGGAATTTTACCGATAGTTGTCAGCCCTGAAAACCTCGATCAATTAATGACAGCAGCTAAAAATCAAATTGAGTTCACTATCGACCTTCCGGAGCAAATCATTAAAGCTGGCAATCATTCAATCAATTTTGAAATTGAAGAATTCAGAAAAGAAAGACTTTTGCAGGGATTAGACGATATAGGCATTACCCTTGGTTACCAAGACAAAATTAATGCATACGAAGAGGACAAAAAAAATAAAAAACCTTGGTTATTTAAAAAAAATTAAATGAGTTCTAAAATTTTAGTTTTACCTGGAGATGGCATAGGTGTGGAAGTTGCAGATCAAGCCATAAGAGTAATTGAAAAATTAAATGAGCAAGGTCTTAATGCAAGTTATGAAAAAGATTTAGTTGGAGGCGCTTCATATGATGTTAATGGCGAACCTTTAACTAACTCTGTTTTAGAGAAAGCAAAAAATTCAGATGCTGTATTATTGGGAGCAGTTGGTGGATCAAAGTGGGATGACGTTGAAAGATCAAAAAGACCAGAAGCTGGGCTTTTAGGTTTGAGGAAAGAATTAGAACTTTTTGCAAATCTGAGACCTGCATTAGTTTTTGATGCTCTTGTTTCAGCTTCAACTTTAAAAAATGAAGTGGTAAACAATTTAGATATTATGATTGTAAGAGAATTGACTGGTGGAGTATATTTTGGTCAACCTCGAGGAATTGAAGACACACCAAATGGTAAGAAAGCGATTGACACACAAATTTATTACGATTACGAAATCGATAGAATTGCCAGAGTTGCTTTTGATTTAGCCAGAAAAAGAAATAATAAAGTAACATCTGTTGAGAAAGCTAACGTTATGGAAACAGGTGTACTCTGGAGAGAGATTGTGAAAGAAACTCATAAAGATTTTTCAGATATTACACTAGAAAATATGTTAGCAGATAATTGTGCCATGCAACTTGTCAGAAACCCAAAACAATTTGATGTAATAGTTACAGATAATCTTTTTGGAGATCTGCTGAGTGATTGTGCTGCTATGCTCACTGGTTCGCTTGGAATGTTACCATCGGCATCATTAGGAGAAGAAAAAAATGGCAAAAGACATGGACTTTTTGAGCCCGTTCATGGAAGTGCCCCTGATATTGCAGGTCAAGATAAAGCAAATCCAATCGCTACCATTTTAAGTTTGTCTATGATGCTAAAATATAATCTCAATAAACCAGAGTTATCTAACAAAGTAGAAAGTGCTGTCCAAAAAATTCTTTCTGAGGGTTACAGAACTGGAGACATTTACACAAATGAAGACCAAACTCTTGTTTCCTGTTCTAAAATGGGCGATTTAATAATTGAGAGAATTTAAGTTGGCTTCTTCTAAAAAACCTAAAATTGCTGTTGTCGGAGCAACTGGAAATGTCGGTAGAGAGGTTTTAGATATTATTGATGAAAAAGAAATTCAATATTCTGATTTAATCGCTTTAGCTTCTACTCGTTCTAAAGGAAGCACAATTGATTACGGAGAAAACAAGTCTGTTGTAGTAGCAGACTTAGCTGAATATGATTTTTCTGATACTGACATAGCTATTTTTTCACCAGGTGCGAAAGTTTCAAGTGAGTTTGCTCCTAAAGCTGCTAAGCAAGGTTGTATAGTAATTGACAATACCTCTCATTTTCGAACAGATCCAGATGTCCCATTAGTAGTCGCTGAGGTCAATCCTGAGGCGCTAAAAGACTTTAGAAAAAAAAATATCATTTCTAATCCTAATTGTTCAACTATGGGGATGCTAGTTGCGGTTAAACCTTTGCATGATCATTTCAAAGTTAAAAGAATTGTTGTTTCAACTTATCAATCAGTATCTGGTGCAGGTAAAGAAGCCGCAGATGAATTATTTAATCAAACTAAATCAATTTATGCAAATGAAGCAGTAGTGAAGGAAAAATTTACTAAACAAATTGCTTTTAATGTTATCCCGCATATAGATGTTTTCCTAGAGGACGGTCAAACCAAAGAAGAGTGGAAAATGTACAATGAAACAAAAAAAATTCTTGATCAAAACATTGAACTAACTGCAACTTGTGTTCGTGTACCAGTATTTATATCTCATTCACTAGCTGTAAACATCGAGTTTGAAAAGCCTTATGATGAGGACCAAATAAGAGAAATTTTTAAGAAATCCCCTGGTCTAAAAATGATTGATTACCGTGCTGATGAGGGGTACGTAACTCCGATTGAATCTGCAGGTTTAGACCCTGTCTACGTTAGCAGAATTAGAAGAGACCCTACTATTCCAAATGGTCTTAATTTCTGGTGCGTGTCTGACAATTTAAGAAAGGGAGCTGCTTTAAACACTGTACAAATAGCAGAAATTTTGATCAAAGATTATTTAAGCTCTTAGCTTTAAATCTTTTTTTTCTTTTTTGAGAACGTATTTTATTTTTTAGCAAAATATCATAAATATCATTCGTAACATTTTCTAGTATTTCTCTTGTTGTATTTTTTTTGTAGATATAGTGAGCATATAAAGCTGTAGATTGGTCGCCAGCTCCATGAAATCTTTCTTTAAAATTTATGTAAGGTGTTTCTATGACAAAAATTTCTCTTTTATTACAAATAATATTTAATATTTTTTTATTTTTTGGAATGCTTCTTATTAATACTTGACTATTAAACTTCCTCGTAAACGATTTGAGGTCAGTTATGATCTCGCTAATGCTATAGTTTTTTACATCTTTATTATTTAAGTATGACCACTCAAAAAAATTTGCTGATATATATTTAACTTTTGTTATTACTTTTTTAAAAAAATTTGCAACGTCTTTTTCTACATATAGACCTATTCCTATATCTCCCATTACAGGGTCTAAAACAATCCTATTTTGCAAATTAATAATTTTACCAATTGATTTTGAAATCTTTGAGTTGGGTGTGTAGCCAATAATTGTTAAATCATTTAAGCTTAATTTATATGTTTTCCTGACTTTATTAAAAATTACCCATGGATTTAAACTGTTGTTATTGATTTGAAGTGCGCCCTTTACAGCTTTATGAGATGTTAAAATTACAGTCGGTATCTCATAAATGTTATAACCTTTGTCACTTAAGACTGATCGAGCGGCATGATTTCCAACTTTATCATTTAAGACAGTAGACTGAATACTAACTATATTCCTCATATTTTTGTATCTATTTCTTCAAAGGTTGTCATTGTTTCCACAATAATATAAAAAATACGCATTAAGAATTTTAATTAAAGGAAATAAATATGACTTTTGAATTACCAAGCTTACCTTATGCAAATGATGCTTTAGCTCCATATATGTCATCAGAAACTCTTGATTTCCATCATGGCAAACATCATCAAACATATGTAACAAATTTAAATAATCTCGTTAAAGACACTGATATGAAAGATTCTTCTCTTGAGGAAATAGTTGTAAAATCAAGTAAAGACTCATCGATGGCAGGAATTTTTAATAATGCAGGTCAACATTGGAACCATATTTTATTTTGGCAATGTATGAAACCCAATGGGGGAGGCTCTATGCCGTCCGAATTGGAGAGTAGAATTACATCAGACCTAGGAGGGATTGATCAATTCAAAGAAGCTTTTATTAAGGCAGGAACAACTCAATTTGGTTCTGGATGGGCTTGGCTTGCCATCGATAATGGTAAATTAGTGGTCACAAAGTCACCTAATGCTTCTAATCCTCTAGTTGATGGAATGAAGCCAATACTCGGATGTGACGTATGGGAACACTCTTATTATATAGATTATAGAAACAAACGACCTGATTATTTAAAAGCTTTTTTAGATAGTTTAGTCAACTGGGAGTTTGTCGCTTCTCAATTAGATTAAATATTAGGGCTGCTTATAAAAAAGCAGCCCTATTTTTTTATTTAAGCTGATAAAAGTTTAGAATTCGTATTAACTTTTATTTTTCTAGGTTTTTGGTGTTCAGGTATTTCTCTTTCAAGATTTATACTTAACAGACCATTTTTTAAATCAGCCTCTATAACTTTTACAGTATCAGCTAACTCAAACTTTCTCTCAAAATTTCTGTTGGCAATTCCTCGATAAAGATATTCTGATTTATTCATAGTTTTATCATCGCCCATTTCACCTTTAACAGTCAAAAGATTACCCTCTTGGGATATATCTATTTGGTCCTCACCAAAACCGGCGATAGCCATGGTAATTTGGTAAATATTTTTATCATGTTTGACGATATTATAAGGTGGATAAGAAGCACCTTTATTGTTCGTAGAAAAGACGGTATCAAAAAGTTTATCAAACTCATCGAAGCCAACTGATGATCTCCATAGAGGAGATAAGTCAAATGTAGTCATAATTAACCTCCTTAAGCGTTAATTGTTAATTGCAGTTTTTAAACCTGCGTTAATAAAGAAATTCCAAATGGCAATTTCTCTTACTATTAATTTGGGATTTCAATTTTGAATTTCAAGACTTTCAAATTGACTGTTGGATCATTTTTTTAGATGATAGCTCCTTTAATGTATTCAATTGTTGCAAATAAGCCCGGTGATACAAGCGTTCTTCAAAGGAAAAGTATTGAGCTCACTGAACTTAAATCGAATGAAATTTTGATTAAAAATAGAGCAATTGGAGTAAATTTCATCGATATTTATTTTAGAGCAGGATTATATCCTTGGCCTGTTGACAAAGATCTTGTTTTAGGATCTGAAGGTGCAGGCGAGGTTGAAGCTATAGGCCCTAATGTTACAAAGTTTAAAATAGGGGATCGCGTAGCATATGCTCAACCTAATAATGCATACGCAACACATAGAATGATATCAGAGGATCTCGTAGTTTCTATCCCAGATAGCATATCTTTCGATCAAGCAGCCGCATCAATTCTTAAAGGACTAACAGTAAAGTATCTTGTTTGTGACAGTTATAACTTACAAAGTAATCATGAGGTATTATTTCATGCTGCGGCTGGAGGCGTAGGATTGATCGCAGGCCAATGGATTAAAGACATTGGTGCAAAATTAATAGGAACAGCTGGTAATTCAGAAAAATGTGAGCTAGCAAAGCAAAGAGGCTTTGACGAGGTTATAAACTACTCTGAAAAAAATTTTTTAGATGAAGTATTAAAAATCACAAATAACAAAGGCCTTGACGTGGTTTATGACAGTGTTGGTAAAGATACAATGTTTCAATCATTTAAATGTTTAAAAAAACATGGGATGTTAGTTAGCTTTGGTCAATCATCTGGACCATATAAAGACATTCAAATGACAGATCTAGCATTTGGTTCTTTTTATTTAACTCGACCTACACTATTCCATTTTTACGCTAATAGAGAGTGGCTTAAAATTGCAAGCCATAAATTATTTGAGATGATTGTAAAAGATAAAATTAAATTGGATAAAATTACAAAATATGATCTTGATAATGTTGCTGACGCTCACACAGATATGGAAAATAGAAAGACTTCGGGGTCTATTGTCCTAAAGATTTAACTTCACTAAATACTTCTTTAAGAGTTTTCTCTAGAGTATCAAATATTATACCCATCTCCTCCTCCGATGTAATAAAAGGGGGACATAACACAATTGATGGTCCAAGAGGTCTACATATCAAACCATTTTCAATACACTTATTAGCAACACGCTCGCCAATGGATATCGAACCATCGAAGGGTAGTTTATTTTTCTTATCTTGAACCATCTCTAAAGCACCCATAAGTCCAATGCCGCGAGACTCACCTATAAACTCTAAATCTTCAAAGTTCTTTAAACCACCCATAAAAATTGGCTCAAGGTGTCTAACATTTTCAATCATTTTCTCATTAATTATAATATCAATTGCTTCTAGCGCTAGGGCACAACCTACAGGGTGTCCACCGGCTGTGAAGCCATGAAAAAATTCCTCTGCCTCATAAGAAGCCTCCATCATTTCTTTTGTCATTTTTTCTCCCAAAATAACTGCACCAAGTGGAAAAAAACCTGATGTTATACATTTAGAGGCAATAATAATATCGGGATCAATATTGTATGTTCGAGATCCCCATAAGTTACCAGTTCTACCAAAACCACAAATTACCTCATCAGCAATAAATGGAATATTGTATTTTTTTAAAATTTTTTGAACTATCTCAAAATATCCTTTTGAAGGAGGTATCACACCACCTGCCCCCATAACAGGTTCTGCAAAAAAACCTGCAATGGTATCAGGTCCCTCTCTTAAAATTAAATTTTCTAAATCTTCACCCATTCTTTTGGTAAACATTTCCTCACTCTCTTTTTCTAAGCCATATTTCCAATAATGAGGACAAGCTGAATGTAAAAAACCAGCTAAGGGTAATCCAAATTCACTATTGTATGGTTTTCCTGTCATCGAAGCAGAAACAGCCGTTACACCATGATATGAATTTATTCGAGTAATTATTTTCCTTCGATTGGGATGCCCTTTTCTTTTATTAATAAACCATAATAATTTTACAGTAGTGTCATTAGCTTCAGATCCTGAGTTTGTAAAAAAAACTTTACCATCCGTGAAAGGAGATATTTCAATTAATTTATCTGCAAGTTCTACAGCTGGTTCAGATATTCTTCCAAAAAAGGCGTGGTAACCAGAAAATTTTTCATATTGTTTTTTTGCTGTTTCAACCATTCTGGGATGATCGAAACCAACCACAGAATTCCATAATCCTGAATTTGCATCTAAATATTTTTTTCCATCTTGATCGTAAACATATATTCCTTTCGCTTGGTTTAGAACAATAGGACCAAGTACATTTAAATTTTTAAGATCGGTAAAACCATGTAAAACTTTATCTGTATTAATCATTTAATCTACAACCTCATATAAACTTTCTAAAATTGGAATATTTCTAAATGGAATATCCACTAATCCTGTATCAGCAAGAAAATATCCAATAAAAAAGAAGAGTATCATGAAAATTAACTTCAACATCTTTAAAAAAGGATAATATAGAAATCAAAAAAGGGTTAGAACAATTTGTCCTAACCCTTTAAGAAAGAAGTGGCCCACTAAGAAAAAAGCCGCTTCTATAAGGCTGTAAAAAGAGATTAATCTCTTATTTTTGATTATAATTACGGGTAAAAATAACATCAAGAAAATTGAAATAACCACAATATATAGAATAAATTAGATCTATATGCTACTAAACTTAGTTAAATCAGAAAATGAGCATCTTTAGATTCCTAGATAATATTCCGACTGTTTTTTTCACATTTATTTGGATTGGATTACTCGGTGCAATAACTTTAGGTGCACCATATATTTCTATTGAAGACATAAAAATTCTTATCACAATTAAAGATAATGAATTAGTTTCAAATTTTTCAGAGTTTTTCAATCCACATTTGATATTTTTAAATATCGCATCAAAGCTCACGAATTTTTTTGGTTTTAACAATTACTTTCTATTTAGACTACCGAATTTTATATACTTAGGATTATTAATTTTTGTCTCATATAAAATTATTAAATTAAAATTTTATGACCTCAATTATTTAATGCCTCTTACAGCAGTGATGTTAAGTGGCACAATTTTAATTTCAATGATAACCATTGATGGTTCTCTTATTTCAGGCTTGGTGACTTTATTAATATTCTATTATTTATTAAAAATTTTCGATGATGAAAAATTTTATAATGTATTTCTTTTTATATTATTTAGTTTAATTGCATTAATTCTCAATAATTTCTATTTTGTTATATTAATAACATTTTTGATATTCATAAAATTATTTAATTTAAAGCTAGAGAAAAAAAAACGTCTTAACTTAATTTCTTATCTAAGTTTTATTTATATATCTTTTTTAGTTTTTCTGATTATTCAGGGTATTAATAAAACGGATTACTATTCCATACTTAATTTCGATCCAAATATTTTATTAAAGAAACTTTCAAAGAGTGTTATTTTTTTACTACCTTTATTAAGTTTGCTAATTATTTCTATTTTTTATAATGGCATAAAAAGAATTAACTGGAATAAGGAATTGATTATATTCCTTTTTTCAATAATTCTTTGTTGGTTTATGTTTATTTTTTCTAATAAATTAAATATATCGATTTTAGTCTTTTTATTACCAATAATGTCTATTTATATTTTTAGAACACTAGAATTTGTTGAATTAAAATGGTCGAAAATAGTTTTAGTTACCCTTTTTTTTATACCAGCAGGCATAATTTATTTTGATACCTCCCTTTATCACAGTACTTCAGAGATACCTCAGATAAATTATATTTTTTATTTAATGATAATTTTAGTATCATTAATTAATCCAGTTTTTTCTCTCCAAGAAAAATCCTTAACTACAGTATATAAAACTATCTCATTTTCTTTGATTTTAGTTGTATTTTTTACTTCAGTCTTTTTTTATTCACAATATAAGAATAAAACATTGAGTCCCGTTATCTATGATACTTTAAAAAATGATTTAAATTGTGATATAAAAAAATCCGAATTTATATTGGAAGAAAATTATCCACTAGATTTAATGTTGTTTTTTAGTGACAAAGTGAAACCAGACTATTTTTCAGATTGCCAAATAGAATTCAAATTTAGTTCCCTTGATACAATGCCAATAGAAGATAGTGACTCAATAAATAAAACCATACTCGATATGACAACAAAATCATTCATAAATATCAACTTTAAAAAATTATGACTTTCTTCAATCAGTTAAACTCGCAAGAAAAAAGAATAAGTATTTATCTGTTAATTGGAGCTTTTTTTTTCTTATTATTTGATTATTCAGTAGCTTCTTTTTTTGACAGTATTAATTATCAAACAAAGTCTCTTTTTGGAACACTCACTCACTTTGGTGACTCTTTATATTTTTTTGTGCCTACTATTTTAATCTGGGGCTTAATAAAAATTATAAAAAGTAAAAATCAGATTATGGAAACTGTAAGTGATATTAGTCTATTTATTTTTTTAAATATCTTATTAAGTGGCATAGTTACACAAATATTAAAACATATCTTTGGAAGACCACGGCCAGTCTTATATAATGGCTTTGAATTAAAATCGTTAGATATAATACAATTTGACTCCAAATGGCATTCATTCCCATCAGGTCATACTGCAACTATTTTTGCTTTTATCTTTTGTATGATATTTCTCTTTCCGAAAATTAAAAATGCATTGATAACAATTGCAATTATTATTGCATCCACAAGAGTCATAGTCGGTGCTCACTTTATTAGTGATATCTTTGGTGGCACGCTTGTTGCATATCTTTCATCAATATTTATTTCAAAAAAACTAGCAGATAAAAAAAAGCTATTTACATCAGAGAATGACAAATTAATCCCAAACAATAACGTTGAAATAATTTCAAGTAATATTTCCAATTTTTTTACAAACATTTTCTCCCTTTACTTGAATTTTAATTTTTACTTTAAAACCCTAACCATAACCCTCCTACTCTCTATAGTATTTTTCATATTTCCCTCATTAGACATAACTGTTAGTGGTTTATTTTTTGGACAGGACGGTAAATTTATTGCTTCAGAGTCTGACTGGTTTATCTATTTTGTTCGTAAGATGTTGCTACCACTTATGGCTTTATTAGTTTTCTTTGTCCCCATAGCTGCTGTTTTCAAACAAATTTATTATAAAGAAAAAATTTTAAATGTTGCTGTTAGAGAATGGGTTTACTTGTTTTCTTGTCTTATTATCGGAACAGGTATTGTTGTAAACTCTATTTTTAAAAATTTGTGGGGTCGTGCAAGGCCTAATGACACCATTCAATTTGGAGGAGAAGAGCCATTTACCATTCCATGGTTAAATGTTGATTATTGCAGTACCAATTGTAGTTTCGTTTCAGGTGACGTGTCTTTTTTTACGTTATCTTTGGCTTTACTAATAATTTTCAATAAAACTTCATGGAACACATTTGCATATGCTTCAATTCTTTTAATCTCATTATTAAGAATTATGGAGGGTGATCATTTTTTTAGTGATACGATTATGAGTTTTATAATCACATATGTAATAATTAAGGGTCTCAATGATATCTTTAAAAATTTTCCAGAGGATCTTAATTTAAATCAATTAAAAAAACCTTCTTGGCTGACTAAGAAAAATTCTAATTAAAAATACATATAATTTTATATATATAGATTTTTATGATATTTTATATCGTGAAAAATTTTTTTAGCTTTTTTTTAGTTTCTTTATTAAGTCCATTCTTTTTATTCGCGGCAGATTTGATACCAGAAAAATTTCATGGAACATGGAGTAATGACTGTTCCAAAGAAGAAGATGTTTTTATTATTACTCAGAGTGGCTACTTCAATCTTTATGAAAGCCAGGACGAAATAGACGATTATGCGTATTTCTATCTTCAGTTTTCTGACTCAAAGACATATAAAGATTGGATTTATCTAAACGGTGAAATATTTGAATTTAAAAATGTTTTTATGAAACTGAATGACGATATTTTAGAGGTTGTATTTGAAGAGCAAGATAATCCCGATGAGTCCTATGATTTTTTAAATAATACGAATAATACTTTTACATACGCAAAGTGCGATAACACCCCAGCTAGTCTAACCTTAGTATTTGGAGAGGTACTATCATATATGAATTCAAAAGCATCTTTATCCTGCTCAAATTTCTCCAAGAATAAGGGAGAGTGCTTTGAAGATGTTTTTAGTTTTTTAGATGTCTCTGAAAACAAAGCACTTTCAAATGCTGAGATTAATAGAGCTTCTAAACTTTTAGTTTTTTTTAGCACAATAAATGGGCAAGAATTTGATGAGGCAGGAATGTTTGGAATAATTTCTAGTTACGCTATCACCCCTTTGCTCACTAAAGTTGTTTTAAATAATTTTGATTTTGACAACAGTGCAGATCTTACAATAGAAGAAATACTTCAAGACAGAGAGGGTTTATTTGACTTAGATTTTGATGAAAATGATCAAATAGAAATTGATAATCAAAAAATTAACGAGCAAATTAGAGATTTCATTAATAAGCTTCAAGGTTTAGGGAGTTTTTTATAAATTAGATTGGCGGTTCCGCAAGGATTCGAACCCTGACTAAATGATCCGAAGTCATTTGTGCTATCCGTTACACCACGGAACCTTTAATTGATTTTATTTACTTTTTTTCCGATTAATACAATTTTTAAAATACCATCCGACAAATTTCCGACAATTATGATAATTTAACTATATGAAAAACCTCTTGGTTTTGTTGTTATTAATCCCTAGTTTGAGTTGGGGCTTAACATTTAAAAATGGAGAACAAGTTGGAAGTTACAAGGGTATTGGTTGGCCAACTATTGAAAAACATGGATTAGATGCTGGTAAAGATTGGAGTCAAAGCGTCGACACTGAATTTTCAAGACTTGGTGAATCATCACACAAATTTGAGTTTAGAGCACTTGATTGTAAAGACTTTGATTGTGAAAGGGGAAAATTTAAGGGTTCTTTTGGAAGAACTGAGACTTTTATAAATACAAAAGAGAGAGGAGAAAATTGGTATGCATGGTCATTTTTTATAGACAATTCTGAGCTTACTTATTCGTCAACTTCTCATAAAGAAATTGACAATCATTTAATTCAATTTGGACAAATGAAATTATCATATGAAAATAAAGTTTTTCCTCACTGTAGAAAAAATGGTTCTGAAAATGTTTTTATATTTCAATATAAAAAAAAATTTAAAGGGTTAGCCATTAATAGAACGCACTGTACAAAAAAAACTGTTGTAGAGACTGATGAGATTGCAACGGTAATTCCAGAAAATATTTTATTTAACCAATGGCATGATGTAATTATTCATGCAAGTTGGGGCAATGATGGATTTCTAAAACTTTATATCAATGGAGATTTAAAATATGCTGAAGAGGGCTTTATAACTAATATTTATTCTTACAATGGAAAATCTTACGGACCCTCTTTTCGATATGGTATATATCAAAATAATGCTCCTAAAGGTTTTAACGGTAAAATCACAGCTTGGTATGATGGAATTGCTAGAGCAAAAAAATGCACAAACAAAATTTTCTCTGAAATGTTATCTGACTTAGGATACTCATGTGACTCTTTGGGGGACAAAGATAACCAGGTTATAAAACCTACTTTTATCCAATATCAAGATTGATAAAACTAGCAAGAACCATGGAGTAGGTTTATATTAGAAAGATGACAACTTTATCTAGCTCTATTTTTTACATACTAACAGGATGGACTTGTGCGATAAATATATACAAATTCTTTTACCAAAAAAAATTAAAGGACTCTCAAAAACAAGATGTGCAAAATCTAGCTCAGCTTAATGAAATGAAATCACATTTTAAAAAGGCAGATAAACTAGGTAAGATTTTTTTAACACTTTGGTGTTTATCTGCAGTATGGTTTTTCTACAATTTAAATGCGTAAGTTATAAAGAAATGATTAACCCAACTTTCGATAAAAAAGAACATTCAAAGTGGGAGTATAGAATTTATACCCAATATTTAGATGATGAAGAATTAAAGTCGGAAAATGACTGGCTTAACAAAGGTGGAAAAGAAGGTTGGGAGTTGGTCAATGTAATTAAAGATAAATCTGATATCCCTTCAAAACACAAAATGATTTATTATTTTAAGAGAGAAAAAATATCTTAAGTATTTTCTATAATAGGTATTTAATTTAATGAATGAATATAGATATTTAATATTTGGAATAGTTATAATTATTATAACTTATATATTGTATTTAGGTCTGACTACTTAATGTTCCAATACAACTTCAAAATATATTATGAAGACACAGACTCTGGTGGAGTTGTATATTACGCAAATTATTTAAAATTTATTGAAAGAGCCCGTACTGAAATCATCAATGAATTGGGATTTACACTGAATTCTTTATTGAAAGATCACGATCGACTTTTTTTAGTAAAAAAGATTGAATGTGATTATATTGAGTCATGCAAACTAGAGGATCAATTAACTGTTAAAAGCAATATTTTGTCTCTTAAAAATGCATCATTTGAGCTCGAACAAAATATTTACAAACAAAATAATATTATTTTTAAATCAAAGATTTTGATGGTTTGCGTCAATTCTCAAGGAGCCCCAAGTAAAATACCAGAGGATCTTCAAAGATTAATGAAAAACAAAGATGGATAAGTTATTTGAGCCAAGTAGAAAATTTATTAAATCTACAAATCTTTATAAATTTCAGACCTATTTAGAGCAAAAACTCTCTAAAAAATTTTTAAATTATAACAAGCTTTGGTTATGGACTAATAAGAACCCTGGTGAGTTTTGGGAGTCTATAGTTGAGTACTTTAATATCGACCTTGAGAGGAAAAAATTTTTTAAAGCTTACAAAAAAAAATCTTTTTGGAATTCAATTTTCTTTGATAACAGTAATCTTAATTATTACGATTTAATTTCTAAAAATAATTCATCAAATTTGGCCATTGAATTTATTGGAGAAAACAAATTCAGCGAAAAAATTATTTATAGTGATTTAAATAAAAGAATTAATGCATTAAGCAATTTTTTTAGAGATAAAGGCATTAAAAAAGGTGATGTAATTGTTGGATATCTGCCAAATATACCTGATACAGTAATAAGCTTCCTTTCTGCAGCAAAAATTGGTGCAGTTTGGTCTTCTTGCTCTGCTGACTTTGGAACACAAGCAGTGATTGACAGATTTTCCCAGCTTAAGCCTAAGCTTTTAATTGTTGCTGACTATTATTTTTATAACGGCAAGAAATTTCAATATTCAAAAAACTTAAGAACATTAAAAGCAAATTTAAATAATCCACTAATTTTAAAAACTAGCTATCCTTCAAAAAATAACACTTCTGAATTAAAAAAAATTTACAATCAAAAAAAATATTCAAAACTAAATAAAAATATATCATTGAGCTTTAATCATCCGCTATATGTATTATTTTCTAGTGGAACGACAGGGCTCCCAAAGTGTATTACGCATGGCCACGGAGGCTCACTCCTTCAACATTTAAAAGAACTAGCATTACATACAAATGTTAAATCCGAGGATAAAATGCTTTTCTTAACTACTTGCGGGTGGATGATGTGGAACTGGACAGTTTCAAACCTACTACTGGGTTCCTCAATCGTTCTTTATGATGGCTCCCCATTTTATCCAAATATAAATCGAGTTATAAATATTACAAAAGATACTAATTCAACAATGCTAGGTGCGGGAGCAAAAGTTTATGAAACTATCCAGAATAATTATAAATCAAATAAAAAAGATATTTTAAAAAAAATTAATTGTTTTATATCAACTGGCTCTCCTCTAAGCCCAGATACTTTTAAGTTTATTAATAAAAGTTTAAATTCAAAATCTTTTATACATTCGGTGAGTGGCGGTACAGACATAGTTTCATGTTTTATGTTAGGAATACCAACTTTACCTGTCTATTCAGGTGAAATTCAAGGACCGGGCTTAGGCATGGATATTGATGTTTTCAATGATAATGGCAAGCCAACCAAAAAAACAGGAGAACTAGTTTGCAAGACCCCTTTCCCATCTAAGCCTATCTACTTTTGGAATGACAGATTGAATGATAAGTATAAATCCGCATACTTTAAAAAATTTCCAAACATATGGTCTCATGGAGATTATGTGAAAAAAACCAAAAATGGAGGTTATGTAATCTTTGGAAGATCAGATGCTACTTTAAATCCAGGTGGTGTCAGAATAGGAACAGGTGAAATATACAGTTGCCTACAAAAATTTCATTGGATCGAGGACTGTTTGGCAACAGGTTATTTAACTAAAAATGATGAAAAAATTGTCCTTTTTTTGAAATTGTTAAACACAAAAATTAATGTTGATTTTAATACAATATTGAAAAAACACCTCAAGACATCGCTTAGTCCAAGACATGTTCCGTGGAAAATATTTATAGTAAAAGACATTCCAAGAACAAAAAGTGGTAAAAACTCTGAAATACTTGTCAAAAAAATTATCAATAATGATAAAGTGCAGAACTTGGGATCGTTGGCAAATCCTGAGTCAGTAATTGAATACAGAAAGATAAATATTAATGAGTGATGTTTTTATAATCGATGCAGTTAGAACACCAATAGGAGCTTATTTAGGCAATTACAAAAAAACTGAATCAGTAGAATTAGGAACCTCTTGTCTCAAAGAATTATTTGATAGAAACAAAACAATCAATACGAAAGAAGTTGAAGGATTAATTTTAGGACAAGTATTAACAAGTGGACTAGGAATGAATACAGCAAGGCAAGTTGCACTAGGTTCCGGAATGCAACAGACATCCTTTGCTTATGTAGTAAATCAAGTTTGTGGAAGTGGTATGAGAGCTACAATAGATGGTTCATCTAAAATTTATTCCGGCGAGTCAAATTTATTAATTGTTGGTGGTCAAGAAAGTATGTCAAGGGCACGCCATGCTTATCTGAGTAGAACTGGAGAAAAAAAATTAGGAAACAATATCTTTATAGACACTTTAGTTAACGATGGCCTAACAGATGCTTTTTCAAAAGAACATATGGGCATAACAGCTGAAAACGTTTCAAGAAAATATAACGTTACGAGACAAGACCAAGATCAATTTGCTTATCAGTCTTATCTAAAAACTTATAAGGCTATTAAAAATAATTACTTCAAAAACGAATTGACAAAAACACCCCTTAAAGATGAAGTTCGAAAAGACACGACTTTGCCAAAATTAAGCCAATTAAAAGCTGTTTTTAAAAAATCTGGAACAGTTACTGCTGGAAATGCTTCTTCATTAAATGATGGAGCTAGTTTTTTGGCTTTAGCTTCTGAAAAATATGTAACTTCAAACAAAATTAAACCAATTGCAAAAGTACTATCTTGGGCGTCCTCGGCGGGCAATCCTGATTATATGGGTGTTACTCCAATTACAGCTATACAGAAATTAATGAAGAAAATGAGTGTAAATATTAACTATTTTAATTTGGTTGAGGTCAATGAGGCATTTGCTGCAACTTCAGTTGCTGTCCAAAGATCTTTAAAGATTGATCCAAATAAATTAAATATTGCAGGAGGCGCTATCGCATTAGGACACCCTATTGGCTGTTCAGGTGCAAGAATTATCACAACCTTGTCTCATCAACTCAGAAGAACAAAACAAAAGTTTGGTGTTGCAAGTATGTGTATTGGTGGTGGTCAAGGTTTAGCAATTGCTATTGAAAATCTCAAATAAAAAATCTAAGTGAGTGTTTCTCTTAAAGCAGCTATATTTTTATGTTTTGCCTCCTTATTTTGGTCAGGCAATTTTATAGTAGGAAGATTATCCTCAGTTGAGGAATTAGTATCACCGCTATCATTATCTTTTTACAGATGGGTAATTGCTTTAATAATCCTAACCCCCTTTTGTTTAAAAAATGCTTTAGTCGACTTACCCCTTTTAAAAAAACAACCAGGAATGGTTTTTTTGATAATTTTAACTGGTCCAACACTATTTAACACATTAACTTATATTGGTCTAACAGCGACAACTGTTATTAATTCTTTATTAGTTATTTCGACAACACCAATGTTGATAATCCTTTTAAACAAATTGATTTATAAAAATCAAACAAACTTGTTTCAAATGTTAGGTGTCATTTTATCTCTTATTGGTGTTAGTTATGTTATAACAAAAGGTAACTACCAAAATATATTTGATTCAAAATTTTACTCTGGAGATTTATTCATTCTACTTGCTGTTATATCTTGGGCATTGTATTCAATATTTCTAAAAAAAAATGAAACAGGTGTTTCAGGATTTAGTTTTTTATATTTATCATTTGTATTTACAGTAATCTTACTCTTACCTGTTTATTTATATGACGTTATAATTCAAAACAATTTCATAGTATTTGATCACAGAACCTTATTAGTAATTGGCTATACCGGAACTTTTCCTAGCATCTTGTCATATATTTGTTGGAATACTGGTGTAGCTTTGATTGGCCCAAATAAATCAGGCCCTTTTCTCCACTTAATGCCTATTTTTGGTGGAATTCTTGCATATTTAGTCTTCCAAGAAACATTACAGAGTTATCATTACGCTGGAATTTTATCTGTGATTGTTGGTATAATGATAGCTAATAAAAAATAATTAATTATTTCTAATATTAGGAGGGGAATATTTATGGCAAAAAAGAAGACTAACAATAAGACCATGAAAAGAAGAAATTTCCTTAAAGGTGCAGGTGCTGCAGCACTAGGCGCCGCAGCAGTTTCTTCATTTCCAGCACCAGCAATATCAGGTGGACACATGGAATGGATTGCATGTTCTGCTTTTGGTAAAGCAGGAGGTCTTGGTAAAGCAATAGATAGATTTGCAAGTTACGTTAACAATGCTTCTGATAAACTAAAAATTACTGTTTATCATGGTGGCGAATTAGTACCACCACTTGAGTCATTGGACGCAGTAAGATCTGGAGCCGCTCAAATGGCTTATGGCGCAGGTTATTATTGGACAAACATTAGTATGGCTCCATCATTTTCTGCAGCTTTACCTTTTGGTTTAACGGCTCAAGAACAAAATGCATGGTGTTACTATGGTGGAGGAATTGAAGCAGCAGACAAAGCTTATAATGCTATCGGTGTAAAATTTCTTCCAATGGGTAATACTGGTAACCAGATGGGGGGTTGGTTTAATAAAGAAATTAATTCTCTTGCAGACTTTGAAGGTCTAAAAATCAGAATGCCTGGTCTTGGTGGAGAGGTATTAAAATCTTTTGGCGCTAATACAGTTCTTTTGGCTGGAGCGGATGTGCTTCCATCACTTGCCTCAGGTGCGATTGATGCAACAGAATGGATTGGTCCTGCAGCTGACTTAGGTAAAGGATTACACCAAGCAGCTAAGTATTACTATAACCCAGGATGGCATGAGCCAGCAACTATCTTAGATTGTTCAATAGATATGTTTGAGTGGGAAAAACTTGATGACGCAACTAAAGAGCTAGTCACAATTGCAACTAAGGCAGTTAACATGGAAGTTTTATCTATGTTCCAAGCTGCAAACGATAGTTCGTATCAAAAACTTATTAATGAGCATGGTGTTCAAATGAGACAATTACCAGATCCAGTTATGAATGCATTGGGTCAAAGAGCAGGAGAGGTTTGTAGCTCAATAGCAGCGGAAGACCCTGTTTCTCAGGCTCTTTTCTCACATATTGTTGAATTTAGATCATCAATTCTGAGATGGACAAATACATCTGAAAAAGAGTACATGAGAGTAAGAAGTCTCCCATTTACTTATCCATCAGCATAAATACAAAATTAAAATCATCCCCGATACCTATTCGGGGATGATCTATTTATCAGAACATTTTATTTGGCAACCAGGTTGCTATTTCAGGATAAAAACCAACAATTAATATAGCCAATACTTGAATTCCAATGAAGGGAATTACCCCTCTGTACATGTTTTTAGTTTTAATACTACTTGGGGCCACTCCTCTTAAAAAAAATAAAGAAAATCCAAAAGGAGGTGTTAAAAAACTAGTTTGTAAATTCAGTGAAATAAGAATACCTAACCATAATGGGTCTGCTCCGTTTGCAATTAATATTGGACCAACTAATGGAACGATGACAAAAATTATTTCGATATAGTCTAGGAAAAAACCTAATAGAAAAATTACTATCATTACTAAAATGAGTGCTGCGTAAAGCCCACCAGGTAGAGTTCCAAGAAAATGCTCTATCATTTCATCACCACCAAAACCACGAAACACAAGAGAAAACATTGAGGCACCAATTAAAATTACAAATACAAATGAACTAAGTTTTACAGTTCCTAAAGCTGTCTCTTTAATATTCTTGAAATTTAATTCACCCTTTAACAATGCAATTATCGCAGCTCCAACAGCTCCAACTGATGCAGACTCTGTGGGGGTCGCTATTCCAAATAAAATCGAGCCTAAAACTAGCACAATAAGAGTTATGGGAGGCACAACTGATTTAGCAGCTTCAATGTATATCTCAGTTCTTGACTTGGTAGTTTCAACAGGCGGACAACTTAATGGGTTTATTCTAGCGTATATGAAAATAAAAATTATAAATAAGACTACTAACATCAATCCAGGTAGAATAGCACCAGCAAATAAATCAATTGCTGTAACCGGATCTGGAGCTAAATTACCAACTAACATCGCTGCTTCTTCATTTGCGCCTTGTAAAATTGTTGCAAGTAAAACTAAAACAATTGAGGGAGGTATTATTTGTCCTAATGTGCCAGCGGCACAAATTGTGCCTGTGGCTATTTTTTGATCATAGCCAGCTTTCATCATTGAGGGTAAAGATAACATTCCCATTGTAACAACTGTTGCACCAACAATGCCTGTTGATGCAGCTAACAACATACCCACTATTACAACCCCTATTCCAAGACCTCCTTTAGTAGTCCCAAATAGTTCACCAATTGAATGTAATAGTCCGGCTGCAATTTTTGTTTTTTCTAACATTATTCCCATAAAAATGAATAGGGGCACAGCCACAAGGGGCTCATTAATCATTGTTCCAAAAATGCGTTGAGGAAAAAATCCTAGCATTCTGAAATTAAATATTTCTAGAGCATCTCCTATAAACCCAAACAGAAGAGCTGTTCCAGCAAGTGTAAAAGCAACGGGAAAACCGAAAAGTAATAACCCCAATGTTGTTACAAACATTACAATTGCTAAAATTTCAGGACTAATCATGATTTATTATCAGACAAATGATAGTTTGAAAGTGTCAGTATTGATTTAATTACATTAGAGACTAATTGAAGAAATAAAACTAAACAAAACCATAGAATTGCACTTTTTAAAATATATAAAGCAGGCATACCGCCCGCTTCTCTGGAAACCTCCCCCATCAAAAAAGATCTATATACAAAGGGATAGCTGTAATTCCAAATAATATATAAAAAAGGTAGAAGTAAAAAAATATTTCCAAATAGATCTACAGTAGCTTTATATTTTTTTGATGCCTCTCGGTAAAAGACATCTATTCTGACATGTTCATTAGCTAAATAAGTAAAACCAGCACCCAACATAAAAACAAAACTATGAAGCCAAACATAAACTTCTTGCATCCATATAAATCCAATATTGAACCCATATCTTAAGACGACAACAGTGAATACAACTATGACCATAGAAAAAACAAAAAAAGCACATAGATATCCTATGATTGTATTAAATCGATCAATAAATTTGGATAATTGTGCCAAAGCAGACATAGCAGCAGATTATATATAGACAATAAACATATT
>CACDTV010000003.1 GCA_902555695.1 uncultured Alphaproteobacteria bacterium | reverse complement strand
TACCGAACAAATAATTTGATTTAAATATTTCAAAAGATGCCTGTACATGTGCTCCCCAACCCGTATCTAAAAAGGTCTTTACAATTTTATCCTTGCTGAATATTCTAAAATCTTCATATTCTAATTCATTCAGATCTTTTTCAAAAATACTCGCATTAACATAAAAAGAAGTGTTATTGAAATTTTTTTTATAATTTATAATTTTTAAATTCCTGTTTTTTTGGGATACTTTAAATAATCTTGCCGACTTATTTCTCTCACAGACTTGCAATGTTTCTTCATTACATTGTTCGTAATAATTTCTTTTTATTTGAATTTTACCAATAACAGCGTTCTTCTCTATTTTAAAATCATTTAAATATTCATCATAGATGACTAAATTTGTAATAGTTTCCTTTTCTTGAATGCCATGTGTAAGTATAGGTATTTCAACTATATCTTTGCTGTATAAATTAGAAAAAATAGAAATTAATCTTTTTGAACCATAATTATTTTGACTAAGTAATGCTATAAATAAGAAAATCAATAAACACAAAAATAAAATAATTAATTTCTTATATTTGAATGAAATTAAAATAATAAAAACTAAAAAAAATAAAGAATGTATTAAAAAAGCCATTCTTTCGCCCGTAAGATAGATAGCAAATAAGCCTAATATATAAAACAAAAATAAAAAAGTAATTTTATTAATTTTAATTTTATCAAAACTTGCCATTGTGATTAGAATAGGAATAAAAGAGAACTTAGCAATAAAAGAACCTGCAACTAATTCGTCACCAAAAAAACTTGAAGGTCTACAATTTTTTTTAATATTATTATTTACAGTGTCATAACACTCGTTTAGTGGCATTCCAAAAATATTATAACCAACAATTTTTTGGATAATTAAATCAAAAGAAAGAATTAAAATAAAAAAAATAAAAACATAACTTATTGTTTTAAAATTATTTTTATCAAACTTTAATGTGTAGAAAAAAATTATTGGTAATAAATATAATATATATAATATCGATTTTACTATTGAGTCATAGTTTTGAGAAATGGTACCTGAAAGAAGAATAAAAAAATAAAATAAAAATAAAGACATCAATAAACTTTTTTCAAAATATAGATTTTTTTTGATTAAAATAATCAAACATAAGATAAAATAAGCAATAAAAATAAAGTTTTCAAAAAATGGCCCTAAAAAAACGAAGAGTGGGAATAGCGATATGAGAATTAAATTTATATTAAATAAATTTGTATTATCTTTGTACATTATTATTATCTTAAATTTGTTATATTTGAAAATATAGGATTATGCATTTAAAAAAAATAAGCGTCATTTCAGTAATAAAAGGTATAAAATCATCTTTATATAATTCTTTTGATACACTTTACAAGCAAGGTAAAGATCATTTTGATCATATAGTTATTTTTAAAGACATTTCAAAAGATGATATAAAAAATTTGAATAAAAAATATCCTCAGAGCCAATTCATAATTGAAAAAGATAATGATTATAGAAATAAGTTTTTTGCCATTAATCAGGCAATTAATGAAGTTAAAACTGAATATATTTGTTTTTTACATGATGATGATCACTATATAAATGATAGTTACTTAAAGGATTCAAATAGGATTATAAATGAGGAAAATGTTGATATGGTTTCATCAAATATTAAATTTCATATTAATGGAAAAACTCAAAGGTCTTGGAAATTACATAAAAAATATAATATTTTTTCCTTTCACAATATACCTGCGCACACATCGATAATTTATAAAAAAGATTTGCATAATGAACTAGGATATTACTCTCTTGATTTCCCAATTGCAGCTGATTTTGATTTTATGATTAATTTAATTTCTAAATCAAACTTAAGAACAAAACACATTAATTATTATAGTTTATCGATGAGCTTAGGTGGGGACTCTACTAATATAAAAAATTTGTATAAAGTATTTATGGAAGATTTAAAAATATTTAAAAAAAATAATTTATCATTTCCAATCACCAGAACATTTTTAAAAAAAATTTTGAAAATCAAACAATATTATGAATAATTATTTTCATCTTCAAAAGTATAATACTCTATTTTTATCAATAATATTATTATTATCTTTATTAAACTATAAAGTATTTTATGGATTTAGAATAGTTGATTTATTTGTAGTAATTTTTCTATTTATAAATATTAATTTTTTTAAAATTAAAGATATAGCTATTTTACTTTACACATTTACCGCATTGTTTTTTAGTTTTTTTATTGGTTTAAGTATAACTGAACAAAGTATTTTTTATTTAGAAAAAATTGCAATTATTTATAAAATAATTATGCCATTGTCTCTTTTACTTCTTTTAAAAAATATAAATATAATTGAATTAAATAAAAAAATATTTTTTATTTTAGTAAATATTTTGTTTATAATTTTAATAATACATATTTTTTATTTTAAAATATCTGCTGAATTAAATTTTGATATAAATTTATTTGATTTTAATATTAATAATTATAGTTTTCCTTTAACCTCCTCATATACTTGGAGGGGAGATAAGCATATATTATCTGCGCTATTACTTGTTATTGGCATAACTAATCTTATTTTTTTAAAAAATAGATATCTTAATTTTTTAAATATAATAATTAATTTTATATTGATTTATTTATTAGACTCAACTTTATATACAATATTTTTTTGTTTATTTTTATTTTATTTTTTTGGAAGGAAGATTTATCTTAAATATTTTATCAATTTAAAAATTGAACTTTTTATAACTATTACCCTTTCAATAATGTTTGTTTTTTCTTTAATAAATATAGTTCAAAATAATTTAGTATTTGAAAACTTATATATATATCTTAACAATTTTAATATAGGTAACATAAGTGACTCTAGAATAGACTCTATTGAAATTTACACCCCAGTCAGTATTTTATCTTTTTTTTTTGGTGGTGATTACTATCAACCACCTTTCTATTATGACAGTGGACTATTTGTGATTTTAAATGCATTGGGTTTTCTTAATGTATCTATTATTGTAATTTTTTTATATTATATATTTAAGACTGAGATTTTCTTCCAAGGAAATGAAAGTCAAATATTGTTTATGATTATAATATTTTCAAATCTATTCATTACGGAGTTTTTTCTAACATCTAGATATATTGTTCCAGTAATAATTATATTTTACCTTTTTTGTTCAAAAAATTTAAATCCACAAAAGAATAGTATTGAAATTAAAATATAAAATATAAAAAAAAGTATAAATTTATTAATCCTAAATAATTCAGTCTGATTATATGCCTTCACTTTTTTGGAATATACTATTCTATCGAAAGTCTTTTCGTGTTTTTTATAATAAATTTCATTTAAAAAGCCTAAATATTCATTCTTTTTATAATCTAATTTATCTGAGTCAAAATTAAGATTTATTTTATAGTTATTCTTTAAATTCATAATAATTTTATTTAAATATGAATTTTTAGTTATTTTATTTTTTTCAATATATAAAATTAAATTTTCATAAGAACTCAGGAAATTTTGCATATCATGATCACGTGTATTATTAATTTTAAAAATCATGTCATCAATGTAAGATAATAATTCTTTTTTACGATTATCTAAAACAACTAGCTCGTATGTAATAGACTTGTAACAAAGATTGATATTGGATTTTATTAAATCCGTGTACTCAATATGCTCATTATCGACTGATCTTTTTAGAGAAATTATATATCTTTTTTTTTCAAATCTACCTAAGTACGCCTCTAGTAAATGATCTAGATAGCATGTATTATTAAAGGAAATTAATAAATTTGAATACTTTTTTTGATTTGATTTTTCAAAAGTCACAGACCATAGTAAGTAAAATAGTAATGAAAATAAAAAAGAAAATGCAAATAATCTTATAACTATGAATTTTTCTAGTATAAATATTGATAAAAAATTACTTATAAATTTAGCCATAGTATTTTTAATTACATTTATAGTTTCAATAAATATTTTCAACCTTAGTTATAACTTCGGTATATTGTCGGAAGTACATGGTCCATTATACCTAGACATAGCAAAAGGTTTATATGAAAATAAATTTTTTAGTAATTTTTACAATTTAATTCCAGAAAATAATATATATACATTTCAAATAGGTATTTCACTAATACATTATTTAGGAATATTGTCATTTGGACTTAAATATTGGTATTTTTTTCCAATACTTTTATTAGGTATTTTATGGAGTTTTGCTTACATATACTTTTCTAGATTTTTAATAAAATTAAAATTAGATAATAGTTTTTTTAAAAATATTTGTTTTTTGAGTTTTTTCTTTCAACCATACAACTTAAACCAAATTGCTAGTTATTCGAATGAAATGGTATATTTTCCATTAAGTATTATAATTTTTATTTTTCTATATAACTACTTATTCGATATCCAAAAAGTAAGTTTAATATCAAAAATTTTTTTATTCCCATTAATCATAGTGGGAATATTTTTTAGATTTCATCATTTGATATTAATTATATCTATCTTCATGTCGTACTTATATTTTGATAAAAAAGAAATTGAAAAAATATCATTTTTTATAATTTTTATATTATTAAATTTGTTATTTTTAACTTTAATCTTATTTAAAATTAGTGGTGTATCTAATACTTTTTATATTTTTATGAATTATATTTCAGATTTTTTTTTAAATAAAAATATTTTTAATACCAATAGCATTGCTGGAATAAATACAAGCGTTGATAATACAAACTATTTTTCAATGACCAAAATTAATGATGGGTTAAATGTGTTTAGTGGACACCTGATTCTTAACAAATTTGTCTCTAATGAAAAAGTAATATTTATAATTAATATTGCATTGATATGGGTATTTTACAAAGGAACAAAAATAATAAATTCAAAATTTTTAAATATAATTATTTATTATTTTATAATGATATCCGCAATTTTTTTATATGTACTACCACCTAACGAATTAAACTATTATTTACCAACATCTTTTATAATAATTTTCCTACAGATACTTTTTGCAAAATATTATTTTGGTATTTATTTTAAAAAATTTATCGTTTTATTCTGCATATTTTTTTTATTATCTATTAGTTACTTGCTTGGGGGGGGGTTTTTTCTATCTGATAAATTAGAGATTATTAAAAACAGGGAAAATTCAAAGGAATTTGAAAATTTTCTTGTAAATGATTTTAATAAGCAAGAGAGCCTTGTATTTAAAACAGATGAGCTAACATTTTCTGCAAATTTATCAAAAGATTTAGATACAAGGTTTTGTAATTCAAGCTTAAATAAATGCCTGCAATTAAAAGATAATGTTAATTATATATATTTGTTTGGAAGGATATACGAAAACGGTAATGTTGAATTTCAAAAAATTAAGAAAGAAATATTTCTTAACCTCAATAAAAAAGGAACTAAGTATATTTTTGATGTGAAAACTGTTTCAAGATACAAAGTTTTAAAAATTAAAATACTTTAGGACTTTAATATTTTTTCAATAATTTTTTTTCTTTTACCTGAGTGGCTAATATTACTTTTGTGAATAAAATATCTATAATATGGAACAGGTAAATAAAAATATTTTTTATTTTTCTTTAATAATTTACTTATAAGATCGTAATCCTCTGCTTCTAATAATTTTTTATTAAATCCACCAACTTGAACTATATCTTTTTTATTAAAAAGAATACCAGCTCCATGATTTTTAATTGTATTAATTTTATTTAACTTAATAAGTTTTCTTTTTCTGCCCTCTTCATTTACTCTATAATGATCAGAGCAGACAAAAGATAAATCTTTATTAAATTCTAATATTTTAATCATATCATTTATTGCGTGTTTATTTAAAAAATCATCTGAGTCAACACGCATAAAGTATTTACCTTTGGACTTTTCTAGACACTTTTGTGATGAATAGCCAATACCATAATTTTTTTTATTTTTAATAATATTAATATTATCAATTGATTTATACTCAGTTATTTTTTTGTATGATGAGTCTGTTGAAAAATCATCTAAAATTAATATTTCGATTTTTTTATTGAATACAATTTGATCTAAACACGACCTAATAGATCTATCAATGTATTTCTCTCTATTATAATTTAAAATAGCTATAGTAACGTCATATTTATCTTTTAACATTTGTTACGATTATATCTAATAGTCTATAAATCAGGAAATATGATATCATATAAATAAAAGTTTTAATTATTGAAAAAAAATTATTAAATAATTGATCATCAAATAAAAATATCACATTTAGCAAATTAATAAGGCTATAAAAGAAAAAATAAACCAAGATGACTGTTGGTATAAACATGATTGAGAAAAATTTTATGTTTAAATGATAAAATATCAATCTGTTCAAAGATTTATTTAAAAATTTGAAAATAAAATTAAATGACTCAAATAAAGGTTTGAAACTACTACTGTGGTCTTCATAATTAATTAGAACAGGTAATTCGACTACACTTATACTGTTATCTTTTAAATTAAAGAGTAAATCTGTTTCAAAGAAAAAGTCATTAGATAATTTATTTAAATTTATGCTTTTAAATATATTTCTGTGCATGATTAAATAACCATTAAGAGGGTCTGAAACGCTTATGTCATTTGAGAAAAATTTATACATTATCGACATAAGTTTATTTCCATAATATCTTAGCTTCGGCATTAATATTCTAGATTTTATGTCAAGAAATCTACTGCCCTTTACATATGAAGCATTACCATTTTTGATAGGTAATAACATGTGGTCGAGATCTTCCAAAGACATTTGGCCATCACCATCAATTTTTACAAAAATTTCAACATCACTTTTGATTAAATATTCTATTCCTTTTTTCACAGCACCGCCTACACCAAGGTTTATCTTATTATGAATTACGTATATTTTTTTATTATTTTTAAATTTTTTTAAAACTTTAGATCCTGTTTTGTAAGGACAATTGTCGTCTACTACAATTATTACATCAAAATGATCAAGAGATTTATTTAATAAAGAAATCAAATCATTTTTAATTTTGTAACAAGGAATAATAGCAGCAATTTTCATATTTTTTTCTTTAGTATGTAGAATGTTGTAAAGTAAATTAGAAGGAAGATGATAATAAGCTGAAATGAATACCTGTTGAAAAGTGCGACATTTATAATAATAAAGGTTTGAAAAACTATTAAATAAAGAAATGTTGCTTTATTACCTAATTTTCTAAAAAGTAAATCATGCAAATGATTTGAGTCCTTAAGAAGGAGAGATTTTTTGTTTATAAGTCTAGAGATAGATACCCTCAAAAAATCTAGAAAAGGTATAAAAAAAATTAAAATAGGCATAATACTTTTACCTTTTAACTCACTATCAACATGATTATGCATAAATATAAGCATTAATGATAAAATAAATGAAATTATATATACACCTGAGTCGCCTAAAAAAATTTTATCTGTAATGTTTAGATAAAATACGAACAAAATAGGAAGAAAAATTGTTATTATAAATAAAATATTTGCAAACTGAATAAAATAAAAAAATAATAATACAAACAATGCTGCAAAAAATATTACTAAACCATTTAATCCATCAAAGTAATTTAAACAATTTAATAATACCATTAAGCTTATTATTGTTAAAAGATAAGATAGAAATAAATTAATTTCTATTGATATACTAAATAAATTTAAATTACTTATTAAAAAAAAGTTATTCATATACAAAAACAATAAACACAAAATGAATTGAGAGATAAGTCTTACTGATGCACTCAGATTATATTTATCATCTAAATAACCCAGAATAAAAAACAAGGTTATAATGAAATTGATAGAAATATCATAATTAATAAGATCTATACCAAAAAAATAAATACTCAAATGATAGAAAATCAAAATAATAATGCCACCTAATAGTGGCACTTCTTTATTAGATAACTTAGATTTACCATAAACATTTAATACGTTAGAAATATAAAACATTGAACCATATAAAATTAATATTAGTGTCAGATATAAAGGGAGAATATGTTGAAAAGACATTTATCTAAAATTGATTATTATTATATTTGATTAGTATAATTTCTTAAACAAATAATAAATGCTAGATCAAGCTGTAATTCTATGTGGTGGAAAAGGTAAGAGGTTGTTGCCTTATACACTAACAATTCCAAAGCCCATGATAAAGGTAAATAATATAAATTTTTTGCAAATTTTAATTAATCAATTAAAGATTAATAATTTTAAAGAAATTTTACTATTAACTGGATACAAACATAAAATAATCCATGAATATGTAAGACAAAATAAAATTAAAAAGATAAATTGTATTTATACAGATCCTAAATTAGAAACAGGTGAGAGGCTAAAAAAAATACAAAAAAAATTAGATCAAAATTTTATGTTAATGTACGGGGATAATTATATAAATTTTAATTTTAAAAAACATTTTAATAAAGTTGAAAAAAAATCTATGATACACCTTCTTTTGCAAAGTAAAAAATTGGCAAATGAACAAGGGAACGTATTTATTAATAATAAAAAAATCAAATATTACAAAAAGAGAAATAAAATATGTGATTACGTTGAAATGGGATATAGTGTAGTGAATAGGAATATAATTTTTAAAAATAGTTTTAAATCATTTAACGACTATATAATTTATGCCTCAAATCTTAAAAAAATTTCATACACAAAAACCACAAATAAATACATAAGCATTACTAATCCAGAGATTTATTCAAGAGCAAAAAAATGGTTCTCTAAAAATAAAAAATTAGATAAATATAGCAAGATCTTATTATGATTCTTATAACTGGCACAAAAGGGTATATTGGGAGCAAGATGTTCGAATATTTTATTCGTAAGGGGCATCCTGTAAAAGGTCTTGATTGTGGTTTTTTTAATAACTGCTCAGTCAATAAACAAAGATTAAATCAAAGATCAAAAATAAAAGATATTCGAAATCTAAACATAAGTGATTTCAAAGATATTGAGACAGTGATTCATTTAGCAGCACTAAGCAACGATCCGATAGGAAATTTTAATAAAAAATGGACTGAAGATATTAATTACAAAGCAACTATCAAAATAGCAAAATTGGCAAAAAAAGCGGGCGTAAAAAAATTTATTTTTTCATCATCATGTATAATGTATGGTGTAAGCAATAACTTGAAACCTAAAAGTGAGAGAGACACTACAAATCCCCAAACAACTTATGCCAAATCTAAAGTTATAGCAGAAAAAGAGTTATCAAAGTTATCTGATAATAGTTTTGCTCCTACTTTTATTCGAAATGGGACTATTTATGGAATCTCAAAATATATGAGACTTGACACTGTGTTAAATAACTTTATTGCAAATGCAATTTTCAATAAACAGATAATAATAAATAGCTCAGGTAATCAATGGAGGCCTGTAACTTATCTTGATGATGTTTGCAAGTATTTTGAATTAATAATGAAACAAGACCCTAAATTAATTAATAATCAAATTTTTAATATTGGTAATAATAACACGCGAATCAAAAACTTGGCATTAATTGTAAAAAAAATTTTACCAGAGATAAAAATTTTAATAAAAAATTCGAAAGAAGCAGATAATAGAACATATAAAGTTAGTTTTGAAAAATTTAATAGATATTTTCCTAAATTTAAATTTACTCCTCTTGAAAAAGGCACTTCTATTACAATTAATAATATTAAGAAATATATATCTGAGGAAGAGTATAATAAAAGTAAATTTGTTAGATTAAATTGGTTAACAAAACTGATTAATTCAAATAGAGTAAATAAGGATTTATTTTTATGAGCAAATTAAATAACAATCAAATAATCGAAGGTGTAAAAATTATCCCCTTAAATCAAATTATTGATGAAAGGGGGAAAGTAATGCATATGCTTAAAAAAACTGATGGTCATTTTGTTGGATTTGGTGAAATTTATTTCTCAACATGTTGGCCAGGTTCAATAAAAGCATGGCATCAACATACAAAAATGACTGTTAATAATTGTATTGTTTCTGGTAGGGCAAAGTTAGTCATATATGATCCAAGAAAAGAGTCGAAAACTTATGGAAATATTATGGAAATTTTCCTTGGTGAAGATAATTATAAACTTGTCCAAATACCCCCAGGATTAGTTAATGGTTACAAGTCATATGGTGATAAAATGACAATTTTAGCTAACTGTGCAGACATACCGCATGATCCAAATGAAATGATCAAAATAGATCCTTTCAAAAATGACATACCTTATAGTTGGGAACTAAAACACTCATAATAAATGAGCTACAACTCTGTTTTAGTTAAGACACCATTAAGGATAAGTTTTTTTGGTGGCGGTACTGATTTTGAGAATTTTTACACTAAATATGGAAGTTTCATTCTTAGTTGTGCTATTGATAAGTTTATTTATGTTATTGTAAAGAAAGGTAGTTTTTTTTATCCAGATAAATTTAGAATAAACTATTCTTCAATTGAAAAAGTTAATAACATAAATTTAATTTCTAATAATATTGTAAGAGAAACTCTTAAATTTTTTAGAATTAAAGAAAGTCTTAATATCACTATTATTAACGATATACCTGCGGGAAGTGGATTAGGTTCATCAAGTTCATTTTGCTTAGCTTTAATAATTGCAATCAATAAATTATTTAATTATCAGCTAAGACAAAATCAGATTTTAAATATTGCAAAAAAAATAGAAATTTCAAAATTAAAATCACCTATTGGAATTCAAGATTATTTACCTTGTTTGTACGGTGGTTTTAATTTCTACAATATTAAAAGCAACAATCAGATATATAAAAAAAAAATAAATAAAAATTACGAAAAAAAAATTTTTCAAAGTATCTGTTTAGTGTGGACAGGATCATTTAGAGATGCAAATGAAATACTAAAAGATCAATCTCGCAAAGATAATAATAATACTTTTGAACTTAAACAAATATTGAATATATCAAAAAGCATATACAAAGATTTATCAGATAAAAAACTTGATATTAAAAAATTTGGAGTAAAATTATTGGAAACATGGAATTTGAAAAAAAAATTATCTAAAAAAATTTTTACATCAAAATTATTGAAAATTGAAAAACAATTTTCAACCATTAATAATATCTATGGTTACAAACTTCTTGGAGCTGGTGGTGATGGTTTCTATCTAATAGTATGTAACAAAAAAAGTATAAATAAAATAAGAGATACTTTTGGAAAAAATAAAGTTTTAATAGTCAACAAATATTGTCATCCTGCTAAAGCTTTTTATTTAAATAAATGAAATTAATCTTAACAGGTGTAAGTAGTTTTACCGGGTATCATTTAGCAAAAAAACTTTGTGAGAATTACATAGTAATTGGGATTATTTCAAAAAATATAAACAAATATAAGTCTAATAGACTAAAGAGATTAATTGATTTAAAAAAAAAAATCGAAATTATAGAATGTGACCTTTTTAAAACTACAAAATTTGCAAAAATACTAAAAAGAGTAAAACCTGATATCATCTATATTAATCATGCCTATACAGCAAAAAATATTAACGATTTTAATTTAGATAATGCATTAAAGATAAATAGTATAGGGTTAAGAGAAATTTTTGATTATTCTTCAAAATATAATTGTAAAGTTTTTCATACTGGTACAAATCAAGAATATGGAAATAAATGTCAAATAATCAGCGAAAAAACAATCAAAGACCCTTTTACTGAATATGGTTTATCAAAAAAAATACAAAGTGAAATCTTAAAATTTTTTTCAGAAAAATATAAGGTTAAGTGCGCATCTTTTAAACTATTTAATTTATATGGCCTACTTGATGAGGAGCACAAATTGTTTCAAATGATAACGGACTCAATAAAAAATAAAAAAAAAATTAAATTAAATACAAATGGTAATGTGTATTTAGATTTTTTGCATGTAAATGAATTTACTAATGCAGTCAGTGATTACATAAAACTAAATCAAAAAAAATATTATGAAGAATTTATTATATCAAGTAAATTTAAAATTAGTCTCAAAGAACTCATTTACTTACTATTAGAATTGACCCATAATAGTAAAAAATTTGTTGTTTTTTCATCAAAGACAAATACAAAAAAAATTGTTAATATAGGAAATAATTCAAAGATTAGTAAATTACTTAAAAGAAAATTCATATTTAAAAAAATGTTGATCAATTATATAAATGAGTTCGAAAGTAATTGATAATTTAAGTGTTTATATTCCTATATTGAATGAGGAAAAGAATATAAAATTAACTTTATCAAAATTAACACTTTTTCAATCAGTATATCTAATCGATAGTGGTAGCTTAGATAACACAAAAGCTATATCAAAAGAATTTAAAAATGTAACGGTTATTGATACAACATTGAGTAGTTATTTTGATAAGCTAAAATTTGCGACTAATCATTGTAAAAAAGATTATATAATGTTGATAGATGCTGATTATGTTTTAAATGAAAAACTGGTAAAATCAATTTTGAAACTAAATATAGATAGAAATATCCATGGATATTCAAGTAAAATATATTTTCAAATAAATAAAACAATAATTAGGGAAAAAATTTATCCATCTAAAACTTTCTTATTTAAAAATATATATAATTATAGTGAAATTGGACATAAAGAGTGTCTCAATATACCAGAAAATAAAATAAAAATTCTTCAAGGAGAAATTTATCATGACGACAAGAAAGATTTTTCTTATTGGTTCAGAAGTCAGATAAATATAGCTAATAAGGAGTCTGATTATATTGTTTATTCTAAAACAAAAAATTTAAAAAAGACTTTAAGAAAAATACCTTTTTTCTCAGTTTTTGTAGCTTTTTTTTATTTTGCCTTTTTTAAAAAAGTCATAATTTATTTACCAGGTGGTATGGTATTTTTAGCTCAAAGAATTATTTATGAGACAATATTGAATTACTATGTTTTGAAAAAAATATTAATAAATTCTCCTAGCAGATAAAAATAATTTTTTTATTATATTTTGTGTTTGAATAGTATTTTCATAGTTAATTCTTATACTTTTCTTATTAGAGAAAATAAATTCATTTAATTCTTTTAAATATAAGTCATCAATATTCTGTTTATATGTATAAATTTTTTTTGTATTAGTATTTGTGATTTTAAATATTGCAGAACTTAGAAAATCCCACTCAATAATGAATTTTTCATAATATAGCTTAATTTTTCTTTCAATATACCTGGATGAAAAATCTAATAATATTTTAGAAACAACACCATTCTTATGTTTAAGTATTGAGATATTTTTATCTTCAACATCAATGTTTTTTAAACCTTGATTTAAATTAGTTGAGTATACACTTATAACGTCCCCAAATAAATAAATCGCCAAATCAATTTCATGAGAACATGTAGAAATTACCCCTCCTCCTAATTTTTGAATTGAAGCGTAAGAATTTTTATAATTTTCATTTTTGTGCCAATTTGGCATGTATGTTAACCAATTAATATCAGCACTTATGGGTTTTCTTGACCTAACATATTTTAATAGATAGTTAATACCTTTATCATATCTCATCATATATGCGGTAAAGATTATTTTTTTATTTTTAAGTATCAGCTTATTGTTAATGATATTTTTTGGATAAAAAAGTGGTTTTTCAACCAATATAGGTTTTTTAAAGATGATTAATCTTTTGATAACTGCATAGTGTAAAATAGTAGGATTACAGATAATAAAAAAATCAAAATTAAATTTTTTTATTAAAGAAATTTTTAATTCAATTTCATTTAAAAATTTAGGAAATCTCCGAATAAAAAATATATTACAGTCAAAGTTTTTCTCTAGAATTCTATGGTGTCTTTTCCCAATTGAACCTTTACCAATAATACAGATATTAAATTTCAAAATGTTTTTTTAATTCTTTAATATCACCTAAACAGTCCAAATTTTTGCATAAATTTAATTTTTCAATTTTTTTCATAAATATAAAATCATTAATATCGTCAAGCGTAAGATTCAAATTATGATTTATATCCATAAAATTGCTATCATATGACTTTATTTTGATATTTTTATCATTTCTTATATCTGTCGTAACATGTTCTTGTATTGATGGGGTAATTTTATCTGGATTATATTTAAGAAAAAAATCTCTTGATATTAATTCTCCAGAAAAATGTGATAACGGTTTAACGTAGGAATATAAAACGTTAGATTTGATTAAATCATTTGCCATTGCTTTTAATATTTCAGGTTGAATTAAATAATTATCACTAGTAATCCTAAAAAAATATTTACAATTTGGAGAGATATTGGATATGAAATCTTTATATCTACTATAAAGGTCGTTTTCTGAACCATAAAAAACTTTTACACCAGATAATGATGTTTCGTTTTCAATAATACTGTTATTTTCTTTTGATCCTGTCAAAATAAAAATATTAGAAGAGTTGGTACACTTTAGACAGATTGAGATAATTCTATTAATAATTTTTTCTCCGTAAAAATCAAAAAAAATTTTGGCGGGTAGCCTATTCGATTTTACCCTAGCTTGAATACAAAAAATTATTTCGTCACCAAGCAGTCCAGCCACCATCGATAATTAAATTTGATCCGGTCATATATGAAGAAGCATCTGACGCTAAATATAAGAAAGCTTCATTATATTCCCACGGATTTGCCAAACGTTTTAAGGGAGTGTTTATTTTATAGTTTTTAACAAACTCTTTTGATTGCATTTTATTTTTTACACCACCAGGAGAAATAACATTTGCTCTTATATTGTATTCTGCATAATGAGTAGCAAGATATCTTGTGAAATTAATAATTCCAGCTTTTGTGGTTGAATAAGCTATCGGGTTGTTGATGCCAGATTTTCCATAAATATGTTTTTTTGGAGATACAACACCGTAAGTAGAGGAAACATTAATTATATTACCTTTTTTTTGGCCCATCATAATTTTAAGAGTTTTCTGGCATATTAGAAATAATCCATTCAAATTTACATTTATTGTATTATTCCAATTTGAAAAGTCATACTTATCAAATGACTCAAAAAAACTATTATTAGGCTCTAGTTTCCTAAAGTTACCTTTGAAGTGGAAAAGATTAATCAGAGTATCTATGCGTTTTTTTTTAATAAAGTTGTTAAAAATAAGATCTATATCCTCCTTTTTACTAAAATCAATTTTATAGAATAAGTAGTTCCTATTTGAATTAATTTTCTGCTGTTTAATATCTTGAATATCAAGATTTATAATTCTTGCGTTTAATTTTAAAAAAAAATCAATTATACTTTTTCCAATCTGGCCTGAACCACCCGCTATAAGTATATTTTTATTTTTTATATTAAATCTTTTCATTTTTTTTATAAGCATCAAAAATAAGATCTAACGCTTCTTGTGCTTGGTAAGTATTCATATTTTTACCATTAATATATTTAATATTTCTTTTTTTACACTCATAATAAAGCTTAGTTTTCTCTGGTGAATAAACAATATCAAAAATTAAAGAATTAGGCTCAATATCATTTAGTAAATCCTCACATATTGGCAATTTATTTAGGTATTCATTCGATAAATCACTACCTAACGGTGTACAATTTATAATAATTGATTTATGAGAAATAAGTTTTTGTGTGAGTTTTTTTTTAAATGTAACTTCTTTGAATTTTTTACTACTAATAACAATAATATTTTTTTTTGGATATTTTTTGTTAAAATATCTATAAATTGCCTCACCAGTTCCACCAAAACCTAAAATAATAATATATTTAAATTTTGATATTTGTTTAAATATACTTTTCTCAGCCCCTAATACATCAGTATTATATGCTGTTATAATATTATTCTTTTTAATTAATAAATTTGTACTCTGAGCTGATTGTGCTGATACATCAATCACCTCTGCAAAGTCTAATGCTTTTTTTTTATATGGCATAGTGACTGCAGTAGCTAAAAAATGTGGATTATTAAATAGTTCAGTGATAAATTGATTAAAATTAGCATCATCTATTTCCCATTTAATCATCTCGGATTTAATATTATTTTTTTTAAAAAAATCTTTCCAAATTGAAATTGACCTTGGGTTCTTAAGCGGATGACCAATAATGCCTGAAATCATAAATTTAAAATTTTTTAGTCAATCTTTTTAGTGATTTAATATTTTTAAAAACTTTTTTAAATGTATTAAAATTCAAAGGCTGTAGTGGGTCTACCTTAGATTTTGACGGATTTGGATGAGTTTCAATAATTAATCCATCAACTCCTGCAGCAACAGAAGCATAAGCCAAACTAGGCACCCATGGTGCCCAAAATGATGCATGACTAGGGTCTGAGATTATAGGAAAATTTGTCAATTCCCTTAAAGCTGGTATAGCCTGGATATCTAATAAATATCTTGATGTCTCACGGTGAGTATGAGGAGCGGAAATACCTCTTTCACATAAAATGAGTTTATAATTACCCTCATAAAGAATATGCTCAGCTACACCCAAAAGGTCCCTCAAACTTGATCCAAAGTGTCTTTTTAGAATTATTGGTTTTTTTGATCTTGCAACCTCTCTGACAAGTTCAAAGTTTTGCATATTTCTTGTACCAATTTGGAGTATATCAATTGTATTTAACATCTTATCAAGGTATTGAAGCTCTGTAATTTCCGATACAATTGTCATATCATATTCAGATCGCACTTCTTTAAGCCACTCTAAACCCTTAACACCAGACTCAGAATATTGACTAGACCTATATGGGAAGGTTAAAGGTTTAAAAACGTGTCCTCTAAGAATTTTGACACCTAGCCTATTTAAAAAAGAAGCTGTTTTATGAATTAATTTTTTAGACTCTACTCCATTTGGACCGGCTATGATATTTAAATCTCCATTACCAAAGGTTATTTTATTATTTATCTTTACTAATCTTTTTGTTTTTTTATTGCAGACCTTAAATAATTTATTATCAATATCATCTTTTGATATATCCTTTGTTGGTTTTTTATTTTGAATCATCTTCCTAATAGACTACCTTTTGTGGAAATTTTATCTAGCTTAAAACTAAAAATATGATTGTAGATTGAGTGTATTACATTCATAACATGTAGATTTTTAGAAATTTCAAACATTTCAAGGGATTTTTTTTTGTTTTTTATAAATAAACTTATTATTTTCTCGTGCCCATTGCCTGACTGATCATAAAAAGTCTCAGAGTAATTTTTTAACAAATATTTTTTACCATTTTTATATACATAGATTTTGTTAAAATTTTTACCTGAAATCATAATTCTTTGCTTATCATAAAATATATTAATCTCTGTATTGTAATTATGGTCAGATCTTGTAGTAGCTCTTAAAGAAAATATTGAATTTTCTTTTGTTATTGAATTTAGTATTATAATATCCTCTGAAGCTAATTTACTTTGATTAAAACCTGCAATTGCGTTAAATTTTTTTATTTCACCAAAAAGATATGTAATAGTATCTAGCAAATGAATTGCTTGATTTGTTAAAACACCCCCATCTGAGCTATAATTCCCCCTCCAATTATTTTTATAATAGTTAAAATCTCTATGCCAAAATAAACAACAATCAATATAAAAAGGTTTATTAAAAATTCTTTTTTTTTGTACCAAATATTGAATTGATTTATTTAATCTATTTTGAAAACAAACATACATTTTGACCTTATGATATTTACTTAATTCAATTAATTTATTTGCATGTTTAAGGCTTAAAACAAATGGCTTTTCAATAAGTATAGAGTTTGATTTACCTATCAATTTAACTACATCTTGAAAATGACTGTTGGAGGGAGTAGATATTATTGATAAAGAAAAATTGTAAGATAATTTATTTATTTCACTACTATTATAAAAATAATTATTAATTTTTTTTTTATTTTTAGAAAAAACCTTATCAAAAATGAAAATATTATCTCTTTTTCTATTTAACTTTTTATTAAGTATTCTTAGGTATTTTTTTCCAATACTTCCATATCCAATTATTGCGAAATTCATATTAGTAAAAAAAAGAAAGATTTCTTTTTATAAAGTTTTTTTGCTTTTTTTTAATATTATTTGAAATTAAAATTTTATTTGTAATATTTTTAAATGATTGAAACTTTGTATCAAAATTATTAGTAATTTTCGAATTAATACCTGATCCATCGAAACCTATGTTTTTAATAAAAGAAAAATTTGGATATATAAAAGAAATATTATTTAATTTACAGAATTTCATAAAATCTAAAGACCAAATATTTTTTTTTGATTTTATTGTATTTGAAATTTTATTAAAAAATTCATCTTCTATATGACAAGAGTCTTTGGTTTTATAGAATTTAATAAATCTTTCTAAAGTTAGATTGGATATCACCCAACCCCATGGAATAAATAAATCTGTATTATAAAATTTTAGATAGTTACTTTTTTCAAATATATTTGGAGTTTGATAACAACAAATAATATTATTTTGTGGATTATTATTTGATAATTTTAAAGCAGAATTTATGTATTCGAAAATTCCTAAACGTGGAATGCAGTCATCTTCCAAAATTAAAAAGTATTTAGATTTTTTTTTAATTCTAGTTAATCCATTAATAATAGAATTGGCCAAACCAAGATTATTTTTTCTAAAAAAACACTGGATATTTAAAAAATGATTTTTCTCAGTCATTAATTTTATTTCTTTTTGTACTATATTATCTGATTTTGATTTTGGTCCATCCAATATAAAGTAAATATTATTTTTAATTTTTTGATTTTCTAAGCTTATTAAAAGCCTTCTTAAATGTGAGGGTCTATTATAACCAAATAGTAAAATACTAAGATCTTTCATTTTTACTTAATATAAATTACAGTGAGTATTCACTTAGTCTTTTATTTCTCTTTAAATTATTGTAAACAGCATTAGCGAGTGCTAAGTCATCCAAACTGTGAATATCAATGCCTGAGAGGCTATCATCATTTGGTATAATGTGAACATTTGGTCCAATTCTTTTTCCAGCTCTCCAAAATTTTGATCTAGTAGCACAGGCCAATCCAGTATCTTCCCTAAAAAGTTTAGGTGCAACTTGTCTACTTGTGTATTTATTCATCCAAGGAAGAACTTTAGAGAGTTTATTGTTCTTAAAATGCCAGAAATGTTTATATAATTGGTGAACAGAGAAAGCACTATCAATATTTTTTTTCGCTTTAAGAGTATTAACAGCTTCTACGATCCAACTAACTTTTCTAAATATATTAGTACAAGTTAAGAAAATACAAATATCAAATTTATGGCCAGAATAGTTCTCATAAGAAAGAAGGGATTGTTTAAGAGTTTCTTCAGTAGTTGTAAAATCTTTTGAATATTTTTTTGGTCTTAAAAAAGGAACTTCTGCTCCATATCTTTTAGCTATTTTAGCAATCTCTTTGTCATCTGTTGATACAAGCACTACATCACAAACACCACTCTTAATAGCGGAATTAATAGGATAATAAATTAAAGGCTTCCCTCCAAGCAATTGAATATTTTTTTTTCTGATGCCCTTAGATCCTCCGCGAGCAGGAATTATACATATTGTTTTCATTAAATTTTATTTTTTGAAAATCTTAACCTTTTATCATTATAATCTTTAAAACTTGAAAAACCACCGTTTATGGATGCAACATATAGCTCTTCATGTAAATGATTAAAGACATTTGTAACTCCTCTATTTCCATCTAGTCCTAGCCCCCATATTGCTGGTCTACCTATTCCAACAAAATGTGACCCTAAACAGAGAAATTTTATTACATCTGATCCTCTTCTAACTCCACTATCACTTATCACTACAATTTTTTTATTTTTAATTATTGATTTAATATCCATTAAAGCTTCAATACTTGAAATATTTGAATTGAACATTCTTCCTCCATGATTTGAAATCCAAATACCTTCAACTCCAAAATCCATACATTTTTTTACATCTTTCACATTAATAAGTCCTTTAACTATCAAAGGTAAAGAGGTATTTTTTTTAATCCAAGAGATTATTTCCCAGTCATAAGATAAATCTTGTGATGGATCTGGTGGTTCTTTTAGAGTTCTTCTTCCAAAATTTCTTGCATCATAGCCTGACTCTCTATCAGAGTATCTAAATGATCTTATAGAGGCATCTACACAGATAGCTAAAGCTAAACAATTGTTTTTTTCAGCTCTTTTTATTTCAGCTTTTATCCAATCCTTATTTCCAAATAGAAATATTTGATATACTAAATTTGCTTTTTTATTTTTAGCCCTTACATCTTCAAGCTTAATCCTACTTTGTGTGCTAAAAAAAGAGATCGATCCATAGTTGTCAACACCTTTACACATCTCAATCTCACCATCTTTGTGGAATTGGGTTTGATGACCCATTGGAGATAAAATGAGCGGTGAAGAAATATCCTCTCCAAAAAAATTTTTCTTAAAATTTAAATTCTCTCTTTTTTTTAATATTTCAGGATATAGCTGTAGCTTGTTTAAATACTCTATATTTCTTTTCATAGTTACATCATCTTCGGCACCAGAATTAACCCATTCGCAAAGACCTTTACTAAATTTTTTTTGGGATAATAAAAATAACTCTCTAATAGTTGAAAATTTCACATTTAAAGTTCTAATATAACTGATACAATTTACAATATTAAATTTAATGAAATTTTTAAAAAAATTTTTTTTCTATATATGTAATGATCCCTTTTGGATTTTAGAGCCACTTTTAAAAATATTTTATAATTTGTTTACTGAAACCAATTTAAGAAATACATTTTATAAAAATAAGTTAGATATATTATTAAAAACAAATAAATTTAAACAAGACTCAGACTTCGATATTTACGGTCCAATTAAAGAAAAAAAAAATCAATATGAACCTGAGATAATAGATTTAGCTAGGATTTATAAATTAATAAAAAAGAAAAAACCATTTACAGTTCTTGAATTTGGTGTCGGTTATAGCACCTTGGTTATTGCTCAGGCTATTTATGAAAATAGAAAATACTTAAAAAATAATCCAAAAATAAACAAAATGAGAAATACTAAAATGTTTAAATTGTATTGTGTAGATACATCAAAGAAATGGATTAATAATACCAGAAAAAAATTACCACCACATCTTAAGGATATTGTAAATTTCTCTGTATCGCCAGTTGAAACAATACTCTACAACTCTGAAGTTTGTCACAAGTATAAATTTATCCCCGATATCAATCCAGATTTTATTTACCTAGATGGTCCTCACCCAACAGATCCTATAGGTAAAATAAATAACATTAGTTTTCAATGTATAGAGAGAACCCCAATTTCAGCTGATATATGTTTTTTGGAAAGCACTTTAATACCCGGATCAAGTATATTAGTTGATGGAAGAACTAATAATGTGAGATTTTTAAAAAGAAATTTGAAAAGAAAATTTTCTTTTAAATGGGATAGAGTTGGTGATACAACTTTAATAACATTGAAAGAGAAATTTTTAGGTAAGTTAAACAAAAATTCTTCTTATATAAATTTTTAAATGTGTGGTATTGCAGGACAATTTTACTTTTCAAAGTTTAAAGATAATAATTTTTCTATAGAAAAAATACTAGAAAAAATGAATTTTCGTGGACCTGACAGTAAAGGAATATACGAAAACACGAATTCCAATTTTGGTATCAATAGACTTGCAATTAATGATAAAAGTGAATTAGCATCTCAGCCTTTATTTAACAAAAGTAAAGATGTGATTATTATCTTTAATGGAGAAATATATAATCATAAACAGTTGAAAGAAAAATATTTTCCAAATAAAAAATATTTAACAAAATGTGATAGTGAAATTCTTTCTGATCTTTTCGACAAGTTTTCAATTAACTTTATAAATCTAATTAAGGGTATGTTTGCTATTGCCATAATTGATAAAAAAAATAATAAAAGATATTTAATTAGAGACAGATTTGGTATTAAGCCTCTACATTACTTTGCTGATTATAGAGGTATTTGCTTCTCATCTGAGATAGCTCCATTATTTGAAATTGATAGAATTAACAAGGATCTCAATGAAGATGAACTAGTTATTTTTCTTCAACATGGTCTCATAAATTCAAACAACGAATCATGGTTTAAAAACATAAATCAATTACCCCCAGGGCATTTTTTAGAAATAGACAATAGTTCTTTCTCTATAAAAAAATATTATGATTTTGAAAAAAATATCAACTCAGCATCAGAAATAAATTCTAATAAAAATTTTTATCAATTATCTGATAAATATTTACAACTCCTTGATAGCTCTTTTGATCAACACCTAGATACTGAGTCAGAAATAGGTATTCATATATCTGGTGGAATTGACTCTGCTGTTATGTCCTCGATGATAAATAAGAAAAAATTTAAGCTAAAATCATTTACGTTTGATTATGACAATTCTCTATATGAGAAATACTCTGAAACAAAAGAGTCTGAGGTATTATCAAATTTGATGAATTCTGATCATTATCTAACTACTTTAAATGATAACGACTTAGAAAAAGAATTGAATTCTACAATGGAGACAGAATACGAACCATTTTCTTCACTGAGAATTGTCGCACAACATTTACTTTATAAAAAAAATAAAAATGAATCTAAAGTTATCTTAGATGGCTCTGGAGGTGATGAGTTGGGTGCAGGTTATCCTTATTATTTAATTCCATACTTCTTAGATATGGTAGAAACACAAAACATTGATAAAGTGAATTTCAAGGTTAAATCTATTATCAAAAACCTATATAATCCAAATAATAGTAGCAATTTTGTACTTTCATCTTTAGGTCAATTTAGTTTTCCTGGCGTTTCGACAATTGATGGTACAGGATACAAAAAAAATGATTTTTTTCTTTTTGAAAATATAAATTATGTAAGAAAAAGAGGTTTATTTTTTGATAAATTTAGTAGCAATTTGCTTAATGCTCAATGCAACGATCTATTTCACTATAAGTTGCCTAGATCATTGAGGTACTGTGATAGGTCTTCCTCTAGGTACTCAATGGAAACAAGAGTTCCATTTTTAGATCATGACTTAGTCGAACACCTACTCTCTGTACCATCTGAGTATAAATTTGGTAAAACAATCCAAAGGTTTTTGTTCAAATACCCACATAAGAGAGTAATGGGTAAAGAAATATTTTATAGAAATAAAAAAACATTAGCAGATCCCCAAACATATTGGATTAAAAATACACTTAGAGACATGGTTTATGATATTTGTTTATCAAGTGATTTAATTAAAACATATATAAATAAAAATAAACTCTCTGAATACATCGACCAGTTTATTAATTCTAAAGACAACAAAAATAGTTATCTAATTGGTCAAATATTTATTCTTGGGATATGGGAAAAAAATATTTTAAATCAATAGAAGAGACATTTGGTACAAAATCATTCTTTTATCTTTTTGTATTATTAATAGGTCTAATTCTAAATGGGTTATTTGAGTTAATAGGTGTAGGAACATTAATAGTAATTGTTAATTTAATTTCAAATTTTGAAACATCATGTGCTTCTAATGGCATACTAAATAATTATATTAATTTATGTAGGTTTGATTATTCAAAAATAGTTATTTTAAGCCTTTTTATTTTTTTCATCAAAGCCATATATCAAGTTTTAATACAACTATTTAAATCTTACTTTGTTAGTGAGGCTATTTATATTTATTTAAGGAGGGCTTATTCTTTAATTTTAAAACTGAAGCAAGATCAAGTTGACAATTTAGATCTTAATAAAATTAATACAATTTTTGCTAAAGAGTTTGATGTAATTTTTAATTCTTTTTTGGACAAGTTATTAGATCTTATGACTGAGTCTATTGTATTATTTTTTATGCTGGGTTTTTTAATTTTATTAATCCCTGAACATAGTATTTACATTCTAATTATAATTATTCTAACTTTAATTTTCTATTTGAGGATAAATACAAAAAAAACACAAAGCTCTGGCACAAACAGAACTTCATCTTTAATTTTAATTAATTCTATTGTTAACGATACTTTTATAAATAGTAGGGTCTATAAAATTTTTTCCAGCAGTTTATCGCAAATCAATAAATTCAATAAGGTGGTTAGATTTTTTGTGAAAGCAAATGTTTATCATTTTTTGATTATAAGAATACCGAGGATTATATTTGAAAATGGACTACTAGTGATCATTTTATTTTCACTTTTAATTTCTAGTTATCTATATACTAATGAACAAATATTGTATTACTTTTCAATATATGGGCTTGTTTTTCTGAGACTCTATCCTGCAATATCTAGAATTAAGATATCTTTGGATACTTGTCTTTATAGATATAGTTCATTTAAAAGTTCGATAGACATTATTAAAGATTTAAAAAATCAGTCTGAAATAAATCATAAAACAGTGGAAACTAGAGTAAATAAAATAATAAAAATTGAAAACTTGAATATTTTTTACGAAAAAAACCATATAATTAAAGATCAAAAATTAACTATTAAACCAAATAATTATTATTTAATTGCAGGTAAATCAGGTGCTGGTAAGTCTACATTGATTAATTATATTTGTGGTTTCAAAAAGGCAGATTTTTTATTTGAAGGAAAAAAATATAAAAATTCTTATATAAATCTAAAAAATATCTCTTATGTTGGTCAAAAAGTAACTCTTCTCGATGATAAAATTAATAGAAGTTTGTTACTAGAGAGAAAAATTAATAGAAATAAACTAAAAAATATTTTGAATGAGCTTAAATTAAGCCATCTGATAAATAAATTAAATAAAAAACCAAATTTTGATAATAATGATCTATCTCTTGGAGAGATTCAAAGGTTGAATATTGCTAGAGCATTTATCTCTGAGTTTGATATATTAATTTTAGATGAGCCTCTATCCTCAGTTGATAAAAAAAATAGAGAATTAATCTTAAATTTTTTGAAAAAATTCAAAGGAAAAAAAACAATAATAATGAGCTCACATATAATTGGTAAAAGTAATGACTTTGATTATATTTTGAAAGTTAATAATAGTAATATTTCAATAAAAAAAATATAGACTTGAAAGAACTTTAATATAAAAAGTTGTAATGGAATTCAATATAGGAAAGACAAATTGCTCAAGTGACAATATTGTTATTATAGCTGAAGCAGGTGTAAATTATAATAATAGTTTAGATATAGGTGAAAAGTTAATAATCTCCGCTAAAAGCGCTGGTTGTGATATAATAAAATTCCAGACTTACAAAGCTGAAAAACTAGTTGTAAAAAACTCCGAGAGATTTTGGAACTGGGAAGGTGAAGAGAAGCCTACTGGAAGTCAATATGACTCTTATAAACTTTTAGACTCCTTTGGAACTAAAGAGTATCGCAGATTAAAAGAGATTTGTGATTTCAATGAAATTGAATTTCTCTCAACTCCTTTTGATGAGGAGTCCTCAGATATGTTAATAGATATAGGGATTAATGGTTTTAAAATAGCCTCTTGTGACATAACTAATAAAAATCTTTTAAAGCATTTAGCTAATCATAAAAAACCATTGTTACTATCTACTGGTGCTTCAACGATTGAAGATATTGATTATGCATTAAAATTGATTAGAGAAAATGGTGATCCTCCAGTATGTATTATGCATTGTACTTTGTCATATCCTACAAAAACTGAAGATGCAAATTTATCTGCTTTGTTAGATATAAATAAAAACTTTGGAGATTACTTACTGGGATTAAGTGATCACACTCTTGATTATTTAGTTGGGCCATCATCAACATTATACGGTTCGAGAGTTTTTGAAAAACACTTTACTATTGATAAAAATTTAAAATTAAGTGCTGATCATTGGCTATCATTGGATCCAGATGAAATGAAACAATATATAATAAACTGTAATGAATTTTTCAAAAGTATTGGATCAGGGAAAAAAGAATTATTAAGCAATGAGAAAATTGCTCATAAAAATGCAAGAAGAAGCTTGGTCACAAATAAAAAATTAAAAAAAGGTCATACCATAAGTGACAAAGACTTAATTGCAAAAAGACCTGGCACAGGTATTTCACCTAAAGAGGTAGATGACATAATTGGTAAAAAGATATCTATAGACCTTGATGAAGATACTATTTTACTACATGAATATTTAGCTAAGAATTAAAAACTAGTTAATTTTTTTTAGTATTTCTTCAATATTAAAATCATCAAATTCTATAGACTTAATTTTCTTTTTGTGAGATAGATTTAAAAACTCAGTCTTAATTAAATTTTCTAAATCTGAAACATTTCTAGCAGAGGGAAAACCTAGTTTTGAGTATGGTGTTTTATGATTTAATTCAGGATGGAATTTCTTTAAATTGTGTTTATATGGATAGTACTCTATTACTTTTTTTTCAAATGCTCTTGCTAAAAAAATAATGCTTGAGAGAATAGTTATTACACCAATAGATCTAGAAACATAGTCGATACTTGGGTAATTCAAATCGGCAATTTTAACATTTTCATATTTATTAATTATAGATTTACATAATTTCAATGATCTCTCTTTTGGATGTGGGTAATAAATAATTTTTTCATTTTTAAAATACTTCCTTAATGAACTAAGTGCACTATTAATAATAAAATTATACTCTTCCAAATTAATAAAAGCTCCTACACCTCTCCCACATATTAGAAAAAAACTCTCATCTTTTTCATTTCTAGTAAGTAATTTATTTATTTTATTTGGAACAATTGGAAATCCAACTTTAACTAGATTATTAAAATCATTATTTTTTATCCAGTATTCCTCAATTTTACTGTATGAAAGGTGGTAAATTCTCTCTTTGCCAAAAAATAAATATCTTTTTTTATACCTATTGACGTAAAAAACCAATTTTGATCCATGGTCATATATAAAAATTTTATTCTTAAAAAAAAATGAATAAATAACTACAAATAAAGATACTTTAGTTCTAAATGAGTTTTCAATAAATATTGTTTTGTTTTCAAATAATTTTTTTCTATTTGGATGTATTATAAAAAAAAAATTAGTAAATTCTTTAATAATTCTTATTATTCTCGATTGTTCTTGATTAATTTTTTTACTAAAAATTAGTTCACAATTTAATTCTTTAAATATTAAAATAAATTTTGTAAGGATTTTTTTATTAAAAAAAAGATTCTCATCTAGAAAGACTGTTATTTGGTAGCCTCTATTACTAAGATCATAAATTATTGGATAAACTGTATACACCTCTGCATAATTGTCAGTTAAAAAAAATGTGAATTTATTTTTTTTCAATTTTACAAATCATAGATTTTGATAATGGATAAATCCTACCGCAATAATATACATTAACTAATCTTAAACCCACGATATCACACAATTCAAATATTTTTTTTTTCGAGAAAAATTTTATATGTCCATGAGTCCAAAGAGGATCAAAGTGATGATCAAATCCGTTCATCAATGATATAACTAAATTTTTGAAATATCCGTGATAAGGAGTTGAAAGGAAAATTTTTCCATCTTTTTTTAATCTCTCCTTAACATTTTTCATAAATGAAATTGGATCATATATATGCTCGATTACCTCAAAAAGGGATACAACTTCAAAAAATTCATCAATATTTTCAATATAATTGTTTTGAAAGTCAATATCTCCATCGTAATTACTTTTTGCCTGTTCAATGCCAGAAATAGATGGATCAATTGCGATTGTTTTCTTAAAATATGGTGCAATTAGTTTCGTTAGACTGCCATTTCCACATCCCAGATCTAAAAGAGTCTTATTTTGAAAACTCTCTTTCTCTAAAATAATTTTTTTGAAAGTATTAAATAAATAGCTATGACTATTATCAGGTGTGCTATCTGACCAACTATATTCCTTTTCATTCATATGATTTGTAAAAAGATATAAGTGACTTTGGGAAATACTTACAATATGCCATTATGTTTTTCGAAATACTCAATGAGTCTTTTAAGATGATATTTCTGAGATCACCTGATGAGACTCTTGAGTTAAGACCAAGTTCTGATTTATACATTAAATGCTGTTCACTTGTAATTCTATATGAAAGTTTATCAAAAAGCTTATAAATTTTCTTAGCAATATAATAATCTGAAACCTTGTAAACTTTTGGTACATTTTTATCATTACCGATGTTTAAGTGTTTTGGTTCGGGTCCGATTAGATTAAATGGTATGTTTAAATCTAAAGCATAGAGGGTATATGAACCTAATTGATTACTAAAGGCATATTCATAAGAGGAGAGTAAATTATAAAAAATTTGAGGGAATTTTTTTGAATATATATTCCCAGCTGTTACTACTCTAAAACCTTCTTCAATAAAGAATTTTTTTAAAAGATTATAGTCATGACTATGTAAACAGATATCAATTGGTTTTAAGCTTTCAGGTATTCCTTTTAAAGATTTTAAAATAGTTAATTTATCTATGTCGTGTATGATTTTTTTTGTAGAATGTGCATAAAAAAAAATACTATTAAATTTTCTTTTTTTTTTAATTGAAAACTTTTCTCTGTAGAAAATCATTGGTGATCCGATTATATGGATATTTTTTCTTGATTTTTTTGAGAATAAATTTTTCATTCTATTATTCCATGAAAAATGAGTATTCGAAGAACTTTCAGAGTAAGACTTAATTAAAGAGTCTTGTAAAGACCAACCATGTTCATAGTATGCGACAAGTGGAAAGAAACTTGGAAGATTTGCTCTATCAAGAATCAAGTTTTCAAAATTATATCCTGAGTACATCTCTAATTATAATGAGGTTATTACTGTGTTATGAATATGCAAACTAAAAATATAAAATAGGCGGCGTCCTACTCTCCCAAGCCTTAAGACTAAGTACCATCGGCGCTGGAGGCCTTCACGACCGAGTTCGAAATGGGATCGGGTTTTTTCACTCCGCTATGACCGCCACAAACTTTTTATAACATTATAGTTAAAACTTTTCGCTGTGTATTGTAATTCAAGCATTGGATTATTAGTACTGGTTAGCTTCATGTGTTACCACACTTCCACACCCAGCCTATCAACGTGGTAGTCTTCCACGATCCTATAACGAAGCCTAGTTTTGAGGTTGGCTTCCCGCTTAGATGCTTTCAGCGGTTATCCATTCCGTACATAGCTACCCTACGATGCAGCTGGCGCTACAATAGGTACACCAGAGGTACGTCCACCCCGGTCCTCTCGTACTAAGGGCAGATCCTCTCAAGCTTCCACAACCATGGCAGATAGGGACCGAACTGTCTCACGACGTTCTAAACCCAGCTCGCGTACCGCTTTAATTGGCGAACAGCCAAACCCTTGGGACCTGCTTCAGCCCCAGGATGCGATGAGCCGACATCGAGGTGCCAAACCTCCCCGTCGATATGGACTCTTGGGAGAGATCAGCCTGTTATCCCCGGCGTACCTTTTATCCGTTGAGCGATGGCCCTTCCACGAAGTGCCACCGGATCACTATGACCGACTTTCGTCTCTGCTCGACTTGTGGGTCTCGCAGTCAGGCAGGCTTATGCCATTGCACTCGACGAACGGTTTCCAAGCGTTCTGAGCCTACCATCGCGCGCCTCCGTTACTCTTTGGGAGGCGACCGCCCCAGTCAAACTGCCCACCATGCATGGTCCCAACACCGGATGACGGTGTATGGTTAGGCATCAAGGAATAGAAGAGTGGTATTTCACTAGTGACTCCAGAATGGCTAGCGCCACTCCTTCAAAGTCTCCCACCTATGCTACACATCTGTTCCCTAATACCAATACAAAGCTGCAGTAAAGGTGCACGGGGTCTTTCCGTCTAACCACGGTTACTCGGCATCTTAACCGAGAATTCAATTTCACTGAGTCTATGTTGGAGACAGTGGGGAAATCGTTACGCCATTCGTGCAGGTCGGAACTTACCCGACAAGGAATTTCGCTACCTTAGGACCGTTATAGTTACGGCCGCCGTTCACCGGGGCTTCAATTCAGGGCTTGCACCCCTCCTATTAACCTTCCGGCACCGGGCAGGCGTCACACCATATACGTCGTCTTTCGACTTTGCATAGTGCTATGTTTTTAGTAAACAGTCGCTACCCCCTCTTCTGTGCCACCTCCTACTGGTTGCCCAATAGCAGGTCACTTTTATCCCGAAGTTACAAGTGTAATTTGCCGAGTTCCTTCAACATAGTTCTCTCAAGCGCCTTGGTATTCTCTACCCTCCTACCTGTGTCGGTTTTGGTACGGTCTAATGCTGGAGCTATTTCCAGGGACAAATTCACTGCAAGTTCAATCCAGTAAGAACTTACAATTTACTTCATCCGTCACTACCAGCTGGTGCAGGAATATTAACCTGCTTCCCATCGACTACGGCTTTCGCCCTCGCCTTAGGGGCCGACTAACCCTGCGCAGATTAGCTTTACGCAGGAAACCTTAGGATTTCGGCGGAAATGTCTTTCACATTTCTTATCGTTACTCATGTCAGCATTCGCACTTCTGATACCTCCAGCAATGCTTACGCATCACCTTTACAGGCTTACAGAACGCTCCGCTACCCAATTACTAAAGTAATTGTCAAAGCTTCGGTAAATGATTTGAGCCCCGTTACATTTTCGGTGCAGGATCTCTTAATTAGACCAGTGAGCTGTTACGCTTTCTTTAAAGGATGGCTGCTTCTAAGCCAACCTCCTGGCTGTCTTGGAGTTCCCACTCCCTTTCACACTTAATCATTATTTGGGGACCTTAGCTGTTGATCTGGGCTGTTTCCCTCTCGTCCAAGGACCTTAGCACCCATGGACTGTCTGCCGTGCATACTTATCGGTATTCGGAGTTTGATTAGGTTTGGTAGGAATTGCTTCCCCCTAGCCCATTCAGTGCTCTACCCCCGACAAGATTCACACGACGCACTACCTAAATAGTTTTCGCGGAGAACTAGCTATTTCCGAGTTTGGTTGGCCTTTCACCCCTAATCACAAGTCATCCCGTAGCTTTTCAACGCTAGTGGGTTCGGTCCTCCGGTGAATTTTACTTCACTTTCAACCTGCTCATGACTAGATCACTCGGTTTCGAGTCTAATCCCATTAACTAAATCGCCCTATTCAGACTCGCTTTCGCTTCGCCTACACCTATGTGGCTTAAGCTTGCTAATGAGATTAAGTCGCTGACCCATTATACAAAAGGTACGCTGTCACCTCATAAAGAGGCTCCAACTGCTTGTAAGCATCCGGTTTCAGGGTCTATTTCACTCCCCTGCTAGGGGTTCTTTTCGCCTTTCCCTCACGGTACTGGTTCACTATCGGTCATAAAGTAGTATTTAGGCTTAGGAAGTGGTCTTCCTATATTCAGACAGGATTTCACGTGTCCCGCCCTACTCATGTCTATTTTTTACTATCTACCCATACGAGGCTATCACTCACTATGGCCTGCCTTTCCATACAGTTCTGGTTTAGTAAAAAGTAGCACTGGCCTGATCCGCTTTCGCTCGCCACTACTAACGGAATATCTTTTCCTCTAGGTACTTAGATGTTTCAGTTCCCTAGGTTCGCCCTTATAAGCTATGAATTCACTTATAAGTTATTGGGTTTCCCCATTCGGAGATCTCGGATTAAGCTTATTGACAGCAAGTCCGAGCTTATCGCAGTCTGTCACGTCCTTCATCGCCTCTTTATGCCAAGGCATCCACCAAATGCTCTTACGCGCTTGAATTATTAACACACAGTGAAAAGTTTGTAGTTAATAACTTTTTGTAGTTATTTGTTGTTATATTAGTTGTTTAATTGACGAATAACTCGTGCAAGTCATTCGTCTGTGTTATCAGCTTACATATTTACGATTTTAAAAAGTTGGTGGAGGATAGCGGGATCGAACCGCTGACCTCCTGAATGCAAATCAGGCGCTCTCCCAGCTGAGCTAATCCCCCAACATTGTTGGTGGGCGAGGGAGGACTTGAACCTCCGACCTCACGCTTATCAAGCGCGCGCTCTAACCAACTGAGCTACACGCCCAATCAATGCTCTTTATCAACACATGTTGAAAAAAGCAAAACAAATAGACGGTGGTTACTTCGAACGTACACTTAGTTCAAAGTTTTTTTTCCTTTAGAAAGGAGGTGATCCAGCCGCAGGTTCCCCTACGGCTACCTTGTTACGACTTCACCCCAATCGCTGGCCGTACCGTGGGCAGCTGCCTCCCGAAGGTTAGCGCACTGACTTAAGATAAAACCAACTCTCATGGTGTGACGGGCGGTGTGTACAAGACCCGGGAACGTATTCACCGCGGCATGCTGATCCGCGATTACTAGCAATTCCAACTTCATGCACTCGAGTTGCAGAGTGCAATCCGAACTGAGATAACTTTTGGGGATTAGCTCCACCTCGCGGTATTGCGTCCCGTTGTAGTTACCATTGTAGCACGTGTGTAGCCCAGCGTGTAAGGGCCATGAGGACTTGACGTCATCCCCACCTTCCTCCGGCTTATCACCGGCAGTTTCGCTAGAGTCCTCAGCCGAACTGTTAGTAACTAACGATAAGGGTTGCGCTCGTTGCGGGACTTAACCCAACATCTCACGACACGAGCTGACGACAGCCATGCAGCACCTGTGCGAAAGCCAGCCGAACTGAAGGTTACCACTCTGTAACCGGCACTTTCCATGTCAAACGCTGGTAAGGTTCTTCGCGTTGCGTCGAATTAAACCACATGCTCCACTGCTTGTGCGGGTCCCCGTCAATTTATTTGAGTTTTAATCTTGCGACCGTACTCCCCAGGCGGGGTGCTTAACGCGTTAGCTACGACACCGAACAAAAGTCCGACGACTAGCACCCATCGTTTACTGCATGGACTACCGGGGTATCTAATCCCGTTTGCTACCCATGCCTTCGCATCTCAGCGTCAATATCAGTCCAGAAAATCGCCTTCGCCACTGGTGTTCCTTCCAATATCTACGAATTTCACCTCTACACTGGAAATTCCATTTTCCTCTCCTGAATTCCAGAACAGAAGTTTTAAAAGCAATTCCTAGGTTGAGCCCAGGGATTTCACTTCTAACTTTCTGTTCCGCCTACATGCGCTTTACGCCCAGTAATTCCGAACAACGCTAGGACCTTCCGTATTACCGCGGCTGCTGGCACGGAATTAGCCGGTCCTTCTTCTTCGGCTACTGTCATTATCCTCACCGATGAAAGAGTTTTACAACCCTAAGGCCTTCGTCACTCACGCTGCATTGCTGGATCAGGGTTGCCCCCATTGTCCAATATTCCCTACTGCTGCCTCCCGTAGGAGTCTGGGCCGTGTCTCAGTCCCAGTGTGGCTGATCGTCCTCTCAAACCAGCTAAAGATCGAAGCCTTGGTGAGCTTTTACCTCACCAACAAGCTAATCTTGCGCGGGCCAATCTTATAGCGATAAATCTTTCCCATTACTGGAGTATACGGTATTAGCTACAGTTTCCCGCAGTTATTCCGTACTATAAGGTATGTTCCCACGTGTTACTCACCCGTGCGCCACTAAGGACACCTAGCAAGCTAGGGCCTCCGTTCGACTTGCATGTATAAAGCATGCAGCAAGCGTTCGTTCTGAGCCATAATCAAACTCTTAAGTTGAATTACCTACTCATAAAAAACAAAGTTTTAAATTGACGTAGGTTAGACGCCAAAATAACGAGCAGTCATTTTTCTCAAATGAAAGCTTTATCGAAATTTGACGTTATAAACCCACCGTCTATTCATTTCATATTTACAAAAAATAAAGAGCAAGAATCACTAATGCACAATAAATGGCCTAGTGAATCGAATAAAAAGTAGAATATATCTACACTTTATGGGGACATTGTCAAATGCATTTCATTAAAAAAAATAAAAAAAAACTATTGAAAAGAAAGCGTTTTTTAGGAAGTTGGTTGCGGGGGTAGGATTTGAACCTACGACCTTCAGGTTATGAGCCTGACGAGCTACCAAGCTGCTCTACCCCGCGATCAGAAAACGAAAGATATGTTAAAATATCAATAATTACAATGATTATTCTTGGTAGCGGAGGAGGGATTTGAACCCCCGACACATGGATTATGATTCCACCGCTCTAACCAACTGAGCTACTCCGCCATAAAGAAATATTGTTTTATATTATATTAGCCTAATCTTAAATGATTTTGTTTATTTCTCTTAATATGAATTTTTTCGCATTACTAACATCGAGTTTATTCACTTGAGAGTTTATAACAATCTCTACACCCTTCGGTTTTCCATCAAAAACTGGATAGCTACCTATAGAAATATTTTTATATTTTCTCTCAGCTTGAACAAGTAGATGGGCTATTTTACTCTCAAAAAGTTTTGTAGATATTGTGGTTGAATAAAATTTATTTTTAATTTTTATCATTTTTTTAAATTCTTTCATCATCGCTTGTACTATTGAAGGTATGCCAGCAAAAACATAAATATTTTCAATTTTAAAACCTGGTGCTCCACTAACTTTATTTAAAATTAACTTAGAGCCTTCCGGCATATACGCCATTTTCATTCTAGCATCAGTTAATTCAGATTTAATTTTCCTGTAATATTTTTTTAATTCTTTATATGCACCATTATGTAATTTGTATTTTTTTTTAACTGCCAAACTAATTGACTCAGATGTAATGTCATCGTGAGTAGGACCTATACCACCAGTAGTGATAACAAAATCATATTGATTTTTTAATTTTCTTATTTGAGAAATAATTATTTTTTTTTGGTCAGGAATTACAACCACTAACTGCAGAGATATACCACAAATGAACAACTCTTTAGCTATATGATTTATATTTTTATCTTGTGTCCTACCTGATAATATCTCATTGCCAATGATTACAAGACAAGCTGAATTAATTTTTTTAGTAGTTACCATAAATGAAGTATAAAGAGGAAATCTTAGAGGGTTTTTTTATAAAACGCTATAAGCGATTTTTTGTCGATTTAAAGATTGATAATGTGGTTGTCACAGCTTACTGCCCAAATACAGGGTCACTTTTAGGTTTATTGAAAGAGGGTTCTAAAGTGTTAGTTGCAAAAGTTGAAAACCCAAATGCAAAATTAAAATATAGATTGGAGGCAATTAAAGACCTCAAAACTTTTGTAGGTGTAAACACATCTCTACCAAATGACATAATTTTTAACGCTATAAGGGGAAAAAAAATATTGCAGGAAATTAAAGGTGATTTCAAAAAAGAGGTGAAATATGGAAAAAATTCTAGAATTGATATTTTTGCTAGCCACCCTAATGGAGATACTTACATTGAAGTCAAATCAGTTACTTTATCAAGGAAAAAGAATTTAGCAGAATTTCCAGATGCAGTTACTTCAAGGGGATCTAAACACCTAATTGAGTTAAGTAATATGTCCAAAAAAGGCGGTAAATGTTTTTTAATATATTTAATTCAACGAAATGATGTAGATAGATTTTCTATAGCTAAAGATTTGGATAATGAGTATTATGAAAAATCTCTAATAGCAAAAAAAAGTGGCGTACAATTTAGAGCTTTTAAATGTAACGTATCATATAGGGGTATAAATATTACTGGTGAGATAAATATTGATGAAAATTAAATCATACAAAAGTGATGAAGTAGAACCTTGTAGAGAGGCAAGTAAAATTACTGCAACTATTTTAGACGAACTAAATAATATTATAAAAGAAGATATCTCAACATCTGAGATTGATGATTATTGTTTAACAAGAATTCAAGAACTAGGAGGCACACCTGCACCGTTGTTTTACAGAGGTTTTCCAAAGTCTACATGTACCTCATTAAATCATGTTATTTGTCATGGGATTCCAAACCATAATCGAAACCTTCAAAATGGAGATATTTTAAACGTAGATGTAACGACAATAATAGATGGTTGGCATGGGGACTCATCAAGGATGTTTAAAGTAGGAGACATTTCAATTAAAGCAAGTAATCTATGCAAGGTTACCCACGATTGTTTGATAGAGAGTATTGGCGAGATAAAAGTTGGTGAGCCTATCAGTAAAATAGGAAAAAAAATTGAGAATATAGCAACATCAAACAACTTTAGTGTTGTTAGAGATTTTTGTGGACATGGAGTTGGATTAAAGTTTCACGAGAATCCTAGTATTTTACACTATTACGATAGTGAGTATGATAAGGTAAAATTTGTAGACGGAATGATTTTTACAATTGAACCCATGATCAATGTTGGTAAATATCAATCTAAAATACTTAACGATGGTTGGACTGCAGTGACAAAAGATAAAACACTTAGCGCTCAGTACGAACATACGATATACATTAATGGTGATATTATTGAGATTCTAACAGAGTCCCCAAGTAAGGCTTTTTATAATTGATACCAAGATACTCTAGAAAAATTCTTAAAGAAATCTGGGAAGATAGTAATAAATTTCAAATATGGCTTGACCTTGAAATTCTCGCTTGCGAGGCAATGGAAAAATTGGGTCAAATACCTAAGGGGACCTCAAACAAAATCAAAAAAAAAGCAAAGTTTAAGGTAAAAGAAATAGAAAAAATTGAAGAAAAAACAAAGCATGATGTAATTGCTTTTTTAACTAATGTAGCAAAGTATGTAGGACCCGAGTCTAGGTATATTCATAAGGGACTAACTTCTAGTGATATTTTAGATACTTCTTTCTCCATACAACTTAACCAATCAAGCAATATAATTCTTGAAGGTTTAAAAACTTTGAGTAAATCTCTTTTAAATATTGCAAAAAAACATAAGTACACATTATGTATCGGTAGAAGTCATGGTATTCACGCCGAAACGACTACTTTTGGATTAAAAATATTAGGATATCTAGCCGAAAACAAAAGAAACATAGATCGTCTTAAAAATTCGATAAAACAAATACAAACAATTCAAATGTCTGGTCCTGTAGGGACATATTCAAATATTGACACAAGGGTAGAGCAAATGATTGCTAAAAAATTAAAATTTTCAATCGAACCTGTCTCTACGCAGATAATTCCAAGAGACAGGCATGCGGACCTTTTTTGCTCTTTTGCTATTATCGCAAGTTCCATAGAACGTCTATCAACTGAGATTAGACACCTACAAAGAACAGAAGTTTTAGAAGTTGAAGAAGGTTTTGGAAAAGGCCAAAAGGGTAGTTCGGCAATGCCTCATAAAAAAAATCCAATTTTATCAGAAAATTTAACAGGACTAGCAAGAGTGATTAGATCATTAACCATTCCTGCTTTGGAGAATATAACTTCATGGCATGAAAGAGATATAAGTCACTCCAGTGTTGAGAGAATAAACGCGCCCAATGCCACCATAACCCTCGACTTTGCAGTTCAAAGAATGATCAACGTTTTAAATAATTTAAACATAAATAAAAAAAATATGATGAAAAATTTAAATCTTTTAAAAGGCCTACCCTATTCACAAAATGTCCTGATTTTTCTTATTGAAAATAAAGTATTAAGAGAAGATGCCTATAAGATTGTTCAAGATTGTGCTTTGAAAACTTGGAAAGGTAATATGTCTTTTAAAGATAATCTTTTGAGTCATCCTCGTTTAGCCAAATTAAAAATATCAAGTAAAGTTAATAATATTTTCAATAATAAAAATCTTTTTAAAAATGTTGATAAAATATTTAAAAGGATTAATTAATGGCAGTAAAATTGAAAAAATTATATGAGGGAAAAGCAAAAATTATTTATGCCAAAACTAGCAAGGAAGTCATAGCTACCTATAAAAATGATGCTACAGCTTTTAATAATTTAAAAAAGGGCTCGATAAAGAATAAAGGTGCAATTAATAATGCTATATCGAGTTATTTATTTCAAATATTGAATCATTGTGATATTCCAACACACTTTATAAAGAAAATTGATAAAAAATCTCAGCTTTTAAAAAAAGTAGATATTATTCCAATTGAAGTTTTAGTTAGAAATTTCTTTGCTGGCTCTTTATCTAAAAAGTTTGGTGTAAAAGAAGGAACACAATTATCTGATACGCTAATTGAGTATTGTTTAAAATCTGATGAACTTGGCGATCCTCATATAAGTTCTGAACATATTCTTAATTTAGGTTTATGTGATTTTGATGAATTAGAGTTAATAGATGAATATTCTTTGAGAATAAATGACATATTAAGGTCTACGTTCTATTCTATAGGAATAAATCTAGTTGACTTTAAATTAGAATTTGGAATTTGTAAAAAAACTGATGAGCTTGTTTTAGCAGATGAAATATCACCAGATACATGTCGTTTGTGGGATTTAAAAACAAATAAAAAACTTGATAAAGATCGATTTCGTAGAGATTTAGGAAATATCGAAGAAGCATATGAAGAGGTGCTTAATAGGTTAAACTTGACAATTTAATGCGAATAAAAATTTTAGTAAGACTTAAAGGCCAAATTTTAGAACCACAGGGAAAAGTGATTGAACAGTCGCTTAATAGTTTAGGATTTACAGAATTTTCAAATATCCGACAGGGAAAACTCATTGAATTAGATTTACCCGATAATATAAGTAAAGAGGAAAAAGCACAAAAAATCGACTCTGCTTGCAAAAAACTTTTGGTCAACGATATTATTGAAGAGTACGAAGTGCTTGGATGAGTTTTAAATCTGCTGTTATAACATTTCCTGGATCTAATTGTGACAGAGACGCATTATGCTACTTAAAAGATTTAACTAAAGGTGAGGTTCATAATATTTGGCATGAGGAGACATCATTGCCAAAAGTTGATTTAGTAATTTTACCTGGGGGTTTTAGCTTTGGTGATTATTTAAGATCAGGAGCAATGGCATCAAAAAGTAAAATTATTGATGAGGTTGTAAAACATGCAAATGATAATAGATATTTATTAGGTATTTGTAATGGCTTTCAAATTTTAACTGAAATTGGACTTCTTGAAGGAGCATTAATTCGAAATAAAAAACTTAAATTTTTAGGAAAAAATTGTTTTATTAAAAAAAAATTTAAAAATAATTTTAATTTATCAATCAAAGATAACCAAATTCTTCAAATACCTGTAGCTCATAACGAGGGAAATTTTTATTGTGATACTGAAACTTTAAATTTATTAAAAAATAATGAACAAATTGCATTTGAATATTGCAAAGGTGAATTCTCAAATACTGAAGAAAATATAAATGGTTCAATAGAGGCTATTGCAGGTATTACAAACAAAAAAAAGAATGTTCTTGGAATGATGCCTCATCCCGAGAGAGCATATTCTGATTTTCATCAATCACAAGATGGAAGACTTATTATAGAGTCTTTAATTTCATGAATGAAGAGTTAATACTTCAACACGGTTTAACTTTAGATGAATTTCAGGTCATTAGGAAATATCTAAACAGAGACTTAAGTATTGAGGAATTGGGTATTTTTTCTGCTATGTGGAATGAACACTGTTGTTATAAAACTTCAAAAAAATGGCTTAAGAAACTCCCTACAGATAATGAAATAGTAATTCAGGGACCAGGAGAAAACGCTGGTGTAATTGATTTGCAAGATAACGATGGTATTGCGTTTAAAATAGAAAGCCACAATCATCCAAGTTACATAGAACCTTTCAACGGTTCAGCAACAGGTGTTGGAGGTATACTACGAGATATATTTACAATGGGAGCAAGACCAATTGCTACTCTTGACTCAATTAGATTTGGTTTAATAGAAACTGAAAAGACAAAATACTTGTTAAATGGTGTAGTTCATGGAATTGGACACTATGGTAACTGTATTGGTATTCCTAATATTGGTGGTGAGTGTGAGTTTGAGACAACATATGATTTTAATAATTTGGTTAATGCTATGGCTGTGGGACATGTTCAAAAAGATAAAATTTTTTACTCTAAACCAAAATCTATTGGTGGCCTTATTGTTTACATTGGATCTAAAACTGGAAAAGATGGAATTCATGGAGCAAGTATGGCCTCTGATGTTTTTTCAGAGGAAGATGAGGATGAAAAAAGACCCTCTGTACAGGTTGGTGATCCCTTCATGGAAAAACTTTTAATGGAAGGTTGCTTAGAATTAATGTCTTCAGGTTTAATAGAGTCTATGCAAGATATGGGAGCTGCGGGTATTACCTCCTCCAGTGTAGAAATGGCTTCAAAAGGAAATGTAGGTGTTTATATCAATCTTGATAAAGTTCCATTGAGGCAACCACTGAGCGCCTATGAGATACTTTTATCTGAAAGCCAAGAAAGAATGCTAGCTGTTATTGATAAAAAAAATAATCATAAAGTTAGAGAAATTCTTCAAAAATGGCAAATTGATTATGAAGTCATTGGAGAAATTACTGATACAAAAAGAGTTGTGTTTGAGTCAAATAATAAAAAAGTTGTCGATCTTCCTGTAGAAATAATTGTTGATGATGCTCCTGAATACGATAGAGAGTTTTACATCCCAAGAAAAAGAAAAAATAAAGATTTTGATTTTTCCAAAATTAAATTGGAAGATATGATAATTAACCTTCTTACAAACCTTAATTATTTAGATAAAAGTTGGGTTTTCGATCAATATGACTCTACAGTGATGGGAGATACTATCAGAGAACCAGGTCAATCATCAGGTATAGTAAAGATTCACGGAACACAAAAAGTTATTGGTGCATCTACCGATTGCAATCCATTATACATAAGAATCAATCCTTATGAAGGAATGAAATATACAGTTGCTGAGTCATATAGAAATCTAATTGCATGCAATATTAATCCTTTAGCGATTACAAATAACCTTAACTTTGCAAGTCCTTTAGATCCAAACATTATGGGAGAGTTGGTTTTATCTATTAATGGATTAAAAACTGCAGCTATCAAATTCAATACACCTATTGTTTCAGGTAATGTATCTTTATATAACCAGACAAATGAAATACCAATTAAGCCTACACCTGTAATAGGAATGGTAGGTTCCAATATGGATTTAAATAAAATAAACACAAATAAGTTTTGTGAAATTGGTAATAAGATCCTTATTTTAGGAAAACAATTAACAAAAAATTTTAGTCCTTACTTATTACAAGATCAAAAAATTGCTTTTAACATATGTGAATTTAATGACTTAGAGGTATTAGATCTAGATTTTGAAAAAAAAATTGCAAATTGTGTTTTGGAATTATCAGATTTGAAATGCATAATGTCTTGCAATGATATTTCCAGAGGGGGTATCTTTTCGGCATTATTAAAAATGCAATATAAGGATATGGGTTTTAGGGTCAAGGTCCCTGATCCTATTGATTTATTCTGCGAATATAGTGCTGGATATGTGATTGAAATCAGAAGTAAAGATTTTGAAGAAGTAACTTCATTTCTGACAAAAAAAGGTGCTGAATACCATGAAATTGGGGAGATAATCAAAGAAGGTATTGAGATAAACTCTAAAAAATTTGACTATTTTGATATTATGAATAAATATCGTAATGATTTTGAGAAGATAATTAGTTAGATGCCTATTGAACAAAAAAAATTAGAAGGACTCCTTGAGAACAAATTTCCAAATTCTAAAATTGTAATTGAGGATCTTGCCGGTGATAACGATCATTATTCAGTTGAAATTGAAAGTGATATGTTTAACGGATTGTCACGTATACAACAACACCAGTTAGTTTACAAATTACTAGATGGATTAATGGATAAAGAGCTTCATGCTATGCAATTAAAAACGAAAGGAACAAAATAATGGAATTAGAGAGTAGTACAAAAGAACAAATTGAAAAAATGATTGGAGATAATGAAGTTTTCCTATTTATGAAAGGTAACCCTGACTTTCCTATGTGTGGTTTCTCGTCAGTCGCAAGCGCAATTTTAAAAAAAACTGGGGTTGAGTTTGGCCATTGTAATGTACTTGAAGATAACAACATTAGAGAAGGTATAAAAACATATTCAAATTGGCCTACGATACCTCAACTTTACATAAAAAAAGAATTTGTAGGTGGTTGTGATATTATGAAAGAAATGGCTGAGTCTGGTGAACTTCTAGAATTACTAAACACAAAAGGCATCAAAACAGAAGTAAATTAAAAAAGGGGCATTTATTTTGCCCCTCTCATTAGTTATTTGAAATATAATTATTTAATTCTTTATAATAAGAATTATTTTCTCCAACTAGTTTTTTGAGTAAAGCTAAATTATTTAGGGCATTTTCTTTTTGACCAAGATCTACATACATCTCACCTTGGTATTCGATAGCACCTAAGTGTTCTGGGTCTAATTCAAGAGCTTTTTTGTAATATTTTGCTGCATTATCAAAGTCTTCACTTTTTCTGTAAGCAAAACCTAACTCATTGTAAACATCAGCTTTAGTAAAATCTGTAGAACTAGCAGTTGTAAGAGTCTTCAGCTTTCTTATTGCCTTATCATAATCTTTGCTTCTTATTAGCTTAATTGCTGACTTATAATCTTTTCCATAATTAGTTTTAGCACTATCATCGGAGCTAGATCCAGCAGCGAAAAGGCTTGTAATAAAAAGAGAAAATATGACTGTTAGTATTTTTATTTTCATAAATATCTTTTCGAAATTTATGCGCTGTTAGATTAATTGAATAGATTATTAACTATTGATTATCTAGAGTAGAATTCAACGACTAAATTAGGTTCCATCTGAACAGGGTAAGGAACATCTGTCAATTGAGGTCCTCTAACAAATTTACCAAGACATTTTGATATTTCTAGTTGCAAATACTCAGGAACATCTCTTTCATTAGAGCTCAATGTTTGAATTATCATTGGAATATTCTGGCTAGTTTGTTGAAGGGATATTTCATCACCATCATTAACCTGATAAGATTTTTTATTTACTACTTTACCGTTTACCAAAACATGCCCGTGATTTACTAGTTGTCTTGCGGAAAATACAGTTGGAGCAAACTTTAGTCTAAACACAACAGCATCTAATCTTCGTTCTAAAAGTTCAATTAGAATTTGACTAGTATCGCCTTTTTTTCTAGAAGCTGCTTGATAAATTTTTAAAAATTGCTTCTCAGTAATATCGCCATAATATTTTTTGAGCTTTTGTTTAGCTGCTAATTGAACTCCAAAATCAGAAGGTTTTCTTCTTCTTGCTTGACCATGTTGGCCAGGACCATAGGGTCTTCTATTAAAAGGACTTTTAGGTCTACCCCATAAATTTAGGCCTAGTCTTCTATCAATTTTATGTTTTGACGATAGTCTTTTTGTCATGAATTGGTGATTTATATAGATTTAGCCTTTTAAGTCAATTTATTTTGTAATAAATTTTAAAATTCCATAGGCTGTTTTTATTTGTTTTTGGTCTATTTTTGATGTTTTTAAAAAATTTCTTAAAGATATTTCTAAATTATCTCTTTTGGATGAGATTGATGTAAATTTTCTTTTTTCAAGTATTTTCATCAGAAATGATAAAAATTTTTCAATATCTTTTGAGCTTGCAGGAGAATTTTCAAAAGTTGGATTAATATTAGATAGAGATATTTGACTCAATTCATAAGCAATTAAAGCTACAGTATGAGATAAATTGAGCGAACTCTTGTTGTATGTAGGTAGAGACAATAGAAAATTAGCATGTGATATCTCCTTATTGGATAATCCATTATTTTCTTGACCAAATAAAATTGATATTTTTTTCGATTTTAGTTTAGATATTTCATTTACTTTTATTGGAGGTATGTGAAAGTCTCTTTTCCTAACTGTCGTTGCAATTAAGATATCACTACCTTTCATAGCTTCTGGTATTGATTGATATACCTTAACTTTTTTAACTAAGGATGAAAAATGCTTTGCAGATTTTATTCCCTTATCATTAGGCCAAATTTTTCTTGGACTTACTAAGGATAAGTGCTCAAAACCAAAACATCCTATTGATCTTAGAGACATACCAACATTTTCAGATAACTGGGGTTTGTTTAATATAAATTGAATTGTTTTTTTCAAGAGGACTTAATTAATTTATAAATTAAACTCTCTCTAAGGGCGTTATAAGATGCATCAATTATATTAGTTGAGACACCTACTGTTGTCCAAATGGATCCTTTTTGATCCTTTGTCTCGATTAGAACACGAACTATTGCATCTGTTCCTTTCTCTGAGGATAAAATTCTTACCTTAAAATCAGTTAATTCTAAATCCTCTAAAGCAGGGTAAAAGCCCATTAATGATTTTCTTAAAGCTTTGTCCAAAGCATTTACTGGACCATTTCCTACTTCTACATTCATGTATTCTTTTTTTTCAACTTCTATCCTTACAGTTGCTTCAGACTCAGTTACTAATTCTCCTTTAGCATTCCATCTTCTATCATCAATAACTTTAAATCTTTTTAATTCAAAGTACTCTGGGATACCGAAAAGAGTTTGTCTAGCTAGTATCTCAAAACTCGCAATTGCCTGATCGTAAGCGTAACCCTTGAATTCTCTCTCTTTTACTTTTTGGAGTAAAAAATCTAATTTATCTGAATGATCATCTGGGTTAATACCAACAGTATTTAAAAGAGATATGATATTAGATCGGCCAGATTGATCAGAAATTACAACTTTTCTAGTATTACCTACTATTTCTGGGTCTATATGCTCATATGTTTTAGGGTCTTTGTTAATTGCTGAAACATGCAAACCTCCCTTATGTGAAAAGGCATTTTCACCAACATAGGCTTGTTGAGTATTTGGCATACGATTTAAAATTTCATCTAAAAGCAATGAGGTTTTCTTTAAGGCTGATAATTTTTCTTTAGGAATACTAGTTTCAAATTTTGTTTTCAAAATTATTGAGGGAATAAGAGATACTAAATTAGCATTTCCACACCTTTCTCCTAATCCATTAATTGTGCCTTGAATTTGTCTCACTCCTGCTCGCACAGCAGCCAGTGAGTTGGCAACTGCATTTTCTGTATCATTATGCGCATGAATGCCCAGTTTTTCACCTGGTATATATTTTGTTACTTCTTGAACAATTGTTTCTACTTCATTTGGCAGAGTTCCACCATTAGTATCACACAATACTATCCATCTAGCTCCATTATTTAAAGCCTCAGTTAAACAATCTAATGCAAATTTAGGATCCGATTTATATCCATCAAAAAAATGCTCAGCATCATACATTGCCTCTAAACCTTTTTCATTGATATGAGCGATACTTTCACCAATCATTTTTAGGTTATCAGATTTTGAAATGCCTAAAGCCTTTTCGACCTGATATGAAGATGATTTCCCAACAATGCAAATATGTTTTACATTTGTATTAATTAAAGTATTTAGACCTGGATCGTTTGAAACACTTGTATTAGGTCTTCTGGTCATTCCAAAAGCAACCAAACTAGAATTTTTAAAATTTGTTGTAGAATTAAAAAAACTATCATCAGTTGGATTTGACCCTGGCCAACCACCCTCGATATAATCTAAACCTAATTCATCGAGAGCATTAGAGAATTTGATTTTATCATCTACACTAAAATCAACACCGGTAGTTTGTTGACCATCTCTTAATGTAGTGTCAAAAAAATAAATTTTATTTTCTAGTTTTTCTTCCATGTTGTGCCATTTTTGGAGTCTTCTAAAACAATCCCTTGTTTAAATAACTCATCTCTAATTTTATCTGCTAGTTCAAAGTCTTTATTTTTTTTAGCCTCTTGTCGGCGAGATATCATATTTTCAATAAATTCTTTATCAAGGTTTAAATCTGTTTTATTAAAACTAGGATTTAATCCTAATAAGCTTAAACCATTATTAAAATGAGCTAATAAATCATCATTATTCTTGTCTTTTTTAATGTTAGCTATTATTTGCTGTAATCTCATCAGTGCTTTTGGAGTATTTAGGTCATCTAAAAGTGCATTAACAAATTCTGAGTCTAATTCTTTGCTATTAACCTCTTTAATATGTTCTCTCCACTTATTAATGATGTTTTCACTATAACTTATAAGATCGTTTGAAAAATCAAGTGGTTGACGATAATGAGTAGTCAGTAGTGAATATTTGAGAACAGCAGGATCGTGTTTAGATAATAAATCATTAACAATTGAGGTATTTCCTAAAGATTTTGACATTTTTTCACCCTTAAAATTTATAAATCCATTATGGAGCCAAAAGTTCGACATTTTTTTATCATGACAACATGTTGACTGAGCAATTTCATTCTCGTGATGTGGAAAAATAAGATCAATACCACCCGCATGGATATCAATGGTTTCTCCAAGTAATTCTGAAATCATAGCTGAACACTCTATGTGCCATCCAGGTCTACCATTGCCCCATGGGCTATCCCAATGAGGTTCATTTGTTTTTGACGGTTTCCAAAGGACAAAATCTTCAGGATTTTTTTTGTAATCGGCAACTTCTACTCTTGCACCAGATATTATGTCTTTTAATGAGAACTTAGAAAGAGAACCATAACCCTTAAATTTCTTTGCTTCAAATAAAACATGTCCTTCAGATACATAGGCATATTTTTTTTCAATAAGAGATGTAATCATCTCAATCATTTTTGAAATATAATCTGTGGCTTTTGGTTCATATGTTGGAGATAATATTGATAAAGAACTTAGATTTTGTTGATATATTTTTTGAGTAGAATTAACCAACTCATCTGTTGATATTTTAAGTTCATTGGCTTTATCTATAATTTTATCGTCAATGTCTGTTATATTTCTGACGTAACGTACACTATCCTCTCCGAAAATTAGTCTTAAGACTCTAAATAAGATATCAAAAACTATAATTGGTCTGAAGTTTCCTATATGTGGATTACTGTAAAGGGTAGGTCCACAAGCATACATCTTAACCGCAGATGAGTTAATAGGTATAAGTTTTTCTTTTTTTTTGGTTAAAGTGTTAAAAAGATTAATATTCATCTAAAATTTTTTTTAAACCTTCGTGGCCAAAATAATTATATAGGTCTTTAACAGATGGGCCATTTTGATTACCTGTAAGTATATAACGTGTATTAGTAAATATTTCTTTTTTTGATAGTGATTTATCAATACTCATTAAGTAATTGACATATTCATCAAAACTAAAATTTGAAATATCATTCAAATTTTTAATCAAAAGTTTGATAAAGTCACCTGAGGGTTGAATTTTAATTTCTCTTCTATTAATAATATTCCATAAACTTCTTATATCTTCATACTTTTCAACATTTTCTTTAATAAGTTCCCACTCAGTTTCAGTTAAAGCTAACTCTTCTAGCTCAGGGAATTCATTATTTAAACCTTTTAAATTCATTGACCTTAATGAATTTTTTTGAAAAAAGTCAATTTTATGAATATCAATTTTTGGTAAGTTTTTAGAAATATCCTCTAAATTAAAATCTCTAAAATTATTCTTTAAAATGGTTTCAAAATCATAATCTGAGTTTAAACCAAGTGAATACAAATAAGATAGAATACTGTTAACTGTATATCCACTGTTTCTGAATTGCTTAAGTGAAATTGAGTCCAAATTTCTCTTACTTAGTTTTGTTCCATCCTCATTAAGCATTAATGGATTGTGACCTAATGAAGGTAAATCAGAATTTAAACATTTAAATAATTCTAAATGAATTGCTGAATTAGTTAAGTGGTCTTCGCCTCTTATAATGTGAGATATTTTCATATCTATATCATCGACGACACTTGGAAAATGGTAGAGGTAGCTACCATCAGCCCTCCTTAAAACAGGATCTGATTGAGAAGCTAGATCTACTTCGGTCTCTCCTTTTACTAAATCATTCCATTTAATTTTAGTCTGTGAAAGCTTAAATCTCCAATAAGGCTGATTACCATTAATTATTTTTTTTTCAATTTCTTCTTTAGATAAATTTAATGAGGATCTATCGTAGATTGGAGGTTTTCCTGCTTTTAACTGCAACTTTTTTTTTATATCTAAATCCTCACTTGACTCAAAACATGGGTAAACAAATTTTAAAGAAATTAATTGATCGAAAAGTTCATTATATCTCTCAATTCTTTTGCTTTGATAAAAAGTTTCATCATATTTTATTTTTAACCAATCAAGATCAGATGCTATGGACTTTACATATTCATCTTTGCTTCTCTCTTGGTCAGTATCGTCATATCTAAGAATAAATTTACCATTATTTTTTTTCGAATATGCCCAATTTAAGAAGCAAGATCTCATATTTCCTAAGTGCAGGTGACCAGTTGGGCTTGGGGCAAAACGTGTAATTATCATTTAACTTTTTTTAAGAGGTATTCTCTTGAAACTTTTACTCTAGAGGAATTACCATATTTTATAATATCAGCAGTTGCATATGTTTCTGACCACTTTTCTGGTAGATAACTTCCAGTTCCTATGACATCTATTGGAGCTTTGGCTAAAGACATTGCCTTGCATTTCTCATTTGTAAATCCGCTAGATGCTATAATTTTTACTTTTTTAAAACCAAAATTATCAAGTTGTGCTCTCAAATACCACAAAGATGCAGCAGAGACTCCAGGCCCAACTAAATGTTTTAACTCTTTGTCAGATCTGTATTCTTTGATTGAACCAGGTGCGTGTTTTTCTAAGACCTCGTATGATTTTGAGGTATCAAGATTTTCAATAAATCTTCCATTTGGAGTATCAAGTCTTATCATTACTTTTCCAGCTTTAGACAACTTATCGAAGTGGCTACAAACTTGAATAGAGTCAGTAATTTCCTTACCAAAATAATCAGGCAATACAACTAAATCATCTTTTGGAAATGTTTCATGAAACATTTTTACTGCCTCAATAGTAGATCCTGCATATCCTATTAATGCATGTGGCATCGTTCCTAATGCTTTATTAGATTGAAAATAATGTGATGTTGCATCTATCGATGTTCCAATAAAGCCTTTAGCTTTCTTTCTTTTTGCTGATTTTGATCCTACTGAAGCCGCATATGACATTAATTCAGACATCTCTGTACCTGCACAATGTCTTGCATCCATAGCTATAAAGGATGTTTTAGGCAGGTCTAAACACATTTGATATGCATTAGCTGCTGCTATACAAGCTGGACCAATTTTTTGTAAGAGTAAAGTTTCCAAATCGACTATATGTTTAAAAGAACCCCTAATATAAAGAATTGGTTCTCCAGCACCGAAATGGTCACCCTCTTTGAATGGACTAAAAGTTGATACTTTAATTCCTCTGTCTTTTGAAATTTGTTTAATCCAATTTATTGCTAGTTTTAATGCTATAACACCTGGTCTACGAATAAAAACAGCATAAGTAACTTTAATATCTCCATACTTTTGGATAATTTTTTTTGTTTTTAAAAAATAATTATCAGTAAAATTATTAATTAAATTTGAATTTGTTTTTTTATTCATTATGAATAAGAAAACTAATTCATTTCGCCATTGGACAATAAGTCAGCCAGTAGAAAAGATAGCTCTAATGATTGATTAACATTTAGTCTTGGGTCACAAAACGTATGGTATCTATCACCTAAATTTTCATCTTTAATATCATCAGGCCCACCGACACATTCAGTTACATCTAAACCTGTTAATTCAAGGTGAACGCCTCCTGCGACTGAACCCTCTGATTTATGAATTTCAAAAAAAGACTGAATTTCTTTAAAAATATTCTCAGTAGCTCTAGTTTTATAGCCAGATTTACTTGTAGATGTATTTCCATGCATAGGATCACATATCCATGTAAGATTAAGACCGAGTTTATTAATTTCTTTCAATAAATCAGGGTATTTTGAGTTAATTTTATCCGCTCCCATTCTAACAATAAGTGTAAGTCTCCCACCTTCATTTTCGGGATTCAGTATCTCAATATTTTTTTTTAAATCATCAATGGTTGTAGATGGACCTACTTTAAGACCTAAAGGGTTTTTTATACCACTTAAATAGTGTATGTGAGCACCATTAGGATCTCTAGTTCTATCACCTACCCACAAAAAATGAGAATTTACATTGTACCACTCACCTGTAGTGCTATCTATTCTTGTAAAAGCTTGTTCATAAGGTAAAAGAAGTGCTTCATGGCTTGTGTAAAAATCTGTCTCTCTTAGTTCTCTTGTATTTTTTTCATTTACACCACAGGCATTCATAAATTTTATACTTTCTGCAATTTTTTCAGATAATTCTTTAAATTTTTTTGTTGTATCAAAGTTATCTGCAAAATCTAAATTCCATTTATTTAATTGTGTTAAACTAGCAAAACCTCCTTGAGCAAAAGCTCTTAATAAATTTAAAGTTGAAGCTGAATGGTTATAAGCTCTGATCATTCTTTTAGGGTCTGGTTCTCTAGAGGACTCGTTAAACTCAAATGAATTGATAATATCTCCTCTATAACTAGGTAGCTTTTGACCGTTTTTTTCTTCAAAGTCTGAGCTTCTTGGTTTAGCAAATTGTCCACCCATTCTCCCTAGTTTAACGACCGGTTTATTAGTGGCAAAAGTCAAAACAACAGACATTTGCAATAGTAATTTAAAATTATCTCGAATTGTATTGGGGTTTAATTCCTGAAAGCTCTCAGCACAGTCACCGCCTTGTAAATAAAAGGACTCTCCTTTTTGAACTTGATGAATTTGTGATTTTAGAGACCTAGTCTCACCAGCAAATATTAAAGGAGGCATAGAGGATAATTCCTCTATTACAGAGTCTAAATTACCTTGATCAGCGTAAGCAGGCATTTGCTTAGCTTCAAAGTTTTTCCAACTATCTTTAGTCCATTTCATGAGGCAAGGATTATATTGTTAAATGTATTAAATAAAAGTAATTATTGGGTTTTAGATTTAAAAGGCCAAATTTTGGGTAGCTTTAATTTAGGTAATGATGGCTCATAACCTGTTGCATAAAAATTATCTATGCTGGATTGTTTATTATCTGAATACTTTGAGTCAATATCTTCATGATTGATAATTCCGATATTATCAACGATATCTACAGTGGTGATTAAGCCATGACTGTCTGTAATGTAATAGCATTTATCTAAATTTAAATAATTATATGAGCTTTTACCGATTTGATAAGAATTTTTATCAGAACCATCAGATAGAAAAATAAAATTTTTTATGTTTTTTATTTTATATTTGTTTGAAAGTATGTATGTATCGTCATTCTTGAGCATCTCATGAATGTACTTTTTATTACTTAATTTTAAATTAGGGAAAAAAGTTCCTTTTGATAAGTAACTAGGATATTGATTGTCATCAATAATATTAGAGAAGAAATTATTTTGTTTATTAAAATTATTATTAATTTCTAATACTTGATTAGAAAATATGTAAGATTTATTAAACCTGAGTAAAAATTTAAATATGAATAAAGATATAAACTTAGGGAAAAAATTATAAAAATTAAAAAAAAGAATATTAATATAGTAATTGCTATTATTGCTGGAATTATACGTATTCTTATTGTCTAAAGTATTTAAGCTTAAAAGATTAACTATTTCATAACATATTCCCAAATAAGATTTATTTTTGATTATAATCTCTTTGGTATTATTATTTTTAGAGTAATTAATAGATAAACTAGTTGGGACTTTGATTTTAATAAGATCACTCTCTTGAATTTTTTTATTAGCAATTTTCTTAATATATTTTTTTAAAAGGGATATATTCTCAGAAAAAAAGTGTATTGTGCTACTATTTGGAAAAACAATATTAATTTTTTTAAATTTTAAATTAGTAAAAATTGATGAGCAGTATTTGTGTTGAATCTCATTAATTTCAAATCTATAAAAAATTTTATAATCTGTTGTTTCGATTTTAATATCTGGATTATTATCTTTAACAGTGTAGCCATTATCATTAATTAAATAAGATATTTGTTCTCCTGTAATTGGTTCTCTTGTGAATAACTTAGATTTATTGATTATTCCATATGTGTCTAAAGGCACTGAATTAAATGTATTTGATTTCAATTTATCCTCAGGAAAAAAAATAGATTGTTTAAAATTAGCTTTTTCGATATTTGAAGAAAGCTGTGGTTTGATACCAAACCGAGCGTCAATCACACTAGCTAAAATCTCATTATCAACTTCGATATTCATATTAAATAGTATTCAATTTATTCAACGGTAACTGATTTAGCGAGATTCCTTGGTTGATCAATATCAGTACCTTCATTAAGAGCAAAATAATATGAAATGAGTTGAAGAGGAATAGTATAAATGAAAGGTGTGTCAATAAAGTTTTCTTTGGGTAAGCTTACATTATGTGTGTTTAATGATTTTCTGTGAATTTTAACACTCGATAAAATTATAACCTTACCATTTCTAGCAGCAATTTCCTCAGCATTTGAAATAGATTTCTCATATAGTTCGTTGTTTGGCGATAAGCAAATTGTTAATGATTTTTTATCGATCAATGCAATTGGGCCATGTTTCATTTCTCCTCCAGGAAAGCCTTCGCTATGCATGTAAGATATCTCTTTTAATTTCAAGGATCCCTCTAATGCTATTGGGTATACAATATTCCTTCCAATAAAATAACAAGTATCAGATTGGCTTAATTTTTTTGCAATTTTTTTCGCCTCTGGTGTAAAATCGTTTATTAATTTTTTCAACTTTATTGGTAATAACTTTAGAATTGCTAAATTCTTATTATAATCTTTTTTCGATATGGAATTTGTCATTTTACCAATTTCAATAGAAAGATTGGCTAAGCTCAATATTTGACAAGTAAAAGCTTTAGTTGAGGCTACACCAACTTCTTTATCAGCATAAGTAGGTATAGTTACATCAGCCTCCCTTACCATACTACTCTGTAAAGAATTAGTTATAACTATAGAGGAATGTTTGTTTTTTTTGATATATTTTAAAGCCATCAATGTATCCATGGTTTCACCAGATTGTGAAATAAAAATAAATAATATTTTTTCGTCTTTATTTATTTTTTTATATCTAAGCTCGGAAGCTAATTCTGATGAAGTATCTATATTTGTATATTTATTAAAATAGTACTCCCCAACTAAGCAGGCATGGTATGCAGTACCACATCCAACAAATATTATTTTTTTGTTTAAAATTAAATTTTTAAATTTGCTTTCAAAATCATTAAAAAATTCTTGTACATAATTTTTTTGAGTAGCTTTTATAACTTCAGGCTGCTCATGAATCTCTTTCAACATATAATGTTGATATTTTCCTTTATCATATGGGTTTTGTTTAATTTCATTTTTTTCAAAAAGTATTTTAGCTTTATTTAAACTAGAAATTTTAGACTGCTGAATTTTAATAATATCACCATCTTTAAGATGATAAATCTTATCACTATAATCAGATAAAATAGATGAATCTGAGCATATGTAAGAGGAGTTTTTATTATGTGATAAGGCGATTGGACTACCATTTTTTAATAAGTAAAAACAATTATTTTTTTTTATAAATATAACAAAGGCGTAGTTTCCTTTAATTACACTTTTAAATACTCTAATAGCTTCATCTGAATTTTTATATTTATTGACTAAATAGGTGAGAAAGTAAAAACTGATTTCAGTATCTGATTGAATATTTTTAGGAATTTCTACAAATCGATTTTGAATTTTTCTATAGTTTTCAATTATACCATTACAAACTAAAGTAAGATCATCATTTGCAAATGGATGAGCATTATTTTTACTAACAACTCCATGTGTTGCCCATCTTGTATGACCTATCACACCATAAAAATTTTTATCTGATACATTTTGAGCCTTATTTTTTAGTTCTGATATTTTGCCGACACTTTTAATGGTTTTTATTCGTTCTTTTGAAAACAAGGAAATGCCAGCAGAGTCATACCCTCTATATTCCAACTTTTTTAAAATATCTATAGAGTTATTCTTTAAAGAAGATGAATTTAAGATACCAACTATACCGCACATTATTTTTTATTATTAATTTTATTTTTCTGTTTTGATCTGGCTATTGAAAAATGATTATTTGGTATTGATTTAGTAATTACAGATCCTGCAGCTATATATGCTTTATTACCTATATTAACAGGTGCAATAATAGAAGAATTTGATCCAATAAAGGTATTATTACCTATTTTGCATTTCAGCTTATTTTTTCCATCATAATTACAAGTAATAGTTCCGGCCCCAATATTACTATTTGTTCCTATAGATGAGTCTCCGATATAACTTAAATGATTTACTTTTACTCCCTTTGATAATTTTGATTTTTTAATCTCAACAAAATTACCAATTTTTACCTCATCTGCCATAATAACCTCAGGTCTTATTCTTGCATAAGGGCCGATGGAGCAGTTATTACCTATTGTGGAATTTTCAATATAAGAAAAGGACTTAATAATAGAATTACTTTTGATACTTACATTTTTTTTTATAACAACATGTGGCTCAATTACTACTCCCGGAGCAATACTAACATTGCTCTCTATATAAACCGTATCAGGATGAATAATTCTAACACCACTGTCTATTAATTTTTTCTTTATAAAATCTTGAGATAATGTTTCTAATTTATTAAGTTCATTTAAGGTGTTAGCACCTGATATCACTGTGGCTTTATTTAAAAAAGTAGTCATTTTAAGTTTTTTATTTAAACAGACATTTACTAAATCAGTAATGTAAAATTCATTCTTATTTTTATTTTTTTTTATTAACTTTAAATTTAATGCAGCATTTTTTGAAATTAAAAATATGCCAGTATTTATCTCATTGATTAATTTCTCTTCGTTTGAACATTCATTTTCTTCAATAATACTTATTAATAAATTATTTTTTTTAATTATTCTTCCATATCCTTTTGGATTTCTTACATTTTGTGTAAGAACTGATAAGTCATCATCATTCTTTACACCTTTTGAAACAAAATCAGAGAGTATTTTATAATCGAAAATAGGTGTATCTGCTAAGGTCAATAAAAAATAATCAAATTTATTATTGTATTTATAAAATTGTTTAAAAGCTCCACCAGTACCGTCTATTGGATTTTGAATAAATACTTTTTCATGAATGAAATATTTTTTATTAGCTTTACTTGAAATTATAAAAGTTTTTTTTACTTGTTTAATTTTATTTAGTGCATCTAAATTATACTGTATTAACTCTTTACCAGATATTTCATGAAGAAATTTTGGTTTAGATGATTTAAATCTTTTGCTCTTTCCAGCAGAAAGAATAATGGCGCATATATTCATAAAGTTGTAAAATAATATTAATTAATCTTAACTGAATACTAAAAATATATCTAATTATGTAAATTATGCCCAATATCGTTAAATCAAATTTATCAAAGCAACTTACACATTTCTTAAAGTCTAAACTATTAAAAGATGAATTAGTAGTCTTGCCAACAGAAACTGTTTATGGTCTAGCTGGTTTAGGGACCAATATTAAAGCAGCAAAAAAAATTTTCTTATTAAAAAAAAGACCGTTGAAAAAAAAACTAATATTTCATTGTTCAAGTTTAAAAATGGTAGATAAATTTTTTAATTTAGATGATGAAAATTTAATTTTAGCTAAAGAATTTTGGCCTGGGCCTCTTACTCTTGTTTTACAAAGGAAGTCTCTCGAAATACCCAAATCTCTTACATTAAATAATGAGTGTGCTGTAAGAGTTCCAAATAATAAATTTACATTAAATTTAATTAATAAAGTAGGTAAGCCTCTTGTAATGCCTTCAGCAAACAAATTTAAACAACTAAGCCCAATCAACAGTGAAATGGTTTTTCAGCAATTTATTGAGACAAATTTATTAATTGTAGATGATGGAAAATGTAAAGTTGGTATCGAGTCAACTTTAATTAAAATATCTGATAACAAATTGAATATAATAAGACCAGGGATGATATCATTAGAAAATGTGAAAAAAATATTACCCTATATGGTTATTAGTAAATATAACAAAAATTTAAGTTTTCCTGGAACTTCAAAAAAACATTATTCTCCTAAGAAGAAAATATTTTTAAATGTCAAAAATGCTAAAAAAAAATCTGCATATATAAACTTTGGAGCAAATAAGAAAGGTCAATTCAAAAATTTAAGTAAGAGTAGAAATTTAATTGAAGCTGCCAAAAATCTTTATCATTTTATTTTTTTAGCTGATAACGACAACCAATATAAAAATATAAGTATCGCACCTATTCCTTATAAGAAAATAGGAATCGCTATAAATGATAGATTACTAAGAGCATCTAAATGAAGTTTCCAATAAAAACTATAAGAAAAAGTGCCCAAATAACTGCTTTCCCTAAAAATTCTTTGGAGGTATCTAAACTGGTTAAATTTTCTAACAAATATAAATTTCATATTTTACCTATTGGTGGAGAGACTAATAGAGTGGATGGCACAAAACCTCAATTTGAAAAAACTATCCTAATAGATTTTAAAAAAATGAATCGTATTGAAGAAGTTGATACTGATAATTTTATAATAACAGCTCAAAGCGGAACATTGTTAAAAACTATTCAAAAAGCAGCAAATAATAAAAAACTTTTATTTCCAGTTAATATTGCGCCAAGTGATAAATGTACAATTGGCGGTAATATATCTACTAATGTTGGGGGTTTGCAAACCTTGAGATATGGTAACATAGAGGACCATATAAATGGCCTTGAAGTGGTGCTTAGTGATGGAACTATTTTAAATTTTTTAAATAAACTCAAAAAAGATAATTTTGGCCCAAAATTGTGGAAGTTATTTTGTGGTTCTGAGGGTATTTTTGGAATAATTACAAGAGCGAGCTTAAAGTTAATCCCAAAAAAAAAATACAATTCTACATATTTAATACAAACAAATAGTTTAAATAAGTCAATTCGATTACTAAAATTTTTAAGGAACAAGTACTTCGATAATTTAACAAGTTTTGAAATAATATTTCCAATACCTAGCTCTTATTTATTTAATGAAAGTACACATCACTTCAATTTAATCATAGAGATACAATCTAATATTATTGGTAATTACAAAAAAGACTTAAAAAAATACTTTAATTTAAATGAATTTAAAATTGATAAAATAGAACATGATAAATCGAAATCATGGATATGGAGCAAAAGAGAAGAGTTAGTATATAATCAGATAAAATATAATTTTACTGAAAAATTTGATATTTCTTTACCCATTGATAAGTGGTCTGTCTTTATTAAGAAGGTAAATACATTTGTAAAGGATAATAAAATCTTTACTCCTTATTTTTTTGGGCATTTGGGAGATGGTAATTTGCATTGCAATTTTAAAGTACATCCTAATTCAAAAAAGAATTGTGCTAACCTCTCAAAATTTATTTATGATTTGACTATTCAAAGTGAAGGTAGTGTGGCAGCAGAACACGGTCTTGGTTTAAAAAAAAATTATCTATTAAAAAAATATAAACCAAGTGAAAATTACCTTTTTATTAAAAAATTAAAAAAACACTTAGACCCTAACTCTAGATTAGGCAAAAATAAATTATTTCATGCTTAATTGATCTTTTAATTTAAAATAACTCATTGCTAAAACTAATAATGGCTTATCAATTACGCCAAAACCAGGAAAGTTTTTATGTCTAAACTTTTCAAATAAGCTCAAATTATTGTTCTGATTTGTTATTGTTTCAGCAAGCATTTTTCCTACCATAGTTGTTATTGCTAAACCATGTCCTGAATATCCTTGTGCAAAAAAAATATTATTATCAATACTACCGATATGAGGGAATCTGTTTACAGTTATGGCAACGTGCCCACTCCAAGTACACCAAGCTTTGAACTTTTCTAAACCAGGAAGTATCTTTTTTATACTTTTTTTTAAAGATAATTCCAAATTTATCGGATCTATATTAGAGTAACTTACACCTCCACCAAAAATTAAATTATTATTAGAATCCAGTCTAAAATAATTTAGTACAAATAACATATCTCCCACTGTGATAGGTTTTCGAAAATATTTACTCAATTCTGTATTTGGAATTTCAGTAAATGCTGACACATAAGTTTTAACAGGCATTATTTTTTTTCTTAAACTTTTATTCAAATTATCAATATATGCATTACAGCAGATAATTAATTTATCAGATTTAACAGTTAAATTTTTTTCAGTTTTTATTGTTACTTTTTTTTGAGATTCATATGATATCACTCCTGTATCTTCAAATATTTTACAATTTTGATTTTTTAATAATTCTCTTGCTAATCCTAGACAGTAATTAAGTGGATGAATTTGACCACACTCTGAGTCATACATTGCAGATTTGTAATAAGGGCTATCAAAATACTGGTCCATTCTATTTTTTGGTAGATACGTCACTGATTCATAATCAAATTTTGTTTGAAGCCTGTCTACGTATTTTTTTAACTCCTCATCATGGGATTTACTTACTGCGGCTAAAACATAACCCTCGATTAAGTCACATTGTATATTTAAGTCTTTGATATTTTTTTTTACTTCTCTAACAGCGTCTAATGTGAATTGCCATAATATCTTAATTTCCTCTTGAGTGTGTTTTTGGCTAGAGTAATTCTCTGAGGAAAAACCATGTAATAATTGCCCACCATTTCTTCCAGATGCGCCCCAACCAACTTTATTTTTCTCCAATATGACTATGTTTAAATCTGGATTTAATTTAGATAAATATAATGCTGATGAAATTCCTGATAAACCTGCACCAATTATACAAACATCACATTGTAAGCTCTCATTTAATTTGTTAGTATTAAAGCTGAATGCTTTTGTTCTTACGTAATAATTATCTGAGTAATCCATCAGATACATAAATATCAAATTTTAAAGGTTAGTTATAGCTATGAATGATTATGTCGATTGGTTAAAGAAAAATAAAATAACAGAGGTAGAATGTATGATTCCTGATAATTCAGGTATACCAAGGGGAAAAATATTACCAACAAAAAAATTTTTAAGCTCTATTGAGTCAGGTGGATTAAGATTACCTTTAGCCCTATTCAAATTAGCAGTATCTAGAGATGTGACTTATTCAATAGATGATCAGATTTTAAATCCTACAGATGGCGATTTTATATTAAAGCCTGATTTTAATACTCTGAGAACTGTTCCATGGTATGAAGAACCAACCGCACAGGTTATTTGTGATGCTGTTGATAACAATGATAATGTTATAGAGGTCCACTCTAGAGGTATTTTAAAAAAGGTAATTGGTCTTTATGAAAAAATAGGCCTTGAACCAGTAGTTGCTCCAGAAATTGAATTCTATTTAGTTAAGAAAAACAATGATCCAGACAATCCTTTAGAGACACCGAGTGGGCAATCTGGAAGAATTGAAAAAGGAAATCAGTCTTACGGTATTGACGCTGTTAATGAATTTGATCATATTTTTGAGGATCTATATGACTACTGTGAAACTCAAGAATTAGAGGTTGAGAACATTAATCATGAGGATGGACCAGCACAAATGGAAATTAACTTCAAGCATGGTAACCCTCTTGACTTGGCTGATCAGGTTTTTTTATTTAAAAGAACTCTGAGACATACTGCATTGAAGCATAATTTGTATGCAACTTTTATGGCAAAACCGATGGAAGATACTCCAGGAAACTCGATGCATATACATCAATCAATTTTAAAAAAAGGTAAACCAATATTTGTGGATAAAAATCTTAAAACTACAAAACATTTTGATAACTATTTGGGTGGATTACAAAAATATTCAAAAGCTTTTTTACCTCTTTTTGCACCAAATGTTAATTCCTTTAAAAGGCTTAGAGGTTTTTGGGAGGAAGGTACACCTTTTAACCTAAACTGGGGTTTTGAAAACCGTACCTGTGGTTTTAGAGTCCCAAATTTTAACTCTGCTAACCAAGCGAGAATTGAAAATAGACTTTGTGGATCAGACGTAAATCCATACTTAGCTATAGCTGCAACTTTATCTGCGGGATATCTAGGTTTGAAGAAAAAATTAAAAGCAACCCCGGAGACCAAAAAAGCTGCTTATAACGTAAATGTTTCTCTGACAGAAAGCATCTATCAATCAATAGATACTTTTTCTAGATCTAAGGAGGCAAAAGAGATATTTGGTGAAACGTTTATAGAATTATTTTGTTCAATCAAAGACTTAGAGGTAAATGCCTATAATAAAATTATTACAGCATGGGAAAGAGAATATTTACTTCTTAATGTTTGATCTATTAATTAAGTAAATACTAATTGCTGCTAATATAACAATTAGCATTATTATTGCGGAAAGAGCATTAACTTCTGGACTCAATCCCAATCTAACTTTAGAAAAAACCACTATTGGCAAAGTGTTAGCTCCTGGACCGGTAGTAAAACTAGCAACGACAAGATCGTCCAAAGAGAGTGTAAATGCAAGTAACCAACCTGATAATATTGCAGGTAATATTACAGGAGCAGTTACTTTCCAAAAAATCATATTTGGAATTGTCCCAAGATCCTGAGCAGCCTCTTCTATATTTTTATCGTAACTACTCAACCTTGACTGGATAATAACTGCAACAAAAGCTACAGAGAAAGTTATATGCGATATTAAGACTGTTAGTTGTCCTTTTGAGGAAGGAAAGCCAATAATATGGTTAGATGATATAAAGAATAACAACAAAGAAAGCCCTAAAATTATCTCAGGCATAACCAAAGGAGAAGAACTCAAGAAAATAAAGAAAGGCCTGGCTGGAATTTTTGATATTCTTGTTAATGAAAAACCAATCATTACACCCATGATTGTTGCAAATGTTGCTGAAAGAGAGGCAATTTTTAAACTAGTATAAAAAGCCTCTAAAATTTGTTCATTTTGAAATAATTCCTTATACCATCTAAAAGAGAAACCCTTCCAAACCATAACTCTTTTATTATCATTAAAAGAATAAGCTATAAGAGTTAAAATAGGAAAATATAAAAATGAAAATCCAATTGTTAAGGTAAAAATTTTAAAAAATAATTTATTCATTTTTAAAATTATATTTTGCGTACATTAATTGAAAAATAATTATTGGAAATACAAGAATTACAATACCAGACATAGCAAGTGCGCTAGCAATAGGCCAATCTCTATTTACAAAAAATTCATCCCAAATTATTTTCCCAAAATAAAGTTTATCACTGCCACCTAACATTTCTGGAATTATATATTCTCCAACAACTGGTATAAAAACCAACATACTCCCCGCAACAATTCCTGGTAAAGAGAGAGGTAAGATAACTTTTACAAACGTGTTTAAAGGCTTTGCACCTAAATCATTAGATGCATCAATCAAATTTAAATCAAATTTAACCAAATATCCATAAAGCGGTAAAATCATAAATGGAAGGTAAGTATAAACAACGCCTAAAATCACAGCATAATGATTGTGTAACATAGATATTGGTTCAGAAATTAGTCCAATATGTATAAGAATTGAATTTATAATACCAGAGCCTTGCAGTAAGACTTTCCATGCATATACCCTTAAAAGAAAAGAGCTCCAAAAAGGTATGATAAGCATAATCAAAAGTATGTTTCTTATACTTGGTTTAGATTTTGCAACGTAAAAAGCTATGGGATAACCGATTAATAAACATAATACCGTGGATGTAAAAGCTAATGATAGTGAATTGAGATATGATCTTATATAGAAAGGGTCTGAAAAAATGAATAAATAATTTCCAAGAGTTGAATTAATCTTCAATCCATTTTCAGAAAAAGAGAAAAGATCACGATAAGGTGGCATACCCCATTCAGACACAGATATTGATATTTTAAAAATTAAAGCTAATGGAACAAAAAAGAACAAAACTAGCCATAAATATGGAGTGAATACAAACCACACGTTTTGTTTTTTTAAATTTTTAATCATTAAAGAAATATATTGATGTTTCGTTAAAACTTATCTGAACTTTGTCATCCCATCTTATTTGAAGGTTATCTGAAACTAAACTATTTTGCATAAAAGAATAAAATTCAAATCCATTAACCTCAATTAAATACTTTGTATAGCTCCCTAAATAAGCTACTTCTTTAACTACACCAATATTTAAATTATCAGATTGATTTTCTAGTTTTTTAACAGAAATTTTTTCAGGCCTAATTAAACATTTAACATAGTTTTCTTTGTTGTTAATATTTTTAACTTCATAATTTAATTCTTTAATGATGATTTGATTATTTTTATTAAGAACATTAAAGATATTGGCTGTGCCAATAAAATTCGCTATATATTTGTCCTTCGGTTTTTCATATATCTCAACAGGATTACCGACTTGGAGGATTTCTCCATTTTTCATAATTGCCATTCTGTCAGATAATGACATTGCTTCCTCTTGATCATGGGTAACAATAATAAAAGTGATGCCTAACTTATATTGTAGATTAACTAACTCGAATTGTGTTTGCACTCTTAGCTGTTTATCTAATGCTGCAAGTGGTTCATCCAATAAAAGTAATTTTGGTTTTTTGACTAGACATCTTGCTAATGCTACACGTTGTTGTTGACCACCAGATATCTCATTGATTTTTCTTTTCTCTAAACCATTCAGCTCTAGTAAATTTAAAATTTCATTAACACGATGATTGATTTCTTCTTTAGAAATTTTTTCTTCTTTTAGTCCAAACTGGATATTATTAGTGACATTTAAATGCGGAAATAGTGCATAATTTTGGAACATAATATTTAAAGGTCTTACATATGGTGGAAGTTTCGTGATATCCTTTCCCTCGAGTAGAATTCTTCCTTCATCAGGCTTCTCGAAACCTGCTATAATTCTCAAAAGTGTTGACTTACCGCATCCTGAAGATCCTAGGAGACTGAATATTTCAGATTTTGCTATTTTTAGATTAACTTTGTCTAAAGCAACAACATTATCAAACCTTTTTGATACATCTATGATTTGTAAAAAAGGTTCAGACATAAAAAAGATTGTGAAAAGCGCAACTTAAGTAAAAGTTGCGCTTTAATTAAATTATTGAGAAGCTTTAAAACTATTAAATACTCTCGAAGATATCCTAGACTTTTGAGGTGAGTCAGCTGTATCTGCAAAAAGTTTAGTTAATGTCTCTTCTGTTGGATAAATTGCTGGGTCTGAAAGAATATCAGGATCTATCAAACCTTCAGTTGTGTTAGCTACTAGATTAGGGTTTGAGTACCACACATAGTTAGTAATTTCTGCAACAACTTCTGGTCTCAAAATATAATCTATAAATTTATGAGCATTTTCTACGTTTTTTGCGTCTGCTGGAATTCCCATCATATCAAACCAAATTACTGTTCCTTCATTTGGAATTGAATACCAGACCTCTTCGATTTCCTCGTATGCTGCTATAAATACATCACCTGACCAACCTATTGCTAAGCAAATCTCACCATTTGCTAAATCATCAATGTACTGAGAAGAGTCAAAATACTTTATATAAGGTCTAATATTATTCAATAATTCTAGTGCCTCTTGATTAGCTTTAGTGTTTTCTGTATTTGGATCATGGCCAAGATAATTTAATGCAATCTCAACAATTTCACTTGGTGCATCTAAGAAAGCCACACCACAATCTTCATATTTAGAAATTTGATCTACATCAAATATTATGTCCCATGACTCAACATCTCCACCTCTTTCCTCGACGGCAGCAACGTTGTAACCAATTCCAGTTGTACCATACATGTAATTAACAGAGTATTCCCCACCTGGATCATGAGCATCAGTTTTATCTAAAACACTTGGATCTAAATTTTTGAGGTTTGGAATCATACTTTTATCAAGTTTTTGAAAAACTCCTGCTTTAATTTGGTTTTCCATAAAGGAGCCTGATGGAACAACTAAGTCATAACCACTTCCTCCAGCTAAAAGCTTAGCCTCTAGAACTTCGTTTGAGTCAAATACATCGTATGTTACATCAATACCAGTTTCTTCCTCAAAATTTGCAATTGTATCTTCAGCTATATAATCGGACCAATTGTATATAAATAACTCTTCTTTAGCGCTCAAACTCATAGGGAGTATTAGCACTAAAAGAGCTGTTAAAAATTTGTTCATATTACCTCTCCTCTTAAATAAGTAGAGTTTGAATAATATGATAATTTTTTTTAAAAATCACAAATTTTTTTATATAGATCTGGTCTACGATCTCTAAAATTTCCCCAAGATTGGCGGTATTTTGTTATTTCTGAAAAGTCGAAATTCTTAGATACAAAGCCCTCATCTTTTTTGCCCATTTCAATTTCAATATTACCCAAATGATTAGCGATAAAGGAGCTTCCATAAAATGTAACAGATATTAAACCTTCATTTTCTGTGCCAATTCTATTAGAGGCAATGACAGGAATTTGATTTGCAGCTGCATGACCTCTCATTACGTTTTGCCAGTGATCTTTTGAGTCTAATAAAGGGTCTTGAGGCTCAGAACCAATTGCTGTGGGATATAATAAAATATCTGCACCAGAAAGTGTCATAGATCTTGCACATTCAGGAAACCATTGATCCCAGCATATACCACAACCAAGATTTCCAAATTTTGTGTTAAATACTTTGAAGCCAGTATCTCCGGGCTTAAAGTAAAACTTTTCGTTATAACCAGGACCCTCGGGAATATGCGACTTTCTATATAAATCACTTAATTTACCATCAGCATTAATCACAACTAGAGAATTAAAAAAATTATTTTCTTTTTTTTCAAAAAAACTGATCGGCATGACCATATTATTTTTCTTACAAAAATTAGAAAAAATTTCAAATAGTTTGTCATTAGGAAATTCAATGGCGTAATTAAAAAACTTTTTATCCTGAGTTGAGCAAAAGTATTCAGTTTGAAATAACTCCTGTAGGAGGAAAATATTTACATTTTCCTTAGATGCTTGTTGAGCAATATCTATAGCCTTATTTATGTTTAAATCTTTTTTTTCTTTTATTGATTTAAACTGCGAAGCAGCTACTTTAACTGACATTTTTTGGCACATTCATAGTAACACAATGGATATTACCTCCACCATAATTTATATGTGAAGTTTCAATCATCTCAATTTTTTTATCTTTAAAAATATCTTTAAAAATATCATAAACCATTTCATCTTCTTTAACATTAAATTTTGGGACAAAGATTTTATGCTTTGAAAAATAAAAATTAATATATGAGGCAATAAGCTTTTTATCATTAACAACTATTTTTGAAGGAAGGGGTATATCAATTAATTCTATGTTACTGTCAATGCTAGAAAGGTTACTTAGAATAATTGATTTAATCTTAGTTAAATTATTTGAGTTCAAATCATCTAAATCATAACTTTTTGCTATTAAATATTTTCTATTTCCAATAGGACATAAAATATTGTCTATGTGCCCATCAGTATCGTCATCTTTTAAACCCTCAGGGATCCAAATTATTGAATTTAAATCAAATAAACTAGTAAGTGTTTGCTCTATTTTTGCTTTTTTAGGATTATTTCTATTTGGGTTAAGTAGCGCACTTTCAGTGGAAAACAAGTTTCCATATTCATCGTAAGTAATAGCACCCCCTTCTAAAGTAAGATCATTTAAATATGAAGTAATAGAAAATTGATTTGAGATATATTCACCTACTTTATTATCATTAAAATAATTTGGGTATTTTCCATAACCATTAAAATTAAAGTTAATACATTTAAGTTCATTGTCCTCTTTGATAAAGATTGGGGCAATATCTCTCATCCAAGAGTCATCTAGTTCTAGTTGGATAATATTTATTTTTTGATTATTAATATAATTTTTACATTCATTGTAATCCTCTTTATTACAATACATATAAACTGTTTCTTCATCCGAAATACAATTAGCTAAATGCGCCATTTCTAATCTGGCATCTTTAATTATTTCTTTGTAAAGATTTTTATTACATGGCCAAGCCATTAGACATTTGTCATGTACTTCCCATTCTGGAATTAACTTCATAAGATTATAGTATATATTTTTTTCTAATTATGAATATTTGTATGCTTTCAGATATAGTTAAAAAAGAAAAAAGAATGCCCCTGACACCAGATGATATTATTGAGCTAAAAAACATATCAACCAAATTCAATTTTTATATTGAAAAATTTACTGACAAAATAATTGACGAGAAAGAATATATTTCAGTTGGGTGTAAGCACTATACAAATCAAAAAATAGATTTATTCTTATCAATGCAAGGTTTGAAACAAAGTCAAATAAAGTCAAATCAAAATTACTTAGTCTTATTCGATGTTGTAGAGTATGTTGAGCAAAATAAAGCTATGTTGAATAAAATTTTAAAAAATAATTGCTCTCTGTTATTTTATGATTTATTGAGTGGCAAACACTCAATCAAAATTTTAAAATCTGCTAATAAAGAGCATTTGCTAAAATCAACTATTTATATAAGCAAAAAATTAAAATTAAAATTACCAGTATTTTGTAATTCATTAAAAAGAGACAGTATTGAAAAATTTTATTTATCCAAAAAAGGATATATTAATTTTCGTTATTTAAGTTTACTTGAAAAATTAGTTTAATATTAAATAAATACCCGTAGATACTAATAACAATGCAAAGAAATACTCAAAGCTTCTTTTTAATTTAGGATTAGATACTAAATTTTTAATTAAACTTCCAAAAAGTGCCCATAAACTTATACATGGAAAGCTTACCAATGATGACATCAAGCCTGTAAAAATAACAGCTATCCAAAGCTTTTCTTCTAAAGGCATAAAACCAGATGCAACTGTAATGGCAATAGTCCATGCCTTAGGGTTTACCCATTGAAAAAGAGCAGCTTCATATATATTTAGAGGTCTACCTGTATCTTTCTTATAATCCTTTAGAGACCCAATCATTTGATAAGCTAAATAAATGAGATAAAAAAAACAAAGCCATTTTAGTATCATTTGAAATTCTGGTTTATTAATCAAAATTAAACCTAAACCTGTGCAAATTAATGAAACTTGAAGTGCATGACCTAAAGAAATACCAGTAATATGTGGTAGAGACCTTTTAAAACCAAATTTTAAGCCTGAGATCGTCAACATAGCATTATTGGGTCCAGGTGTTATAAACATGACGGTGTAATATGACACGATTGCTATAACTAAAGCTATATCTATCAATTAATTAATCTTTAATACTAAACTTATTATCTTTTAAGATAACATGTATTGGAACACCAGTTGAGAGTTCAACAGAATTAATGTTATTTGGTTCATAAATATTCATTACAATTAGAAGCGCTCTTAGAGAGTTCCCATGTGCTGCAATTAAAATATTACCATTTTCATCGCTTTGAATAGCAGGTTTAATTACTTCCTCAAAATATTTTGTTACTCTTCTTACCACATCCTCAAGACTTTCACCGTTAGGGGGTTGATCAGAATAACCTCTTCTCCATTTATGAACTTGTTCTTCTCCAAATTTTTCAGCAGTTTCTTTTTTGTTTAAACCCGTGAGATCGCCATAGTCTCTCTCATTTAAATTAATGTTTGAGATTATTTTTCCTTCATTATTTAAAAAATCCCACTGACCAAGGTTTTGAAGAATTATTTTAGCGGTTTCTTGAGCTCTTTTTAATTCGCTTGTAAATACAATATTGAATTTAATATCTAAATTTTTGAAGTTTTGCCCCGCTTTATTCGCCTCCTCAATGCCTTGTTCAGATAATTCAATATTTTTAAAGCCAGTAAAAAGATTTAATTTATTCCACTCGCTTTGACCATGGCGAATTAATAAAATATTTTTCATTGAATTTGATATATATTATTAATTACTCATGGTCAAATTTCGCATTGAAAAAGATAGCTTAGGTGAAATTAAAGTTGAAAGCACGAAACTTTGGGGAGCACAAACTCAAAGATCAATAGAAAACTTTCAAATAGGTATTGGGAAATTTCATTTTCAAAATATTTTTATAGAGGCCCTTGCCTTACAAAAAAAATCATGTGCTTTTGCAAATGGAGAATTAAAATTATTACCGACAAATCACACAAAAATTATTGGTAAAGTTTGTGATTTAATTATATCTGGAAAATTAAATGATCACTTTCCTCTTGTTGTATGGCAAACAGGATCAGGAACTCAAATCAACATGAATCTTAATGAAGTCATTGCTAATAAAAGTAATCAGTTGTTAGGAAGAAAACTCCCAACAAATAACCCACTTCACCCTAATGATCATATTAATAGGTCTCAATCATCAAATGACAGTATTCCTACTGCTATGCACATAGCCACTGTATTATCAATAAATAAAATATTACTTCCTGAAATAGCTTTTTTTAAAAAAACTTTAAAAAAGAAAATTTCTGAGTTCAAAGGAATAATTAAAATTGGAAGGACTCACACTCAGGATGCAACACCAATAAAAATTTCAAATGAATTTTTAGCGTTTTATGATCAAATATCTTATGCAGAAAATGCTATTAAAAAAAGTTTAGATAAACTCTACGAACTAGCTCAAGGAGGAACTGCAGTTGGATCGGGAGTAAATGCGCCAAAAAATTTTTCTAAAATATTTATTAAATACTTAAAAAAGGAAACAAGACTTCCGTTTAAATCTGCCCCAAATAAGTATGAGTCACTTGCTTCCCATGATGTATTTATTGAAGTTATGTCTGGTATCGAAATTTTGACTAGTGCTTTATTTAAAATGGCAAATGATATTAGGGTATTAGCATCTGGGCCAAGAAGTGGAATTTCTGAGATAATTCTTCCAGCCAATGAACCTGGCTCATCAATCATGCCAGGAAAAATAAATCCTACACAGTGTGAGGCTCTATCGATGGTGTGTGCGCATGTGATTGGCCTTAGAAATTCTATAACCTTCGCCTGTACGCAAGGCCATTTCCAATTAAATGTTTATAATCCATTAATTGTACATAATGCTCTCGATGCAATTAGTTTAATTAGCGAGGCTATGGCTTCATTTAATAAAAACTGTTTGAAGGGATTAAAAGTTAACAAAAAAAGAGTAAATGAACTTTTAAATCGCTCTTTAATGCTTGTGACACCCTTAACCAAGGTTATAGGTTACGATCTAGCCTCTAAAGTGGCACTAAATGCTTATAATAAAAACATTTCATTAAAAGAATCGTGTATGGAACTGACTGATTTATCTGAAGAAGAGTTTAATAAATATACTGATCCTAAGAAAATGGTTTAGTTTATCTTATGTATCTTATAGTTTTCTTTTGATTTGAATAATTCTTTAAGTAAATTATTTGTAATGAAGTGACCTGTTTTAAAACCCTTATAAGTTCCAATAATAGGGTAACCAGATAAATAAAGATCACCAACAACATCCAAAACTTTATGGCGCATTAATTCGTTATCATATCTTAATCCATCTTTATTAAGAGGTTTTTTGTCTTTGATAACAATTGCATTATCTAGTGAACCTCCTTTAATTAGATTTTGTGACTTGAGGTATTCAATTTCTTGAAAAAAACCAAAAGTTCTTGCTTTTGATATAGACTCGATATAGTTACCATTTAAGTTCTTAATTTTAATGTCTTGATCTTCATACTTTCCATCGAAACTAGACTCTAAATTAATATTTAACCCATCATCTTTTGGTAAATTAGGTGTTAACTCAGCAAATCCATAATCACATGAAAACTTTACAGGCTTAACGATTTCTAAAATCTTTTGTTCTGAGTCTTGCTCTTTAATTCCTTTTTTTAAGATTTTTTCAACGAATACATTAGAACTACCATCTAGAATAGGTACTTCAACATTGTCAATTAAAATTTCACAATTATTAATGTGTAGACCTGCAAGGGCACTCAATAAGTGTTCAATGGTTTTAACCTCAACTCCATTTGAGGCTATGTTGGTTGAAAATTTTGTTGATATTACATTATCCCATTTAGCAGGAATAATTGTTGATTTATCTGTTCTATTAAAAAAAATGCCAGACTTTAGAGGTGCAGGATTTAGAGTAATATTAGTTTTAACACCAGTGTGTAATCCAATACCCTCTATACTTACAGGCTCATTGAGAGTAAAACTTTTCATATAAAAAGATATTATGAAAATACCAAAAAAGTATTACTTTATATTTGTAAAGCTTTGTATTTACAAAACTTATTGATTGGAGCCTTTACGAAGATATGAAGGGGTATCTATATCTTCAATTGTCTCATTTTCATCACTGAATTCTGAAATATCTGAAATTTCTGATATTTCATCAATATCTTTGATTTGTTTAGTTTTTTCGATATCCTCTTGAACAACATCACTAAATAAAAAAAGATTTGGATCTGTTTTTGTTTTTTTCGTTTTTTGCTTTTTTTCAGGAATTTCAACACTTTCTTCTGTATTTTTTTTATCAGAAGTCATCAGATTGGAAAGCATACTAAAAAAACCTTTTTTCTTTTTTTCTTCAAGATTTTCTACATTTATTGAATTTTCAGTGTTTTTTTCAATTAATTCATCTTTATCCACTGGAGTGTTATCCGGGGAATGAGTTAAATTGAATTCCTCTGTTTCTGAAACAAATTGTTTTTTTTCAACTACACTTGAAATATCTTCAAGATGTTTATTATCTGACCCCTCATAAGAAAAAGTTCCGTCAATTTTATTTTGTATAGAACTAAATCCTGAATTATTTTCAGTTTCTGGGTAGTAGAGAATTTTTTTTCCTGATGCCTCTAAGCCAGTTGCAAAAATACTTATTTTCAATTTTCCTTGAAGGGTCTCATCAATCAGAGAACCAAAAATTATATTCGCCTCTGGATTAACGCTCTGTCTTATAATATTAGCAGCATGATCTACTTCTAATAAAGTCATGTCGCTACCTCCAGAAATATTAACTATAACTCCTTTAGCTGTATTCATATCAATATTTTCAATCAAAGGATTAGTTAGAGCTAAATTAGATGCCTCAACTGCCTTATTATCACCCTCAGCAACAGCCGTGCCCATCATTGCAAAACCCATTTCTTTTATAACTGTTCTGACATCTGCAAAATCTAAATTTATAAGACCAGGTTGTGTTATTAAATCAGTTAAACCTTTTACACCATCAAAGAGAACATTGTCAGCTTTTTGAAAGGCCTCAGCAAAAGAAGTTTGTTCGTTAGATACTTTAAATAAATTTTGGTTTGGAATTATTAAAAGAGTATCTACGTTTTTCTTTACATCCTCAAGACCTTGTAATGCTAAATTCATCCTTTTAGTACCTTCAAAGTTAAAAGGTGTAGAGACTATTGCAACAGTTACGATGCCTAATTTTTTGGCAATACTTGCAATGACTGGTAGCGCGCCTGTTCCTGTGCCACCACCTAGACCAGCTGTTAGAAATAACATGTTGGTATTTCTTAATTCTTCTGAAATTAAATCAATGCTCTCCTCAGCTGCATCTTTTCCAATAAGTGGATCTGCCCCTGCTCCTAAACCTTTGGTTTTTTCCAAACCCAATTGGATACGATTATAACATAGAGAATTTTCAATTGCTTGTGCATCCGTATTAGCCACAATAAATTCAACATTATTAAGATTTGATTGGATCATATTATTCACGGCATTACATCCTGCCCCGCCTATACCCATAACTGTTAAAGATGGTTTTAAGTTTTTTTGATCAACTACTGGTTCTATATCTAGTGTCATTTTTTTCCCCGCAAATCAACCTATAGTAGGTCTACGAATCTTTTGTACCATATTTTATTTGAAAAAGAATCTATTTTTTTAATAACATCAATATTTTCTGAACTTTTGTCAGTTAGTAGACAAAAACTTGAGTAAAGTGACATAATACAAGCATCATTTAAAACTTTTGGAATGCCACAAGATTTTGGAGGCTCTAAAAACTTAATATCATGACCATATCTTGATCGAAAATAATTATCAAAATTTTTAATTTTTGATCCGCCACCTGTAAATAAATAAGTGTAGTAGTTTCTATCCTTTGGTAAAGTTTCCATGACTAATTTGAATATTTCATCTAGACGCGATAACACAATTTTCTTAATATAATTATGCTCAATTTTATTTTTAACATTATTACCAAACTCTTCCCAGACTGGTATTTCAATTGAAGTATTTCTTGTATCAAGTAAATCAATTGTTGAAATTTTTAATTTTTCAGCAAAGTCAAAGCTTACATTCAACATCTTTACAAGATCATCAGATATAAGTTTACATCCATAAGGAATTTTTTTTATGAAAGACAATTGTTTATTTTTAATCAAAATTACATTTGTATGATTAAATCCAAAATCGATTAAAATTATATTAGACTTACTTATTTTTTTATTTTTCAAATAAAAAAAATAAGATGTCGTTGAGTCTAAGTAATTAATTATTTTGATTTGAAGTTTTTGAAAAATATTATTTAATAACATTATTTGCTTTTCTTCAATCATTGAAATTAAAGAAATTATGGATAATTTTTGTGAATTTAATCCAATTGGATTATCAGTGACTAAATTTTCATCAATTAAAAAATGTGAAGTATAAATATTTTGATAGAATTTTTTATCTTTAGATATATTAATCTTTGATATTTTTCTTATATCATTTTTTTCAATTATATTACCTTTTAGCATTAAATCTTTCTTAATTTTTTTTATGACAACACTTTTATTAGTAATTAATAAGTAAGCCTTTTTTATAATATAATTTGCTTGTTTTTCTGCTTGAACAATAGAATTTTTTATACAATCAATAAAATCATCGATATTTTCTATATCATTACCATTATAACCTTGTGTAATAGACTTGCCAGTTCCTATTATTTGATGATCTCCATTATATTCTGAATAAATAATTGTCTTAATAGAAAAAGATCCAATCTCAATTATTGTGTTGAAATTATCCAATTACTTTAATCTAATAGTTTTTTTATGGAAATTTCTTAAATCCAGATATAACTCATAGTTTGTATTTTTATTAATTAAATTAATATTATTTTTAACGAAATATAACAATTCGGAATCAATCACTTTTGGAAGCATAATTATTTTACCATTACTTAAAACTAAATTATATCTCCTATTTTCTATGTATTCTATTTGATCAATTTCAAAGATGGAAGATAAGGTTTGATAAGTGCTTTGGAGATAATTGTTTATATAAATACTCTCATTAGATATGTCGATTAGATTAATAGATTCTAGATACTTTGATTTAAAGTAATAAAGTGGTGCTGTAGTATTATCATAAAATATTACTTCTTTTGTTAAATTATTAAGTGCAAAAGGTTTCTTAAGATTTATTTGGATATCAATTTCTTTATTTTTACGTTTTAACAGATGACTTTCTATAAATAAATACTCTTTAAGGTAATTATTTATATCATTTAAATTATTAGTTATTTTTATTTCAAAATCCTCATGAATGTCAGAGTCAATAAAGTTTATAATTTCTAAAGGTTTCTTTGCCAAATAATTAATAGAAAAATAAACGAAGATTAAAAGTGCTGAGATTGAAAATAAATATATAGAAATTTCCTTGTACCTAAAGTTCATAAAGATGAGCAAATAATTTGTTTAAGTAGATATAAATATGAAATCCTTTGGTATTTAGCCTGTTCAGGTGCTAATGATATTTTTGTTAATCCCGGATGAGTATTTATTTCTAAAAAATATATATTTTCATTTTTATTACTCATTATAAAGTCAAGCCTTGCAATCCCTTTACAGCCACAAACATTAAATATTTTTTTTGATATTTTTATGAGAAAATTATAATGCAACTTTGATATTCGTGCTGGTAAAAAGTGTAAACTTTTATTTTTTGTGTATTTGGCAATATAGTCATAATGTACATTGTCAAACTTAATTTCTGTAACACCAAGAGCCTCAATTCTATTATTATTTTCCATTACCGTTACAGTTAATTCTTTACCAAAAATTACTTCTTCAATTAAATTTTGATGATTATTGATCTTTTTCATAAAATTTTTATTGTTATAAATAAATTCTATACCTTTTGATGACCCTCCCCAATTAGGCTTAGATATGACAGGAAATTTAATTTTATTTTTATGTATAATCTCTTTTGGAGATAAAATGTTTAGCTCTTTCTTTAAAAATTTTTTTAACAAACGTTTATTAAAACATAAAGCTGATGAAATAGCGCCAGAATGAGTAATATTTATATTATTTTTATGAGCGAATGAATTCAATCCACCATCCTCACCAAATTCACCATGAAGAGCATTAAATATAATATCAGGTTTAGATTTTAAGATTTGTCCAATATTATTTTTTTTAAGATCTAGAAAGATCACATTAAATTTATTTTTTTTTAGACAAGAAAATACATTTCTGCCAGTCATTAGAGATATCTCTCTTTCATCTGACCATCCACCCGCCACAACAAGAATTTTAATAAATTTAATTTTTTTGTATATCAATCTACAATTCTTAATTCTCTTTCAAGAAGAATTTGATGTTTTTCTTTCACTCTATCTTGAATTTTGGATATAAATAAATCAATACTATTTGCGCTTATGTTAGGGTCATTTTCAAAAAAATTAGAGTGTAATTTAGATAATTTTATTGGACCTTCATAAAAGCTCTCATCTATAGAGGATTTTATTAATTTCCATGCACTTTTATTAATAGGATTCTTAAAAATACTACCACAACAATTTGCTTTTTTTGGTTGAGTCTGATTTCTAATTGCCTCATATTCTTGCATTAATTTTTTAATATTTTTCTGGTCACCAGAAGTAATTTTAAATTTTCCATATAGAATTATTGTATTACTTTTTTGAAAACCTTTTCTATAATGAAATTGTAGTTCGTTGATTTTTTTTTCATAAACATTGTTTTCATTGACGTCGTAATAAATTACACTTATTAATTTATCTTTTATTTCTTGATTATAACAACCAGCATTCATAAATATATTACCACCAATAGAACCAGGAATTGTATACAAGAACTCATAGCCTGAGATGCCTTTTTTATAACATAGTTTTGAAAAATAATTATCTAAAACTGCTGCGCCAACTAACATGTGATCATTATTTATTTGAACATTACTAAAATCTCCCGAGAGCTTAATTCCTGTGCCTCTAAACCCCTTATCTTTTATTAATGTGTTTGAAAGATTTCCAATAACTAATAATGATTTTTCTTTGATATGATTATCACTAAATAGTTTTTTTAAATCAAATAGGTTGTAAATTTTATAGAGATGGCTAATTTTACCACCAGATTTGAGCCAAGAGTATTTAGCTGATGGATAGTTTGAAAAAAAATTTTTATTTTCTAGAGTCATAAAAAAAACGGATTTGATTTGAAATATCTCCTGCTCCAGCAGAAATGATTATGCTAGCCTTTTTATTCAATAGGGATTGATCTAATAAATTAAATAAGTCAATATAACTACCAATATATTTAGTCTTTTGATTATTTAAAACATTCAAATCATTTACTAAGTTTTTTGAATTTTTCATACCTTTCTTGTAATTTTCTCCAGCCCCATATGTCTTTAATATAATTAAATTATTAATATTAGTTAACACTCTCAAATATTCTTTATATAAATCATTTAATCGAGAGTATCTATGAGGTTCAATAATTAAAATTACATGTTTGTTTTTATACAATGAAGATACTTCGATTAATTTTTCTATTTCAGTAGGGTGATGAGCATAATCGTCTATAAATGTAGCTTTTTTTAATTTACCAAGGATATTCATCCTTCTTTTTGTTCCTTTAAAATTAAATAAATGAGATTTTTTTATTTTGTACCCTAAATCATCTATAATTGATATTACTGCTGTTAAATTTTGTACATTATGCTCGCCAAGTAAATTTGTAGATAAGCTTTTTGATAATATTTTATTCCCTTTAAAAACATCGAATGATGATATTTTTTCAGTTAATTTAATTAATCTATAACTGTAGTTTGCTTTTTTAGTTGAACCAAATGTTTTTATTTTCTTAGTATATTTTTTTAATGAAGAAAGAAATTGATCCTCATGATTAATAAAAATATTAACATTTTTTTCTGCCTGATTAAGAATATATTTTTTTAATTTGTATTTAAATTTTGTGAAAGATTTATAAAAATCAATGTGTTCTCTATCAACATTTAAGAATAGTAAATACTTTGGAGATAACTTAAATACAGTCCCATCACTTTCATCAGCCTCTACAACTACGTAATTAGAATCAGTAAGATATATATTTTGTCCAAAATTCTCCATAATACCACCAGAAATGATTGTTGGATTCAGACCTGCAAGAACTAATAAATGTCCCAAAACAGATGTAGTTGATGTTTTTCCATGTGAGCCAGAAACAACAATAGTAAATTTATCTTTACATATAAGCTGTAAAAGTTTGGATCTATTGTAACAGGGTATTTTATTTTTTTTTGCTTCTTTTATTTCCGGATTATTTTTAATTGCTGAGGAGTAAAATATTATGTCCCTATCTTTTATATTAGATATTTTGTGTCCAATATGAACTGGTATTTTATTTTTTTCTAAATTCAACGTATTTGCATTGTATGTAATATCACTACCTGTAACGTTAATATTATTTTTTTTTAAATAGATGGCTAATGCGCTCATACCTATACCATTAATTCCTATAATATGTACTTTTCTTGATATTAATTCTGAGAATTTCATCTTGTGGTATAACAGATAATTTTTTCGATAGAATGAGGATTTATAAATGAATTAAAATAAAATTGACTAGTAGGTTTTTTTTTATTTGGTAATAAAAATTTCTTTAAACTTATCTCATGAGAGAGAAAATAGTTTAAATTGAATTTTTGATGTTGATCTCTTGATATTAAATGAGGGATAAAATAGACATTGTCAGTGTAATAAAGAATTTCATTTAATGAACCTGAACCAGACCTTGAAAGAATGATATCATATTTATTGAAACTAAGATTATCGTTAAAAGAAAAAAATTTACAAAGATTAGTATCTAATAAGTTGGAATATTTTTTTTTTATAATATCAATATGAGAGTCAGGTATTTGAATAGAGAATATAGTATTTTTTAAAGTTATTATTTTAAGATTTCTTATTTTTTCTAACATAATTTTATTCAACTCTAATGAACCTGCGCTTCCACCCATTAATAAAATATTAATAAAATTATTATTAAGTTTTTCTCTTGATTTATTTTGATCTATGAAACAATTACCAACAAATATTTCTTTACTACGCATTTTAAATTTAGGAAATGAAATAAATGAATTTTCGACAATAAAATAATTTATTTTATTTGCCAATCCATAAATAATATTTTGCTCATGAATATAAATTTTATTAAAAGATAAAAGAAAAATATTAAATAATTTTGAAATTATTAAAACAGGCGTTGTAATAAATCCACCAAAACCAATCAAAGTTATTCTTCTATTAAGTATAAAAATAAGAAAAATTTTAAAAAAGATATTTAAAACAAAAGTCAATTTATTTTTAGAGTTTAAAATAATTAAATTTATTTTATCGCTTTTTATTTTTTTTAAATAATTTTTACCAATTTCATTTGTTATAAAAAGAATTTCATTTGGGTTTTTTATCGAGCTTAAGTGATTGATATATTTAAGAGCTGGTAAGATATGACCTCCTGAAGAACCTGCAATCACAATAAATTTAATTTTTTTCAATAACTATTTCTTTCAATACTTTTTTTGATTTGATTTCTATAATTTGAAAAATAACTTTGTTATCTAAAACTACTTTTTGTTGAAATTGATTTTCATTTAATAAATATACATCATGCAAATTAATATTTTTATTTGTTATTTTTGTTGAATTATTGATGTTACTCATTTTATAGAAAACACCAAAAATAATTGCTATTATTCCTGAAATTATTAATAAGCCTTGTATTATAACTAAACTAATTAAAAGTTTTTTTTTTAACATATACCTAATGAATAAATCATATAATTACAAAAATTTTAGAATAGAAATATTATACGAGGATAGTGATATAGCAATATTAAATAAACCTTCTGGGCTTCTTACACATAAAAAAAATGAATTAGATAATAGTCCTAGTTTACAGGAAAGTCTAAAAGGTCAATTTGAAATAAATGATAATGAAAATTTTAAGGAGGGTATTGTTCATCGCTTAGATAAGGATACAAGTGGAGTTATAATTATTACAAAAAATCAATCTTCAAAAAATAAAATTAGAGAAATATTTAAAAATAGAAATATAAAGAAAAATTATTTTGCCTTTACATACGGTGTGCTAAATCAAAATAATATTGAAATCAACAAAAAGATATCGAGAAATAAAATACTAAGAACTAAATTTGGTGTATCTGATGACCTAGGAAAAAGTGCAATTACAAAAGTATCTAATATTCAAACATTTCACGGATCAATTAGTCTACTAGATTGTGAAATTATAACTGGAAGAACTCATCAAATTAGAGTGCATCTTTTGAGTTTAGGTCTTCCAATAATAGGTGACAGAGATTATAACTTAAATAGAGAGCAAAAATTTCGTTTGGGAAATATGGCTGATAATCTAAGAAATTTAGTTTCATTATTTCCGCGACAAGCATTACACTCATATAAAATTGAATTTGATCATCCAATTTCAGAAAAACACATTAAAATTACTTGTGATTTACCTAATGACATGAGAAATTTAAAGACAAAATTGCAATGAATATAGAAAATAAAAATTTACTACCTGTTATTACGTCTGAAAACGACATTTATCCCTACCTAAAAAAAATAAATCAGTTTCCAATTTTATCAGATGATGAGGAGAAAAGGCTGGCAATAAATTGGCTAAAAAATGGTGATACCAAATCTGCTCAAAAGCTTGTTACAAGCCATTTAAGATTAGTTGCAAAAATAGCTATGGGTTACAAGGGATATGGCTTGCCTTTGTTTGATTTAATCTCTGAAGGCAATTTAGGACTTATCCAAGCTATTAGAAAATTTGATCCTGAAAAAGGTTTCAGATTGGCAACCTATGCAATATGGTGGATAAGAGCTTCTATTCAAGAATACGTATTACACAGTTGGTCTCTAGTAAAGATTGGAACAACAGCAGCCCAAAAAAAGCTTTTTTTTAATCTTCGAAGGCTCAGAAATCAACTCAAAAAATATGAAGAAGGTTATTTAAATAATGATCAAATAAAATCTATCTCTGACGATCTTGGAGTAACTGAAGAAGAAGTAAAACAAATGGAAGGAAGAGTTTTTAACCAAGATTTTTCATTGAACACACCTTTAAACGATGAAAATGACTCAGAATGGATAGATCAAGTAGAGGACGAAACAATTGATACTGTCTCTAAAGTTGAACAAAATGATGAATTAAAAAAAAGAAAAGCCCTTTATAAGCAAGCCGTAACAAAACTTGAGCCTAGAGAATTAGAAATATTGACTGCAAGACGACTAGATGAGGAACCGAAAACACTTGAAGACTTAAGTCAGAGGTATTCAATAAGTAGGGAAAGAGTCAGACAAATAGAGAATAAGGCAATTAAAAAACTCCAAGAAGAAATCAAAATAATTACGGATCAGAAACTTTTACCTAAATCTTAATTTATCTTATAATTGTTTGATTTCTTTCAGGTCCTAATGAAATAATTCTAATTGGAATACTTAAGTACTCTTCAATATAAGATATATATTTTTTTAGATTATCAGGTAGGCTTTCAAAATTACTAATGTCCTTAATTTCTCCCCAACTCAGAAAAAGCTCAAAATCACTATCATCTAAGGATAATGACTCTAGAGTATCACTTTCACTAAAATTAATGTCTTCGTATTTTTTTGAATTATAACTTTTACATACTTTTATTTCTAAGAGATTATTTAATACATCGGCTTTGGTCATGCAGAGTTCATCAACACGATTTATTTCACAGCTATACTTTAAAGAGACTAAGTCAAGCCAACCACACCTTCTTTTTCTTTTTGTAACTGTGCCAATTTCCAATCCTTTTTCAGCGATATAGTCCCCAATGTTATCAAATAATTCAGATGGGAATGGTCCATTTCCAACTCTAGTAGCATAAGCTTTAAATATACCAACAGTTTTATAATCAACTTGCAATGCTGAACCAATAACAATATTTGATGAGACAGTATTTGAAGAGGTTACAAAAGGATATGAACCATGATCTAAATCAAGGAGTGCACCTTGGGCACCTTCGAATAAAATTTTCTTATTTTTAAATTTTCTTTTTATAAATGAATTATCAACAATTAACTCTTTAACCAAATCATAAAAACTTAATAAATCTTTGACTATCTTTTCGATATTAATTTTATTTTCGTTATACTTTTCAAGAATAGGATCATAAAACATCTTTATTGTTTGTAATTTTTCTTGAATTATGTATTTTGATTTTAAATCATAAAGTTTGATACTCTTTCTACCAACTTTATCTTGATATGCGGGCCCAATGCCTTTAGATGTAGTGCCAATTTTTTTTTCATTTTTTAAAATTAACTCATTAATTTTATCTAGCTGCTTATGATATTCTAATATTAGAGATATATTTGATGACAGATATATATTAGGTTTATCAATCTTTTTTGAAATTTGATCATACTCATTATAAAAATGAATTGGATCAAGAACGACACCTTGACCTAAATAACAAACTTTTCCACGAATTACACCAGATGGAATTAGGTTTAATTTATAAGTGATATCATCAACAATTACGGTGTGACCAGCGTTATTACCACCCTGATACCTTACAACTAAATCAAATTCTTCTGATAGATAGTCAACAATTTTACCCTTACCTTCATCCCCCCACTGAAGTCCTATAACTGCTTTGTTCATTAAATCAATTCAGCAATGTAATCAACATTACATGAGAAACCAAAACCCTCGATTTTTTTTGAATTTTTTAAATATTTATAGCCACCACCTTGGGCTAATATTTTTTTTGAAGAATTTGAATAAACATAAAAAAAAATATCCTGATGATAGTCTTGAGAAAAGAAATCTTTCTCTAAATTTAATTCAAAAGGTGCGTTAATTCCTTTTTGAAAAATATCAATAAATTTCGAAATATTGTTTTTATAACTATTACTATCTAAAAGATATTTTGTATCTTTTGATATTTTTGGATCTGTGAAGACATATGTATAATTTTTTTTTAAAATTCTTTTTAGTAGCTTATCTAAAATATTTAAAACTTCTTTAAAGGACTCTTTTTTTGATAAATTGATTATTTCAATACCATGTTGTCTAAATTGTTTAATATTATTTCTATTCATTTTGTCTTTTTTAAAAACATCTCCCATGTAATAAAGAAAGTGTTTAGAGTTTGGGTCATGTGTTAGAATTGTATTTAAAACCTGGCCGGTAATATCTGAACGAAGAGTAGCATCTGATGTCGAATTTAAAGATTTATCTTCGATTACGGATGTAAATATTCTTGAAAATTTTTTGTTCGCACTTACGATTTTAGTAAATGAGTTATCTAGACTCTCATATTTTTTTGCTGTTTTTGAGTATTTTGTATCAAAAGAATTAACAAGCATCCGAAATTACTTTTATTATTTGTTTTTTTAATTTGTTTAGAGTATTTACTTTTATATTTCTTTTGTGATATTGCAAGTTCACTCTTAAAAGTGGTTCTGTGCCGGAAGGACGAATATTATAATAAATATCTAAATTTATAAGTAATTTATTTAGTTTTTTATAAATACTTTCTTGATTCAAATAGAATTGTTCTCGATCTATTCTTTGATTTATATTAATTACTTCTAGTAATTTAATGCCATTTTTTAAAACTGATAACTTTTTATTTTCTTTTAGAATTAAGGTTAATAATCTCAAAGCTGTCGTCATACCGTCACCTATTAAAATGTCATCTTTAAATATAAAGTGACCGGACGGTTCGCCACCAAAAAAGTATTTATTATTTAATATTTCCTTTAGGATATTTTTATCACCAACTTTTACTCGTTTTAATTTCAAACCTAAGTTTTTTAAAGCAATATCAAGACCAAAATTTGCTATTTCATTTGTTACAATTATAGAGCCTTTTTTAATTTTTTTTTTTGATAGATAGTATTTAGCAAAAATAAATATTATTTCTTCTCCACTTAATGGATTACCATTTTCATCAATGATAATAACTCTATCTCCATCACCATCTAAGCAAATTCCAATGTCACATTTTTTTTTCTTAACTAACTTTGATGCTTTATTGGGAAATAAAGAACCACAGTTTTGATTAATATTGACGCCAGATGGATTGTTTCCAATAGTGACTAAATCTAAACCTAATTCAAACAAAACCTCTGGTGCTACTTTATAAGAGGCACCATTTGCACAATCTAACACCACTTTTAATTTACTATAATTCAGATTTCTATCAGCACTTAGCTTAAGCGCCTCAGAATACCTTCCTATTGCATTTTTGAGTCTTATAGCTTTACCATAATTTGACTGTTTAATTTTAAATTTATCAAAATCATAGTTAAAAAATAAATCTTCTATTTTATTTTCCTCATCTGGAGAAATTTTAAGACCTTGCCCAGAAAAGAACTTTAGACCATTATCTTTATAAGGATTATGAGATGCGGTTATCATCACAGAAAAATCTGCCCTTAATGACTTGCCTAAAACCGTCAAAGCAGGTGTAGGTAATGGACCAACTAATATTACTTCTATTCCCATAGATAAAAAACCCGATGTTAGCGCTGGTTCGAATATATATCCCGATAATCGAGTGTCTTTATTGATAACGACTCTTGAGATTGAATTTTTTTTTCTTAAAACAAGTGAGGAGGCTTTAGCTAATTTAAGTACATTTTCAGGTGTTAGTGGATACTTACCTACTTCTCCTCTGATTCCATCCGTACCGAATAACCTCATAAGGATTATCTAATATTGGACTTAGAGTTAATTTGGAAGAGGAAAATCTTGATCTTTTGTAAAAGATGGTAAAGGACCTTTATTTAATCTTTCTTTTTGATTATTTTGACTATCATCAGAACTGCTGTCAGAGGATAAATCATCGTCCCTTTTTGGTTTAATGCCCTTTATTAAATTAATAATTTCCTCACCTGTAAGAGTTTCATATTCTAAAAGACCCTTCGCTATGGTATGAAGATCCTTAATGTTATCAGTAAGTATTTTTCTAGCTTTTGACTCAGCATCTTCTACGAGGCGTATGACCTCTTGATCAATGACTCTCGCAGTTTCCTCAGAAATATTTTTTGATTGTGTTACAGAATGACCCAAAAATACCTCTTCCTGATTACCGGTATATCTTACTCTACCAAGTTTATCACTATAGCCCATCTGTGTTACCATTGCTCTTGCCAAATTGGTAACTTGTTGAATATCGCCAGCAGCTCCAGAACCTATTTTTTCAGGACCAAAAATTAACTCTTCGGCTATTCGCGCTGCTACTGTAACCACTAATTTGTCTAGATATTCATCTTTACGATGAATTACTTTATCTTGCTCTGGTACACTCATCACAAAGCCTAAAGCTCTTCCTGTAGGAATAATTGAAGATTTATATATTGGATCAGCATGCTTACAATGTAAATTTGCTAAAGCATGACCAGCTTCATGGTAAGCTATTACTTCCTTCTCACTATCAGATATTATTTTTGATTTGTTTTGTGTTCCAAGCATTACTTTATCTTTTGCATCTTCAAAATCGTCCATTGTAACAATTTTTTTATTCTTTCTTGCTGCAATAAGTGCAGCTTCATTTACGATATTGGCTAAATCTGCTCCAGAAAACCCAGGTGTAGATCTAGCTATAGCAATTGTTTTAACAGATTTATCCATTTTAATTTTTCTTGTATGTACTTTTAAAATTTTATCTCTGCCAATAATATCGGGAGCAGGGACAACAACTTGTCTATCAAATCTGCCTGGTCTTAATAAGGCAGGATCAAGAACATCTGGCCTGTTAGTTGCTGCAACGATAATCACACCCTCATTAGCTTCAAATCCATCCATTTCAACAAGTAGTTGATTGAGTGTTTGTTCTCTTTCATCATTACCGCCACCCAATCCAGCTCCTCTATGTCTTCCAACAGCATCTATTTCATCAATGAATATAATGCATGGAGCATTTTTCTTACCTTGTTCAAACATATCTCTAACTCTACTAGCTCCAACACCCACAAACATCTCTACAAAATCTGATCCAGAAATTGAAAAAAATGGCACTCCAGCTTCACCTGCTATTGCTCGAGCAAGAAGAGTTTTACCAGTTCCAGGTGGTCCAACCAACAGAGCACCTTTAGGAATTTTTGCACCCAATCTTTGAAACTTTTGAGGGTCTTTTAAAAAAGATACTACCTCTTCTAATTCTTGTTTAGCCTCATCAATGCCTGCAACATCGTTAAAAGTAACTCTTTGTTTATTTTCATTTAGTAATTTTGCTTTTGATCTTCCAAAGCCTAGAGCGCCTCCACCTTTACCTGATTGCATTTGACGCATAAAAAATATCCAAACACCTATAAGAAGAAGCATTGGAAACCAAGACACAAATATACTTAATAAAGGGTGCATACCGGATTGTTCGGGTTTTGCGTTGATAGCAACTTGGTTATCATTAAGAGTTTCAATTAAATTAGGATCCCTTGGTGCGTAAGTAGAAAAGTCAACACCGTCCATAGTTTGACCAAAAATATTGTTTCCTTGTATCTCGACAGATTTGATTTCACCATTCTGTGCCTTATCTAATAATGTTGAATACGTGTAAGTAACAGAAGAGTAATCTCGTTGAGAGTTCTTGAATACATTAAATAAGCCAAGTAATATTAGGCTAATAATAATCCAAACAAATATATTTTTAGAAAAATTTTTCATATGTTTAATATAGTTAGTGATACTTACGTTTAAAGTACTAAGTAAGATTTATACATGTTTTTTTATTAAAGACACCTATTTTTCCTGAAAATACTGGCATTTCTTTACTATTTAGAATATGGGTTTTTAGAATTTTAATAAAATTCCTTATATTTTCATCACGAATTTGTTTTTTTAATAAATTACGATATTCGTAATAAAATGACTGTACTACAAAAAACTTAAGATTTTCGGTTAAACAGTTAAATTTATTTATTTCAATTACAAAAATTTTTTTTCTCTCTCTTTTAAAAAAATTTTTGTGTAAACTATCAAGGTAAAATATCTCAGAAAAATTTATTCTTTCACGGTTAACTGTTTTAAAAAGTTTTTTTGAATATAAAAAATATCTTATTTTATTTCTTGTATAATCTAGCTCTAAATTACTTCTATCCTCAAACCAAATCAGTTTATTTTTTTTAGCATAGCTTTGAATTTGCTTTTTTGAATATTTCATTAATGGACGATGTAATTTGAGGTCCTTATGTTTTCGCAAAAAAATATTTGATAAACCGAGTGTATTAGATTGCTGAATTTTTCTCAAAAAAAAAGTTTCATTTATGTCATTTAGATGGTGACCTAAAAAAATATCTTCGATATTATTTTTTTTTGAAAGTTTATATAAAAAATCGTATCTACTAGACCTAGATTTTTCTTGAAAACCTTTAAATTTATTTTTCAAATATAATTTCTTTATAAAAAGATTTTTATTTTCAAGTTTATAAAATTTAATGAATTGTTTAATTTCATATTTTCCCTCGGATCTTATTTGGTGATCAAATATTAAATAATATATTTTTTTATTATGAAAATATTTTGATTTTATTATTAAATCAAATAGAACTGTACTGTCTAGACCGCATGAAATAGAGATTAATATTTTTTTATTAGCACTTATATTATTTTGGAGATAATTCTTTAAACTAAGTGAAGACAATACTTCTTTAGTCAATAATCAAACCACAATCTTTTTCTGATTGAAGTAATTTTGCAGACTCGATAACCTCTTTGCTATCTATATAAATATTTGAAAAAATAAGATCTTCCATAATTAAACATCCATTTTCTTGATCTCCAATACCAAAGAGAGATTTTCCAAGCCAAAAATAGTTTTCTGACTTAAATTTAGTAAATGATGGGAAATCTCTGTGTCTCATTCCAAAATATTTAACTGCTTCGATTATCTCATTTTCTAAAAAATAGGATCTCCCAAGAAGATAGTAAGTTTCTGCTAAATATTCTTTTTGATCAGTATCTGAATTAACTATTAAAAGTAAACTTTCAATAGCGGACTTATTATCAAAACTTGAAAAACTTACTTTTGCATTTTTTAACTCTTCCTCAACGTTAATAATTGGTTTACTTAGCTCTAATTCTCTTTCATCCATCAACTTATCTAAATCATCAAGCAACGAAATATTTACTTCAGATATATATTTTATCTCTATTTCATCTAATTCCTCTTTTTCAAGATCTTTTAAAGAATTTATTTCATCAGACCCCTCATTGGAAATTTCTATTTTTTTTACTTCTTCTCCTTCAAGATCAGATAGACTAATTTGTCCTAATACCTGTTCATTCTCTGAATTATCTACAATATTTGAGGAGCTTTCCTCTATGTTTAATTGATCAGATGTGCTGATAATTTTTTTTTTGTCAGACTCAGATGATGTGTATAGTGAGTATAAATTGCTTACATCATCTTTAATATCTAAAATTTGTTTTTCTAATGAAATAATATTATTTGAAATATCATTTATTAATATTTTTAACTCCTCAATTTGATTTTTTTTACTTGCATCGGAATTATTTCCTAATGAAGACTCATTATTATAAACAAATTTTTGAAGATCAATTATATCATTTTTAATTCTGTCTAACTCTACAGATACTTGATTATGTTTTTCTGAATAAGATTGGTTACTAAAAAGAACTAGGAAAAAAATAACAAATATTAAGTTTATTTTTTTCATGAACGTTTTCGGTGCTCTTTTTTAAAAGAGCACCTAAATGAAATTTTGATTAATTACTTACTAATGTGACGCCACGTCTGTTTTGACTGTATGCAGTTTCATCAGATCCAATAACTTCTGGTCTTTCTTTTCCCCAACTTACATATTCCATTCTATTGGTGTCAATTCCAGCTTGAGCTAGATAAGAGTAAACAGAAAATGCTCTTTTATCACCCAAAGCCAAGTTGTACTCTCTGGTGCCTCTTTCATCTGCATGGCCCTCAACAGTTATGTTAGTGTCAGGGTATTGCATTAACCAAGCTGCTTGTGCATCAAGTGTTGCTTGAGCATCAACGGTGAGCTCTGAGCTATCAAACTCAAAAAACACTCTGTCACCCACATTAACAATGAGATCTTCTTGAGTACCAGCTGTAATTTCACCACCTGAAGATGAACTTGCACTAGCTGAAGCTGCATCAACGTCTCCACCTTGATCAGTCTTAGTAGCAGCACATGAAGCAAGGAAGAAACCCGCAACAATAAGCATAAACAATTTTTTTAACATTATTATAAATCTCCGCGTAAATATATTCTTACTATAGTTTAGGTAAATAAACACTGAATTTTTTGGAAATCAAGACAATTTTTATTAAATTTTTTGGGATTTTATTGAATTCTAATGAATTTTTATAACAAAGGTGACCAAGCTGGGTCACTTCCATCTCTTGGAGTTGGAATAATCCTCTCATTATATCCAGTAATATCGATAAAATGTATTGTTACCTCACCTCCAGTACCATCGAGATTGGATCTTTTTTGTCTATGAAATATCAAATATCTACCATTTGGAGACCAAGCCGGTGACTCTAATGCAAAATCCCTAACAATTACTCTTTCATTATTTCCATTTGTATCCATAACTCCTATATGAAAATTACCCTGGGTTAACTTAGTAAAAGCTATTAAGTCGCCTCTTGGAGACCACACTGGGTTTCCATATACACCTCTGCCTTTTGAAATTCTTTTAATATTATCTCCATTCTTATCCATAATAAATAATTGGGGGCTTCCGCCACGATCAGAGTTGAATACAATTTTTTCACCATTAGGCGAAAATGAGGGTGATGTATCAATTCCAGAGTCGTTTGTTAGTCTTGAACGAGATCTGGTATTTAAATCCATTAAATATATTTCAGAATTTGCTGCATTACTAGGATCTGAAAAAGACATTACAACACTTTGACTATCAGGTGAAAACCTAGGTGCGAAAGTCATTCCAGGAAAATCTCCAACAATTTCTCTTTCACCTGTTTTAAGATTATAAATATAAACTCTTGGAAGATTATTTTTGTATTCCATATATGTTATTAGTTGTTTATTTGGTGCAAAGCGAGGAGTTAATACCATATTTTTTCCATCTGTTAAAAATTGATGACTATCTATATGTCCATCTTGATCCATGATTGCTAATCTTTTTACTCTTTGGTCTAGCGGGCCAATTTCAGAAACATAAACAATTCTTGTATCAAAATAACCTGTTTCACCAGTGATCCTTTCGTAAACAATGTCGCTTACTGTATGACCTACTCTTCTTATTAAATTTTCATCAGGTATTGTTAGTTGTAATTTCTCTATTTCTTTTGCATTAAAGACATCGTATAGCCTCATTCGTAGTCTGATACCTTTATCAGTTTTACTGACATCTGCACTTAATAAAAACTGTGCTTTAATTAATTTCCAGTCTTCAAAACGTGGGACTTTTTCAACTAAATTGTCTGATTGAATGTAAAGGTCCTCATTCACAGTATAAAAAAGTCCAGAATTGGTAAGATTATTTGAAATAATTTGTCTAAGTGTGTTTCCGTATCTAGCTGTGTCTGAGTCAGCCCCAAAAATTTGAGTTATAGCTATGGGAGTAGGCTCAACTTTACCTTGTGCAATGGTTACCTCTAATGCAGCGTTAGCATTAAGTGAAAAAAATAAAATTATTAGGATTTTTTTAATCATAAGAATATTTCTAACTGATCACTCAATACTTATTCTAAATTTTTATTAATCAAACATCCAGCTGAAATCAAAAGTAAAGTTAATTTCTTTCCACTGTTCATATTTATCTGCAGGTAATAAAAGAGGGCTACAATCTGGATTATTTACTGCTCTCATTGCAGCTTCAGCAGCAGTTCTAAATGATGGATCATTTAACTTCTCTTTATTGACTACTTTAGAATTTTTTACAGTTCGATCAGGGTTGACTTCTATGTAAATGACAGGTTTTATTTCTTTTAAATTTGCGACACCAACATTAAGATTTAAACAGCCATGTAATTGTTGTCTTAATAAATCAATTTCTGAAATAGTCATTGTTGGTCCAACTTTTTCTGTGAAAACTTCATCTTGTTTGACTTCGGATGCTTCCTGCTCTTTTTTAAATTCCTTATCTTGATTTTCTAAATCTTTTAGAACAGTACTAACATTGAAAGTTTTCTTTACAGGCTTTTTCTTAACAACAATCTCAATATCTTTTTTGGGTTCAGGTATTTCTTTAGGTTCAGGTTTTTGTTTTAATTTAATCTCAAAATCATTTTCTATCGGTGGCGGTGTCTCCTCTTCTGGTTTTTTAATTTCAGGTTTTACTTTCTCATCAATGATAAATTCATTCGTTTTGTCTGCAGAGTTATCAACTAATACTTCTTCATTAGTATCCTGAATTATTGGATCAATTGAGTCTTGAGATGCTATTTCTTTTATATCTGGTTCAATAGCCTCAGTTTCATTTTGTTTTGGAGTCTCTTCTTGAAATGTTGGAACAATTTCATTTATCTCCTCAACAAATTCAGGCGCAGCTGTCTCTTCTTCAATAATGAACATTTCAACAGGTAAAATCATTGGAATATCACTGATTTTTTTTTCAAAAGTAAAATTTATCATTGGTATCAAAATTAGTAGGTGTAATAGAAAAGAGAATATTTGAAAATAAAAATCACTTTTTTTGTAACTGAAATTTTCAATGAATAAGATTAAGTTTCTAAAAGGATTAAATACTAAAATATTAGACACTTAACTTGGTTTTTTCGTTACAAGAGCAATTTTTAAAAAACCTGATGTGTTCAGAGCACCAAGAACCTTCATTACCTCTCCGTAATTAATTGTGGTATCAGCTCTTAAAAAAATTCTTATGTCAGTATTTGAGCCTGCAATAGTTTTAACTTTCAATATTAACTCATCAAAAGGTATTAATTCTTCACCTAAGTAAATTTCATTATTTTCATTAATTGAGATTTCAAGTGGTTCCTTTTGTGCATCTAAAGAATTAGCCTCAACTTTTGGCAAATTAACTGGAACACCTACAGTTAGAAGGGGAGCTGTGACCATAAACACAATAAGTAAAACCAACATAACATCAACCATCGGAGTAACATTTATACTAGAAACAGGTCGATGTTTTTTTCTCATATAGTTATTTAACTTGGCGTGAAATTATATTAACTAAATCCTTCCCAAAACTCTCAGCCTCTGACAAATAGTTATCAATTTTAGAAGTTATGAGGTTGTAGTAAGCGGTTGAGGGGATAGCAACGAAAAGGCCCAAAGCAGTTACAAATAAAGCCTCTGCTATACCAGGTGCAACTACAGCGAGATTAGTGTTTTGTGCAATTGCTATTGCTTGAAAACTATTCATGATTCCCCAAACTGTTCCAAATAATCCTATAAAAGGTGCTACAGATCCAGAGGATGCCAAAAAAGACAATCCTTTATTTAAATTTGTATCTTCAACAGCAATACTTAAATCAAGAGAGGTGTAAAGTCTTTGAATGAAAGCTGAGTCTATTTTATTTTTCTGAATTCGTGATTTTTCATATTCATTCATAATATTTCTAAATATATTTGAGAAACTTTCTTGATCAAATTCGTCAATTTGTTTGTATAGTTCATCTAAAGACACACCAGACCAAAAATGGTTCTCAAATTTTTTAGATATTTTCTTAAGTTTATTTATTAACAAAATTTTTTGAATAATTGTCTTCCAAGATTGAATTGAAAAAATCACTAGCAATATTATTACAAATTTTACAACCCAGTCAGATTTTAGAAACATTCCCATCATTGAGAAATCTACCGAACCTTCAAGGGATGCTAAGTTGACTACTTCTTCCATTAATTATTCTTCATCAATTATATTTTTATTTTTAAGTTCTTTAGAGACTTCCTCAAAATCATCTGAATGTACCATTATCCAAAAACCAGGTCTATTTTTTTCACATAATGCAATGACTGGGGTCTTTTTTTCCTTGTCTGCTAAAGATTTTGTATCATCCCATAATTTAATAGCTGAATGTTTAGCTCTTAATTTACACTCAATGAATAATTTATCGTGAATTACATCTGAATGAGTAACTTTTGAATTAATTCCACTAAGGGCATTTCTCATACCTCCAAAAAACTTTGCTACAAGTCTTTCCCTATTTTTCCAAGCTTTATCAGGCATTATTAACCTCTAAAAGTTCACTATCAAAATCAAGATTTGAGAAACAATTTTGAACATCATCGTTATCCTCTAACTCTTCATTTAATCTAATAAGCTTGTCAAGATCTTCCTTTTTTTCAATTTTTACAGTTAAATTTGGCTTCCAAATAATATTTGCACTTTCAATATCAAAGTTTTTATCTACTAGTATTTTCTCAAAAGATGCTAATTCCTCAAAGGAAGAATAAAGATATGTTACATCGTCATCTGTGTTGTAATCCTCTAAACCATGGTCAAGTAAATCCTCCAGTGCACTATCATCTATTTCTTTTTTGATTTGTATTTCTCCTACTTTATTAAAATTAAAACTCACACTTCCTGTCTCACCCAAATTCCCCCCATTCTTTGAGAAAATAGATCTAATTTCTGAAGCTGTTCTATTTTTATTATCAGTTAAAGCCTCAACTATAAAAGCTGTTCCAAATGGACCATACCCCTCATAGCGAACTTCTGAATAATCAGAAGCTTCAGAATTATTTTTATTAATAGCTCTATCCACATTATCCTTTGGCATATTTACACTTCGAGCATTTGTTATTGCTAGTCTCAATCTTGGATTGGACTCTGGGTCAGTTCCTCCAATCTTCACGGCTATTTGAATTTCTCTTCCTATTTTGGCAAATTGTTTTGCTCTTTTTTTGTCCTGAGCACCTTTACGATATTGAATATTTTTAAATTTTGAATGTCCTGCCATGAGCTAAGATAATAAATTACCATCCAAAACACCACCTATTTGAATAGATTGAATTGAATTTTTATCCCCCACATTTGTAGTAATGACCGCTCCAGAAATAGTGGCTGATCCCTCAGCGGGTTCTAATCTATGTGAGTTCGATCCGGTTCTCATTCTTTTGATAGCGCTTTCTTTTTTCATACCAATAACAGAATTATAATCTCCTGTCATGCCAATATCAGTTTGAAAACAAGTGCCTTTTTCTAATACCCTAGCGTCCGAGGTTGGAATATGAACATGAGTCCCATATATAGCTGTAAATTTTCCATCATAATTTTGAGCTATACCATTTTTTTCAGATGTTACTTCAGCATGTACCTCTAAAAATGAATAATCTATTTTATGGTCATTAATTATAGATAAAAGTTGTGTATCAATAGAATTAAAAGGATTGCTTAAAGGAAGGTCAATAAATGTTTGACCATGAACTTGGCTTACCAATATTCTTTTTCCATTATTATGAGTAAAAATTTTAAACCCCCTACCAGGAGATCCAACTTCGAAATTTAAAGGTCTGATAATATTATGATCTGGGTTTTGATCCATATATTCTATGATCTCTTTTTGTTTCCAAGCATGATTTCCTAAAGTTATAGCATCAGCTCCCCAACTTATAAGCTCTTCGTAAATTTTTCCTGTAAGTCCATAACCACCAGCTGAATTTTCGGCATTAATTATTGTAAAGCTAATATTAAATTGATCTTGTATCTTTTTTAAATTTTCTTTGAGAGCTGTTCTACCTGATCTTCCAACAACATCTCCTATAACTAAAAAATTCATAAAGAATAAATTTTTTGTTCTGAACAAATATAATCTACTTTTTGGTCAAAACTCTCCTGAAAATTGTAATTGGTTTTTTGAATTTCAAAAGCAGCTAAAATGGTTTTTAAATTACCTTTTTTTTTCAATTCCTCAATAGTTCTATCAAAAAAACCTCCTCCATAGCCTACCCTAAAACCTTGTTCGTTGAATGCAGAGCATGATGCTATAATTATATCAGGGTCTAATGTCTTTTCACCCTTAGGTTCCATGATACCGCCAAAACCTTTTTCCAAATTTGGACTATGAGGGTTATATTCGAAGTACTTTAAAGAGGATCCCTTTGATATTACTTTCGGAAGTGAACATTTTATATTTTTATTAATTAAATCATTAGAAATCCTTAATACATCTGCCTCATTTTTATATGGATAAAATAAGCCGACAGAACTATTTGGATTAATTTTTTCTATTAAATTTATTATTTTTGAATTTATTTTATTGGAAAAAATATCTAAATCCGAAGTGCTTAGTTGCATTCTTAGGTCCAGGTGATGTTTTCGAATTTGTTTTTTATTCAATGATTATATTATCATTTAGTTTTTTGAAAATTTGCTCAATGTCAGATTTTAGATGATTATTTTCATTTTGTAATTCTTGAATACGGCTCTCATAAAATAATTTCTTGTTCAAAGAGTCTTGCAATATTTTTTCTTTTTTCAAAACATCTTCCATAGATTTAAGATAGGCAATAAGTGTGGATGTTAAAAAAGGTACATTCTCTTTCTTCTCATCATCTATAAGTTTACTAATTGAGGAGGCGATCTCTTTTACTGTTTCAACATTATCATCGGAGCATTGTATTTTTAGTGGTCTTCCTCCAATTGTTAAAGTTAAATTAGCCATCTATATCTATTGATCCGAGTAATTCCTCAATTTTATTAGTTGCTTGATCAATAAGTTGAGATTTTTCAGATAGCTCAAGTTTGTTATTTTCTAATTCAGTTAATAATTCTGACTCTCTTCTTTCTAAATATTCTATCTTGGCTTTTAATTCTTGTCTCTCATTGATTAATTCTTGATTATTAGTTTTATAATTCTGAAGTTTTGATGCAATTTGCTCGATTTTTTGAAGTATTTGTTGTTGAAATTCGTTCATACTTTAATTATTAGTTATTAAGAAAAGTTATTCCATTGAAAAATTATACCAAATTAGCGAACTGTATCAGATTTTTATCAATTGATGCGGTAGAAAAAGCTAAATCTGGTCATCCTGGTATGCCGATGGGAATGGCTGACATTGCCACAGTGCTCTTTCACGATTTTCTTATTCATAATCCCAAGGATCCGAACTGGTTACTTAGAGATCGATTCGTTTTATCTAATGGACATGGTTCGATGTTGCTTTACTCACTTTTATACCTCACCGGTTATAAAAAATTGACAATATCTCAAATTAAAAATTTTAGACAATTGGGCTATATCACAGCAGGACATCCTGAATATGAACCAGATGCTGGTATAGAAATAACGACTGGTCCTCTTGGACAAGGAATTTCGAATGCGGTAGGAATGGCCATAGCACTTAAAAAGCTTTCAAAAGAGAAAAAATTGTCTAAAGCACCAAAGGTATATGTTTTTTGTGGTGATGGCTGTTTAATGGAGGGGATAAGCCAAGAGGCAATAAGTCTAGCTGGGCACTTAAAACTTAATAATTTGATACTAATATACGATAATAACAATATTAGTATTGATGGACCTACAGACCTAGCTTTTAGTGATAACACAAACCTTAGATTTAAATCAGTAAATTGGGAGGTACATAGCGGAAAAGGTCATGATCATGAAAATATTTATAAACTTTTAAAAAAAGTACAAATATCAAAAGTCCCTTGTTTGCTAAATTTTAAAACTACTATTGGATTTGGTTCTCCAAATAAATCTGCAAAAGCATCATCGCATGGCTCACCCTTAGGTTCAGAGGAGGTGAAATTAACGAGAAGTAAATTATCTTGGAATGAAAAACCTTTTCAAATTCCAGATAAACTTTTAAAGATTTGGCGAAATTCATCCACCAAAAATTTACAAATATACAAAAAAACTAAATCAATATCTCAAACAACTTTATCAAATAAAGACATAGATAAGTTATTTAGTAAAATTGAAATAGATTTAAAAGATTTTAAGTCTGATCAGGCTACTAGAAAATCCTCTGAAGCAATATTACATTATTTTAAAGAAGATCATCCGATACTCGGAGGCTCTGCAGACTTAACAGGCTCCAATAATACCAAAGGTAAACAAATGTCTGTTCTGGATAGCATGAACACAGCAGGACAATATATCCATTATGGTGTAAGAGAGCATGGTATGGCTGCAATAATGAATGGTATTGCTGCTACCAAAATTTACAAAACATATTCAGGGACTTTTTTGAGCTTTGCTGATTATATGAAGCCAAGTCTTCGTTTAGCTGCACTAATGAAAATTAATCCGATACAAGTTTTCACACACGACTCTATTGGATTAGGTGAAGATGGTCCTACTCATCAACCTATTGAACAAATTAATATGTTAAGACTCATACCAAATAGTTATGTTTTTAGACCCTGCGATCTAAAAGAAACAATTGTATGTTGGAGAGAGGCTTTAAAAATTAAAGATGCGCCTTCATTTATCTGTCTTTCAAGACAAAATCTGCCACAAATTTCAAATAAAAAATTAGACTCAAAAAAATTTAAAGGTGCTTACGTTATATATGGTCCAAAAATTAATAATGATATTACAATTATAGCTACTGGTTCAGAAGTACCTTTAGCTGTCAACGTTGCTGTAAGAATTAGAGGTGATGGTATTATTGCAAAAGTCATTTCAATGCCATCAACTTCTATTTTTGAAAAACAATCAAAAACTTTTAAAAACAATTTATTAAAATCAAAATCTAGTGAAACTTTTGTAATTGAGGCTGGATCAACAATGTATTGGAATAAGTACACAAAATATGAAAATATATTTGGATTAGATAATTTTGGTGCTAGTGCACCCGGGAATGAAGTTTTTAGAAAATTTGGTTTAACAACAGAAATTATATCTAATAAAATAATAAGGAAAATTAAAACAAAATGAAAAAAAAAGTAGCGATTAATGGTTTTGGCAGAATAGGTAGGCTTGTTTATCGAGCATTTTTGGAAAGATTAAATGAATTTAGTAATCAATATGAGATAAGCTATATAAACGACTTGGCTGATATTGACTCAAATATTCACTTACTTAAATATGATAGTATTCACGGACCTCTCAATAAGGAGGTAAAAAAAATTTCCAATGAACAATTTTCAATAGGGGAAAATACAGTAACTGTAACATCTGAGGGAAACCCTATTGATTTGAAATGGAAAGATAAGAAAGTCGACATTATTTTAGAGTGCACGGGTGTTTTTGCATCTAAAGAAAAGGCTATGTCTCATATCGAAAGCGGAGCAAGTAAAGTTATAGTTTCTGCTCCATGTTCTGGTGCTGATATAACGGTTGTGCAAGGAGTTAATGACAAAAATATTAATATAGATCATCAAATAATCTCTAATGCCTCGTGTACAACTAATTGTCTGGCTCCTGTGGCTTTTGTCATAGATCAAGAGTTCGGAATTGAAAATGGATACATGACAACTATTCACTCTTTTACAGGTGATCAAAATACAGTAGACACATTTCATAAAGATCTTAGAAGAGCAAGAGCAGCATCAACTAACATTATACCAACAAGCACAGGTGCAGCTAAAGCAGTCGGTCTCGTCCTTCCTCATTTAAATGGAAAATTAGATGGCACAGCTATAAGAGTTCCAACGCCAAATGTATCTCTTGTAGATTTTAAATTTAACACTAAAAAAAATATCACAATTGAAAATTTAAATAATAAATTCCAAGAATATGCAAATGGCTCTCTTAAAGGTATTTTAGGAGTAGATACAGACCCTAAAGTATCGAGTGATTATAATCATGACGCAAGGAGTTCTATTTTAGATTTAAGTGAAACAACAACAGTGTCAGACAATTTTGGTAGAGTATTGACTTGGTATGATAATGAGTGGGGATTTTCAAATAGAATGCTTGAGACAACGGCTCAAGTGTGTAATTTATAGGAGCTATAATGAAAGTAACAAATACTACAAGAAAAATTATATCAAACTACACTCACGAAAATATTGGAGTGAGATCAAATCTAATGAAAATTTTGGGACATGGAAAGTTAGGCGGAACTGGAAGAATGATAATTTTACCTGTCGATCAAGGTTTTGAACACGGGCCCGATAGAAGTTTTGCTGTGAATTCCCCAGCTTACGATCCAAACTATCATCACCAACTTGCAATAGATGCTGGTTTATCAGCTTATGCTGCTCCTCTTGGTTTACTTCAAACAAGTTCTGGAAATTATAATGGACAAATTCCTACTATATTGAAAATTAATAGCTCTAATACTCTTGCAACATCTCTTGATCAAGCTGTTACTGGGAGTGTAAATGATGCATTAAAATTAGGATGTGCTGCGATAGGTTTTACAATTTATCCTGGGTCTGATCATAATTTTGAATTAATGGAAGAATTTAAGAGACTTAGTTTCGAGGCTAAAGAAAAAGGTCTTGCTGTGGTTTTATGGGCTTATGCGAGAGGTTCAAAGATTAGCAAAAAAGGTGAAACAGCAATGAACATAATTTCATATGCAGCACACATGTCTGCTCTATTGGGGGCAAATATTATTAAAGTAAAACTTCCTAGTGATTTTTTAGAGGAAGACTCAACTAAAAAAGCATTTGAAGATAATAATATACCTATAAGCACTTTAAAAGATCGTGTGGCTCATATCAAAAAAGTTGCATTTGATGGAAAACGCTTAGTAGTATTTTCGGGTGGGGATGCAAAAGATGATCAAGCTTTAATGGATGAGGTGCTTGCAATTCACCAGGGAGATGGAAACGGCTCAATTATTGGAAGAAATTGTTTTCAAAGATCTAGAGTAGATGCCTTGGCTTTATTAGAGCGAATGATACAAATTTATAAATCTAAATGAAAATTAATGCTAACGACTTAAAGATAGGAAATATAATTCAACATAATAATTCGCTTTGGAAAGTCGCTAAATTATCCCATACACAACCTGGAAAAGGTGGGGCATATATTCAAGCTGAGTTGAAAAATATTTCAAACCATTCAAAATTAAATGAGAGATTTAGAAGCTCAGAGTCTCTTGAAAAAATTCGCGCTGAAGAGATAGATCATCAATTTTTATTTCGTAGTGGAGAGGATTTTACTTTTATGAATAACCAAACCTATGAGCAAATAGTTATGAATATTAGTCAAGTAAATGAAAATACAGCAAAATTTCTTGAAGATGGAATGGGAGTCTCTATTGAGTTTTATGATGAAAAACCAATGAATGTTAATCCTCCTGAAAGTCTTACTGTACAAATAGCCGAAACAGAGGCAGTTGTTAAAGGACAAACAGCATCTTCATCATATAAACCAGCATTGTTAACTAACGGTGTAAGAGTTACTGTTCCACCTCATATTGAAACCGGTGACAAAATTAGAATTAACACGTCTGAATTAACTTACATAGAAAAAGCAAAATAATTTTTTCTATGGCTATTGTCCCACCAGTAATTGTAGTTATGGAAAAGGCATGTAGGAATGCAGCTAAATCTTTAATAAGAGATTTTGGAGAGCTTGAGAAACTTCAAATTTCTAAAAAAGATAAAAATGATTTTGTATCCTCTGCAGATATTAGAGCATCTGAAACTATCAGTTATACTTTGGGAAAAGATAGACCTGATTTTCTTCAAATTGACGAGGAGACTTTTAGTGCTGAAGATTTAGATAAGCTTAAAGGTGATACTCCTGTGTTTATCTCAGACCCACTTGACGGAACAAAAAATTTCATACATGGAAATGGTTACTTTGCAGTAACCATTGGATTGATGCAAAAAGGAGAGATTATTGCTGGTGTTACATATAACCCAATTTTGAATGAATTGTTTTGGGCTCATAAGGGTTCTGGATCTTGGATTAACAACCAAAGACTCAGGGTTTCCCAAAGAGATAAGTTAGATGGATGTATGTTTACGTCTGGTGTGCAAATCAAGCATGAAGATATTCTTGAAAAAGGAATTGCTCAAATAGGATCGCTTCAAAGGAAAACAAGTGTCAGAATACTTGGTTCTTCAGCTCTTGATTTAGCGAATGTGGCATCAGGAAAATTTGATGGATTTTGGTCATTAAGATTAAATCTTTGGGATATCGTAGCAGGTATTATTTTAGTAAATGAGGCTGGTGGTATATGCCTAAATGAAAAAGGTAATGTTTTTGATCCCTTAAATGATGAAAGTTTAATAGCCTCTAGTGCAGCCATTAGCAGCGAATTGCTGAAAAGCCTATAAATATTTACTTGATTTTTTAACCTTTGATCTCTATTTTCTCATAACCATGAAACAAAAAATACATCCTGATTACCATGAAATTACTGTAGAACGTACTGACGGATCAACATATAAGACGAGATCTACTTGGGGTAAAGCTGGCGATACTATGAAGCTTGAAATTGACCCATTATCTCATCCAGCTTGGAATCAAGGATCTGGAAAAATGGTTGACTCGGGTGGAAGAGTTGCACGTTTCAAAAACAAATATAAGTCATTTAATATTTAATATTTTAACAAGACCATGTCTGACAATAAACCTTTAATGCCCTTAGCTACGGCCGTATGGTTGGTAGACAATACTGCATTAAGTTTTTCCCAAATATCTCAATTCTGTCAATTACATGAGCTAGAAGTTCAAAGTATTGCAGATGGTGAGGACGCTTATCGTATGCAAGGATTAAACCCTATAGCTAGTGGTCAATTAACTATGGATGAGATTAAACGTTGTGAGGGAGATCATTCACTTGAACTTCAATTGCAAAATAAAAAATCTGAGTCCATTCAATCGAGCGTTAAAACAAAAAAATACTTACCATTATCAGTAAGACAAGAAAGACCTAAGGCTATAGCTTGGCTAATTCGTGAGTATGGACAAATACTAACAGATACACAAATAGCTAAACTTACAAGTTCTACTAAGCCTACTGTTGCTAATATAAGGGCTGGTAATCAATCTCAACCAATTACAGAATTTAGAAACCCAACTGATCTTGGTTTATGCACTTATGAAGAGCTCGAAGCACTAGTTGAAAAAGGTCAGCGAAAAGCAGAACGCGAGAGAAAAGCAAAAGAAAAGGCAGAAAAATTACAGTCTACTACTGCTTAGTGAAGAATAAATAAACATCTCCTAATCTAATACCAAATTTTTTCATAGTAGCTTTGTTGAATACATTTTTTTCATCTTGCATAATCATCCAATCATCAAATTTAACATTCATTATTCCATCACCATACTTGAGTTTTAATGTGTAATGCCAATTTAAAGCATTACCTGAACTTTCACCTAAAGCTACACCTATAATATCATCAGAAATTCCTTCGTAAGTATTTTCACCAGTTTTTTTTATTTCCCATCTTCTGAACTCTTCCTCTCCATCATCATAGAGGAAAGTCTCATTGAGAATAAAATTATCTTCCTGTTGAATACCTTCCATTTCAACAGTAAATTGTCGCCTTACCTTTCCAAGTCTATCAATAAAAAGACCACTAGCTGTTGTTTTTCCTAAAAAATACTCTTCTATTTTAAATATTGGTTTTTTGTTGGCAAAGTCTTCAAGTTTCATGTTATTGCACCCACTGACAAATATTAATAAAATACTCGCTATTAATACATTTCTCATACACACAATCAATACGCTCATTGATGAAAGTAGATCTTTAACAGATTTAATTTACTTATTGATAAAATCTATTTGATATACATCAATAGTTTTTGCCTTAAAACCTCCTGAACAATATGATAAGTAAAAATTCCACATTCTTTTGAAATCTTCAGAGTAACCTAAATTTTTTATTATATCCCATTTATTGTTAAAATTTTTTCTCCACATCTCAAGTGTTTGATAATAACTATCCGCCATTTGATTTTTAATTTGGAAGTCGAATTTTTTTTGGTTAGCTATTTTTTCTAAAGCTTTTACTGATGGTAACATTCCACCAGGAAATATATATTTTTGAATAAAATCAATTTTTCGAGTATACCTCTCAAAGAAATCTTCAAAGATTACAATAGTTTGCATTGAAAAGACTCCCGATGGTTTTAACAAGTTTTTAATTTTTTCAAAATAAGTTTGCCAATATTGTATTCCAACAGCTTCAAACATTTCAATGGAGTAAATTCTAGAATATTCTCCTTGATGTTCTCTGTAATCTTTATATATGACATTTAGCTTATTTTCTAAATGATGTTCTCTAATTTTTGTTTTTACAAATTCGTATTGCTCCTTTGAGATAGTTAAAGTATCGATTTTGATATCAGGGAATTTTGAAATTAAATAAAAAGCAAAACTTCCCCATCCAGACCCAATTTCTAAAACATGATCGCCTGGTCTAGGCTCATTACCCTCAATAAGACTTTCAAATTTATTTTTTTGTGCCTCGGATAACGTTTCCAAGCCTGTTTTAAAAAAACCTGAGGAATAGGTTAAAGTATCATCCAGCCACTCCAAATAGAAGTCGTTACCAAGATCATAGTGAGCATGAATATTTTTTTTACTCTGAAATAATGAGTTTTTAGTTTTATTCATATATTTTTTTGATAAAAATCTGTAAAACTTAGATCCACTCATTTCGTTACCAAAAGCTCTTTCATTTAGTGCGCCAAATTCTAAGAATTTACTTAAATCGTCTGCTTCAAATTTCTTTTTTATATAAGCTTCACCAAGCCCGACTGAACCACGAAAATACAAATCCCATATCATAGAGATACTACTAATTGTTAAATGCACTGAAGGACCTTCTAATTCACCGTAAAACTCATAAGATTTACCCTTAACATTTAAAGTCAAAGATCCATATCTGATTTTAGAACAAACTTTTTTTATATATCTATCAATAAACAAGATTTTACCTAAATTTAATTAATCTAAGTATAGATTATCTTTTATTCTATTGGAATATTTAAAGAATTTACTTTTTTTAAAAAAAAGCTTGATTGCCTGATAGTGAATAAGAGTGATTGTTTTTACACTCCCAAAAATATTTAAAATTAAAAACAAAATAAAATTATAGAAAGTTATTTCTTTTAAATTTAAATCTATAGAGGCATAAAATATTTGCTCCTTTTTAAGGTTAAATTGATTAATATTACAAAAAAAATGGTCTTTTCTTTTATTTTTTGAAGAAATCTTATAAGTGCAGTCCATTTCAATAAATGGTGATACATACATATTTTTTTTAAACTCTTTATCTTTAAACTTGTTCAAAGTTAAATAATGAACTTGGTCTCCAAATGTATTTTTCACTTCATATATGATCGACTTAACTTTATTTTTACTATCAAGATATAAATAAAAGCTAATAGGATTAAAAGAATAACCAACAATTGATGGGATACATATAAATTGAATACTATTAAAATTAATATTGTGTTTTTCAGCAACATTTTTTGCAAAATCATATAAACTCTTTTTTTTATTTCTAAATCCGTGCTGTTTATAAAAAATTGAAAAAAAGTTAAATCTATTTAGAGATATAAATGGATGGATATTTATTGTGTTACTTAGATTTATACTTAAGTAAGGTGCATTATATTGAAAAAAATTATCAGTATCCATTGTTCTTTTATGAATTATTTTACCTATTCCAAAACAATGAGAGGAAATTAATTCCATTGCACTCTTGATGTATCCGCATTTTTAAACTCCTTCAAATCAATATTTAACCTTTTACAAACTTTTATAGCAGATTGAATACCGTCTTCATGAAAACCATAGCCAAGATAACTACCAACATAATAAGAATTCTCATAGCCTTGAATTTGTGAAATATTTTTTTGGGCATTTAAAGTTTTAGGTGAGAATATTGGATGTTCGTAAATTGTTTGATAGTGATTCTGATTTTGATCCTGATTTAAAGAGACAAAGAAATTGTCATTAGTTTCTAGTGGTTGCAATTTATTCATCCAATAACTTAAAGTGCATTTATTATTTAAATTCGTATGAAAATTCCAACTTGACCAAGCTTTTAAATGAGTTGGCATAAGAGAGTTATTTTGATGCAATTGTGCTAAATTTTTTTGAAAATCAAATTCATTTAAAACCTCATGCTCTTTCTGATGTATTTTATCTAAAAGAGGAAAAAAATGGTTGGGAGGACATGCAAATATTATAATGTCAAAAACAGATTTTTTTCCTTCAAAGAAAATTTCAATCTTGTCATTTCTTGAAATTTTTTGAATTCTACATGACTTTTTGATTTTAAATTTTGCAGATTTAATTAATAAATTGATATATTGTTTAGAACCATTTCTTATTGTTTTCCATTGTGGTCTATTCGTGAAATTAAACAATTTGTGATTTTGAAAAAAATTAATAATACTTTTTAATGGCTGATTAAGAGAGTCTTGATCGGGAGTTGACCAAATACTTGAAATTAAAGGAACAAGATGGAAATTAATAAATTCATCAGAGTAATTTTTTGTTTTAAGAAAATCTCTAATTGAAATATCTGATGTAATATTTTTTTTTTGATAAACTTTATAAAAAATAATGATGTCTTTTAACATTTTGTAGAATTTTAAATTAAAAAAATTTTTACGATCTGCAAATAATGAACTTAAACTTCCTCCCCCGTACTCGAATTTGTTTTCCTCATTAAGAAAACTAAAGGACATATTGCTATTAACAGTTTCGACTTTGAGAAGATCAAAAAATTTTGTTAAATTTGGGTATGTCAGTTCATTGTAGACAATAAAACCTGTATCTATTGGTATAGTATTTCCATTACTATCTTTGACTTCTCTTGTATTTGCATGCCCACCTAAATAATCATTTTTCTCAAATAGTGTTACATCAAAATATTCTTGTGAAAAATATGCTGTAGATAATCCCGCTATACCAGATCCAATTATAGCTATGCTTTTTTTCAAATTATGATTTCGTTTGTTGATAAGCATCAAGTGCTCTGTTGCGGGACTCTTTCAAATCAACGATTGGATTAACATATTTTTTTTCTTTAACTAAACTATCTAATAATTTTTTATCTAAATATGGCTCAAATACTGTTTTTGATGAATTAAATATTTTTAATTGTGGAATATACTTCAAGATAAATTGAGCCTGTGGATCGAACTTCTCTGACTGAAGCACAGGATTAAATACACGAAAATATGGGGAAGCATCTGCGCCACAGCCTGCTATCCACTGCCATCCAGCTGCATTACTAGCTTCATCATAATCTAGTAAACTTTTTTGAAAATACTGCTCACCTAATGTCCAGTTTAATAATAAATTTTTCACAAGAAAACTTCCAACAACCATTCTAAGCCTATTATGCATCCATCCCTCTTTATAAATTTGACTCATTGCAGCGTCTACAAGAGGTATGCCTGTTTTACCCTCAGTCCATAAAGCAAAATCTTTTTTACTACTTCTCCATGGGAATTTTTTAAATTTTGGGTTAATCGGTTTAGTTGATAAATCTTCAGAATAATACAACAATGTATAAGAAAATTCTCGCCAGCCAATTTCTGATAAATAAGTATTTACAGCATTATTAGATTTTTTTGAATTTTGGATTTTTTCAACTATTACCCGCGGGGATATCTCTCCAAATCTTAAGTGAGGAGATATTCTTGATGTTTGATCAAAATCAGGCCTATTTCTATTTACATCATATTTATCTATATGAGAAGAAATGTAAGTCTCAATTTTTTTCAAAGCTGCATCCTCTCCTGGACTCCAATAATTATTAAACTTCTCATACCAACTTCTATTTGATAAAAAATCGATTTTAGTTTTTTCATTGTGTTTAAATGATTTGATTAATGAATTTTTTTGGTAAGAAAATTTCTTGTTCAAATAAACTTTAAAAGCAGTTTTCCAATAAGGAGTAAAAACTTTAAAGAACTGACCGGAGTTATTTTGTATTTCCCAGGGCTCATTAAGTAAGTGTGAATTAAAAGTTTCAACATGAATATTTTTATTTTTAAAAAAACTCTTTATCTCAGTGTCTCTTTTAATAGATTGGTCTGAGTAGAGCCTATTCCAAATTAATGATGAAATTTTGTATTTTTCAATTAGGTGTGAGAGATTTTTTTTCGCTTCACCATCAGTGATAATAAGCTTTACATTAAATTTTTGTTCTAAATTCTTGGAATGCAAATGAAGAGTTTTATTTAACCACCATTGACCAGCATCTCCAGTGGCTTTCTTTTCAATGTCATCATAAATATAAACAAGTAATGCTGGGGATTTTTGTTTTGATATAAATTCCAGACAGGGATTATCAGTAATCCTAAAGTCTCTTCTCAGCCAATATAAAGTTCTATTTTCGATGATAAAATAATAACAAAATTATTTACTATGAGGAGGCATTTTCTTTTCTACAAACCAAACATGCTGTTTCAAAACAGGGTCATACTTTCTCTGGCGAAGTTTGTCAGAAACTTTCAATCCTTTAGTGGGTTTACGTACAATATATTTTGTGCCGGTTTCAGGTTTTTCTTCAGGTATTAGCTGTTTAAGTTGGTATGTAGACTTTTTAGCCATTGGCGTAAACTAAACTAATTTTGAATTTGGTCAACATTGATATTTAATGAAATTAAAGAACTTTTTTCCAATGTTCTCGCTTATCTTTGAGAGAACGTCTCTTTTTTTCTGTCATATTATCAAAACAGATGGAACATGAATATCCCTCTTCATATTTAGGAGATTTTCTCTCTCTTGGAGTTAAAGGCATGTTACACCCGTAACAAAGCTTACTCGTACCTTGAGAAAGTTGCTTGTTCAAAGATACTCTGTAGTCAAAAACAAAGCACTCACCCTTCCATGAGTCAGCAGATGTGGTTTCAAAATATTTTAATATTCCTCCTTTAAGTTGATATGTCTCAATACCATATTTTTCCATTAAAGGTCCTGCTTTTTCACATCTAATACCACCTGTACAATAAATACCAACTTTTTTATTCTGAAATTTTTCTTTGTTATTCTTTATATAATTTTTGAAATCTTTAAATGTTTCAATTTTAGGGTTGATAGCATTTTTATAATGACCAATTTTAAATTCATAATCATTTCTTGTATCAAGAATTTCTACATTTTTATCATTAGCAAATTTATCCCAATCACTTGGTTCAATAAATTTAGATTTTTTAATGTCTGAAATTTTTAATCCAAAATCAGATGTAACTATTTCCTTTTTAAGTTTGATTTTAAACTCGTTAAAAATTCTTTGGCCATTAAAGTCTGATATTTTTATATTTTCTTTAGTGACTCCTAAAGACATTAAATAGTCGATAATTTTTTTTTCTAATTTTGAAGAGACTGCTATTGTACCATTTAAACCTTCCTCACTGACAATAATCGAACCTTTTATTTGTTTTAAAAGAAAGTGTAAATTTAACCTCTCTTTTAATAATCTGGGATTGGATACGTTAAAGAAACTATAAAACGCAATGACTCTCATTAGTATGTTTTATAACAAATGTATAGATTGATCAAATAAGGCGTTTAAATTACTTTGATTTTATTAGTAAATTGATTTTCAAATTTAACTAACTGAGGCATAAATTTAAACCAAGCATCTTTCAAAGCTTCTACAAATTTTTCAGTAGACTCTGGATCATGACATGGAGTGGGAGTTATTCTTATTCTCTCAGTTCCTTTTGGGACTGTTGGATAATTAATAGGCTGAACATAAACCTGGTGCTCATTTAAAAGAAAATCACTAATCTCTTTACATAATTTGCTATCTCCAATTAATACTGGGATTATATGTGAACCTGAGTCTAAAAAAGGAATACCTGCGGTTCGTAGTTCTTTTTTAACAAAATCTACGTTCTCAAAGAATGAAGATCGAATTTCATCGTTTTTCTTTACTTGTCTAATGCTCTCTAGACTTCCAGCAGCTACTGCTGGGCACATGGATGTTGTGAAAATAAATCCTTTTGAAAAACTTCTAACAAAATCAATTATTGTCTCAGTCGAGGCTATGTAACCTCCAGCTAGACCAAATGCTTTTGCCAATGTTCCATTGATAATATCAATATGCTCAGATAATCCTTTTTGATCTGCTACACCTGCTGCATTGGGACCGTATAAACCTACAGCATGAACTTCATCTAAGTATATTAATGCTCCATTATCCTGTGCAACCTGAATAATGTCTTCTAGTGGTGCAAAATCAGCTTCCATTGAATAGACAGACTCCAAGACGATAATTTTTGGTCGAGAAAAATCTACTCCCTTTAGAATGTCCTTTAGGTGTTTTACATCATTATGACGATAAATAGCTTTTTCTTTTTTACTTGTACGAATTCCTTCTATAAGTGATGCGTGATTTAGTTCATCACTTAAAACTAAACAATTATCAAAAGCAGATATAATAGACTTTAGTGCAGACTCATTAGCACTATATCCAGAATTAAATGCTAGAGCTCTTTCTTTTTTATGTAAGAGTGCGATTTCTTTTTCGAGTTGAATATGGAAATTAGTAGTACCTGATATGTTCCTTGTTCCTCCGCTTCCCGCTCCTAACTTTTCAGCAGCAGATTGCATTGCGGAAATAACTTCTTTGTTCTGGCTCATGCCTAAGTAATCATTTGAACACCAGACATCAATCTCTTCGGTTTGACCATTACTATGTCTTGTAGCTTTGGGATACTGTCCGGCTTTTCTTTCTATGTTGTTAAATACTCTGTAGTGACCTTCATCCTTAATTTTATCAATTTCAGATTGAAGAGTGCTTAGATAACTAGATTTCCAATTGTGATTTTTCACAATTATTAATTTATTTTTTACTAATCTAAAAGATACTGCAATAAAGACGCATAAAGCCTCTAATTAGGGGCTTTTTGTCCTATTTATTCTAGGAATTACTTCTTTGCCAATCAGTTCAATAGATTTGATTAAATTTTCATGGGTAATATCAGCTATATCCATTTGAAATTGGAATCTATCAATACCTCCAAGGGCTTGACTATGTCTGATAATCTTTTCAGCGACCTGATCGGGATCGCCTAAAACTATAGCTCCTAATGGACCAATTTGATTGTCAAATTGGTCTCTCGTAACAGGGCCCCAACCTCTCTCTTTTCCAATTTTTGTGAACATTTTATGATATCCCTCATAATACAAATCTATTGCTTCATCCATACTATTTGCGACATATCCCAGTGAATGAAGTCCTACGGAGAGTTTTTCTGGGGGGTGTCCTGCTTCTTTACCCGCCTGTCGATAAATATCTACCAAAGGCCTAAAGCGATGAGTATTGCCTCCAATTATGGCAATCATTAGAGGTAAGCCCATTGAACCTGCTCTTGCAAAAGATTGAGGTGTGCCACCAACACCTAACCAAATTGGGACAGGGTTTTGAATAGGCCTTGGATAAATAGGTAAATTATTTATCGAAGGTCTAAATTTACCAGACCAACTAACAAATTCATTTTCTCTAATTTTTAAAAGCAAACCGAGCTTTTCAATAAACAATTCATCATAATCTTTGAAATCCAAACCAAACAATGGAAAGGCCTCAGAAAATGATCCTCTTCCAGCTACCATTTCTGCTCTACCTCCGGATATCAGATCAAGAGTAGACAAGTTTTGAAATACACGAACAGGATCTGCTGCGCTTAAAACAGTTACAGCACTTATTAGCTTAATATTTTTTGTTTGTGCTGCAGCTGCAGCTAATATCATAAATGGTGCTGAGTCTAAAAATTCTTTTCTATGATGCTCTCCTATCCCAAATGAATTTAATCCAACTTCATCTGCAAAAATAATTCTATCAATAACATTATTGATGGCTTTAACACTATCTGAGCCCTCTCTTTTATCTGCAAAACTGTCTATACCGATTTCCAAGGTGTTCTTCTAAAATTTTTCAGTGTTTGTTCTAATTTCAATTTCCCATGACCAAGCTTTTTTATCCTGTAAATAAAAATTTAGGTATTGTTTTGCAATTTCATCAGGGTGTATCATTTGATAATTTCCAACTGGTTCTTTACCTATTCCTCCATCTATAACGAAATGACCTATATGAATATTTTGTGGGTGCAGCTCTCTTGCCAAAGATTGTGCTAAGCCTCTCAAACCAAACTTTCCCATAGCAAAAGACGCAGATTTGGCAAAACCCTTTACACTTGCAGATGATCCAGTGAAAAAAATATTACCTTTTCCTATTTTTAACATTCTTTTTACTGATTCATGCGCTACTAGAAAAGCCCCATAACTATTTACTTTTACTGATTGAAGCATTTCATCAGGATCGTATTCAATAAAAGGTTTTACAATTCTAAGAGATGGATTATAGATAACAATTTCTGGAGTGCCTATAATTGAGTCAGTCTGCAAAAATAAATTTTGAACACTTTTATTTTCCGTTGAGTCACACTTAAAAACTAAAGCGTCGATCTCTTTTTTTAAACTGTCAAGTTTGTCTATGTTTCTGGCAGCAAGTACAATTTTCATCCCATTTGAATTAAATGCTCTAGCCAAAGAAGCACTTAAACCTGATCCTGCTCCGACAATTAAAACTGCTTTTTGTGTCATAATTTCAAACGTTATTTAGCTATAACATATTTTGAAATAAGTACATATTGACCAATAAGTCTCGCTTAAATTGTATTAGCGTTGATTATTTGTTATTTCTTAATGTCATCAATGGTTATGAAAAAGATTGTTTTATTATCAAGAAAAAGTTTTCTCGCTAAAATTCAGACTCACATTGCGGAAATAGAAATTAATAAAATACAAAAAAATATAATTGATACACATTACTCATCAAGCGTTGGTGACACTGACATGTCAGCTAAAGCTTGGGAACAACATGGATTTGGAATATTTACAAATTCACTCTCAAAAAAGTTAATCTTAAAAGATGCAGATGTGGTAGTTCATTCATTCAAAGATCTTCCTGTTAAAAATCTTAATAAGACTTCTTTTATTTGTCTCAAAAGAGATGATCCAAGAGATGTTATTCTTATTAAAAAGACTTCATTAAATAAAAAAAAATTAGTTATAGGGACATCCTCTCCTAGAAGAAAATATTATTTAAAAAAATTAAGAAAGTTTTTACCCTTTGAAGAATTGAAGCCATTCGACATTAGGGGAAACGTACCATCTAGGCTGGAAAAAATATTAAATTCCTCAAAAGAGGACGGGGTGTTTATGGCTAAAGCTGCTATAGATAGAATTTTTAAATATGGAGAAAAAATTAATAAAAAAGATTATAGAAATTTTAAATTGAAATTTAAAAAGTTTGAAAAGATAATTTTACCAATTTCTGAATTTCCTAGTGCGGCAGCACAAGGATGCATTGCTTTGGAATATAGGAGAGATGATCGAAAAACTCAAAAAATATTGAAAAAAATTAATCATTTACCTTCGTTAGATGATTGTCAAAGAGAGAGAAAATATTTATACAAATGGGGAGGTGGTTGCAATTTAGATGTAGGTGTAACTATTGAAAATATTCTAAATGAAAAAATTTTATTTGCACAAGGGAAAGATAATCAAACAAAAAAATATTTTAAAGAAAAAAAATATCTAAATAATAAAAAAGTTAAAAAAGTTAAAAATATATTTCCTTCAAGCTTATCAAAATATCAAATGTTTCAGAGAAATTTGCATGAATTTAACAAAACAGTAAAAAATAAAAATGTTTTGGCCACAAGATCAGAATTCAAAGAGTTTAAATCTTTGAAAAGTGTATCAAATCTTATAACTTCCGGCGTAAGTTCTTGGAAAAAAATAAGTAAAATGGGCATTCTTGTAAATTCTTCTCTCGATAGTTTTGGTGAAAATTATCGAGAAACTGAAAATTTTTATAAAGATAATCAAAAACCTACTTATAAACTTACATATGAAGGAAATATGCTAAATAAAAAATTCCCTGTTATATCACACTATAGTTTAGTCCCTTTGATTAATGACAATACGATTGATAATTTATTTGTAGCGGAGAGTTTTTATTGGATGAGCTTCTCTGCATTTAAATTAGCTATACAACTAAGACCAGAAATACTAAATAAGCGTAATTCGTGTGGACCTGGTCAAACGTATCTTCAAATTTCTAAATTTATTCCTAAAAATCAATTAAATGTATATCTTACTTATGATGATTTTAAAAATTTTGAACTTAAATGATTAAAAATTATTTCCCTATTGATCAGTCTAAATCTCTTAAAAAGAAAATTTTAATTCAACCGTTATTTGTGGATCAAAAGGTAAAAAATTCAAAGGAAATTAAAGGATTAGGTGATAATAAGAGTTGGTCATCTTCATCTATAATTAAGGCAATTGAAAAGGATTTAAAAAAAGGTATCAATAATTTTCTACTTTTTATCGTTCCAAATAAAAAACAAAAAAATCCGGAGGATTTTAGCTTTCACTATGAAGTTATAAGAAGAATTAAAAATTATTTTGGAAAAGATATAGTTTTACTTATAGATACATGCTTATGCTCAATAACTGTTGATGGGCATTGTGGAGTTACTCATAAAAAATCAATTGATCTTAATAAGACACATTACTCTTTAGGATTAGCGGCAAATACATATCTTGAGGCGGGAGCTGATATAATTGCACCAAGTGACATGATGAAAAATACGACTAAATATTTGAGAAAAATATTTGTTCAAAATGGTTTTTCAAATTCTCAAATAATGAGTTACTCAACAAAATTTAAAAGTCACTTTTACGGCCCTTTTAGAGATGTTGCAAAATCATCACCACAGGGATTTGATCGGTCATCATATCAATTACCTGTTGAAGACAAAGCAAAGGCGATTAAAAGCTCAATTAGTAATGCAGCCCAAGGTGCAAATTATTTAATGGTTAAGCCTGGTATGACTTCAATAGATTTAATAAGAGATATAAAAAAGGAGACACTGCTTCCCACGGGTGCGTACCAAGTAAGTGGTGAGTATGCTAGTCTACAAATGCTCAGCAAAGCTAAATTTGGCAATTATGTTGATTTGCTCATAGAGTCTTTAACGGTACTCAAAAGAGCTCAAGCAGATTTTATTATTACTTATGGAGCTAGAGATATTGCAAAATACCTATAACAAAAATTTTTTTAATGCCTTAAATAAAGTTGAACAAAAAATTCCTCCAATTTGGTTTATGAGACAGGCTGGTCGATATCATCAGCATTACAGAAAATTAAAAGAAAAATATTCTTTTGAACAATTATGTAAAGAGCCTGAGCTTGCTTGTGAGGTAACTCTTGGACCTATTGTTGAATTTGATTTTGATGCTGCAATATTGTTTAGTGATATTCTTTTTCCTTTAGATTATTTAGGTATGAGTTTGAAGTTTAATCCTGGACCAATATTTGAAAAAAATTTAAGTTCAAAAATGATATCCGAATTTAATATTGATGAATTTGAAAGTTTTATAGATTTTCAGAATATATCTCTAAAACATATTAGAAATGAACTTTCAAATGATAAATCCTTAATTGGATTTACTGGTGGACCTGTAACTTTATACCATTTTGCAACGAGGAATAATCCTGTATCACAAACACTATTTCAACAAACCCTGCCCGTTTTAGAAATGTTAATACAAAAAAATATACAAATTCAGTTACAAAATGACATTGATTTGTTAATGATATTTGATACTGAAGCTAATAAACTAAATGATAAAGATTTTGATGAATTCGTTATTCCTTTTTTAGTTAAAATTTCAAATATTTATCCAAATAAAATTGGATATTTCACTAAAGAAATTTCTCAAACTAAATTTAATAAATTACAAAATTTAAAAAATTTAAAACTTACAGTTTTAGGAACTAATTTGGAGGTTTTCACTGAATTACCAAAGACACATTTATCTTTACAGGGGAATTTTTCAAATGATTTGTTAGCTATGGAGGACACTAAATCCTTTTCTGATTATATTGATAAATATATTGAGGAATGCTTACAGAGTGAGTCATCTCATAGATCTGGGTGGATTGCTAGCCTCGATCACGGTGTAAAAAAAACTACTCCTGAGGCTAATGTTCATTTATTCATAGAAAAGATAAGAACTAAGTTATCATAAAAATCGTAATGTTTTTCAATGGCTTCATTTAAAGGTAATAAACTATACGTTCATGGCTCTGGTCTTAAGACAGGTATTTTGATCACAAATTTAGGAACACCAGATGAGCCAACTAAGTCGTCTTTAAAGACTTATCTAAAGCAATTTCTATCAGATGAACGTGTCATAGAAACACCAAAAGCTATTTGGTGGCCTATTCTTAATGGAATAGTTTTAAATACTCGACCAGCGAAGTCAGCTAAAAATTACAAATCTGTTTGGACAGAGGAAGGTTCACCTCTTCTATTCCACACAAAAAACCAATTATCGAAAATAAAAGAATTTATTAATAAGAAATATCAAAATATCGTATTTGATATTGGAATGCGTTATGGGAATCCTAGCATCTCTAAGGGTTTAAATAATCTTAGAAATCAAAATTGTGATCGTATTATTATTTTACCTTTATACCCTCAATATTGTGCGGCTACAACGGGCTCAACGTTTGATGCTGTTGCAGAAGAATTAAAAAGTTGGCGTTGGGTACCATCTCTTCGTTTTATTGGAGGATATTACGAAAATGAACTTTATATTAAAGCTCTTAAAAATAGCATTGAAGAATTTTGGACTAAAAATTCAAAACCAAAAAAAATCATATTTAGCTATCATGGTGTTCCAAAAAAATATTTAGATAAAGGGGATCCATATCATTGTTTTTGCAGAAAAACTACTAGGCTGGTTGCAGAGACCATGGGCTTACCAGAGGAAAGTTATATGACCACATTTCAATCTAGATTTGGACCAGCAGAATGGCTTCAACCTTACACAGATAAAACTATAGAGAGCTTAGCAAAAAATGGTACAGACCACATTCATGTTATAAGTCCTGCTTTTTCCTCAGATTGTCTCGAGACAATAGAAGAACTTAACGAGGAAAATAGAGAAATATTCATGGAAAATGGTGGAAAGGAATTTGGATATATTCCTTGTCTAAATGATCGAGAAGATCATATACTCCTACTCACTTCGTTGATAGAAAACGAACTACATGGGTGGGTATGAGTGATCAAATAAAAAATCAACAAACTAAAGCAGAAAAGTGGTTTCGAGAACTTCGAAATCAAATGGTTGGATCAATGCAAAAGCTTGATGGGTCTGAATTTATAGAAAAAGAGTGGCAAAGACCTGGTGGTGGTGGAGGTTTGATGTCCTTACTAAAAGGAGAAATATTTGAAAAAGTAGGAGTAAACATTTCAACAGTGCATGGTAATTTTAGTGAAGAATTTAAAAAATCAATGCCGGGAACCGAAGAGGATCCAAGCTTTTGGGCCAGTGGTATCTCAGTCGTAGCTCACATGAAAAACCCGAAAATTGCTGCAGCTCATTTTAACACTCGGTACATAACCACAAAAGGAAAACAATGGTTTGGTGGTGGTTGTGATTTAACCCCTGCAATACCTGAAAAATTAGAAACAGATAATTTTCATCAAGGTCTCCAACGAACATGTGATCAACATAATTCAACTTATTATGAAAAATTTAAAAAACAATGTGATGAATACTTTTATTTAGAGCATCGAAAAGAAAGTAGAGGTATAGGAGGGATTTTTTTTGATTATATCAATACAGACTTTGATAAGGACTTATCTTTCATAAAAGATGTTGGGCAATTCTTTGTTAATTTTGTAATTGAAAACTCAAAAAGAAAAAAAGATTTTAACTTTAATCAAGATGACTTAGATACTCTCTCAAAAAAAAGATCTCGTTACGTAGAATTTAATTTGCTTTATGATAGAGGGACATTATTTGGATTAAAAACCGGTGGTAATATTGATGCTATATTAATGTCAATGCCTCCAGAGGCTAAATGGTAACAAAATGTATGAGTTATTAAAAATTTTACATATCATATCTTTTGTATCATGGTTTGCTGGGTTATTTTATTTACCAAGACTTTTTGTTTATCATGTAGAAAACATAACCAATCCTGAAATGAATAGTGTATTTCAAAAAATGGAATATAAATTGCTAAAAATTATAATGAACCCAGCAATGATATTAACTTGGGTATTTGGTTTAGCCCTTATCCATTATGTAGGTTTTGAATTATGGCTTTTTTTGAAAATTATATTAGTTCTAATTCTCTCTGCATTTCATATGTATTTAAGTAAAATTAGAAAAAGTCTAGAGAGTAATTTTAGAGATTATACCTCAAAATATCTAAGAATAATCAATGAAGTGCCTACTGTTCTTCTAATTTTAATTGTAATACTTGTAGTTGTAAGACCTTTTTAATTTTATGGATCTTACCCAAGGGGATATAAAAAAACAATTAATCGGTATGGCTGTTCCAGCAGGAACAGGTCTTTTATTTTATACTCTGTACAATGTAGTAGATACTTTTTATGCAGGTCTCATAAGCACAGAGGCTATAGCAGGCTTATCAATATCTTACCCCTTGTATTTTATTTTATTGGCCTTCGCTGTAGGTTTTGGACAAGGCACCACAGCTCTTGTCTCAATAGCTATTGGCAAAAAAAAATTTAATGAGGCAATTAAGATACATACCCAAGCTTTAGTTATCACTTTATTGATTTCTATAGCCATTGGGTTTACAACCTTTCTATTATCTAGACCTGTATTTTTATATTTTGGGGCAGAAGGTATTTTTCTTAACAATGGTCTAAGGTATATAAAAGTACTCTCAATTGGCGCTCCAATTTTTATTGTTTCTTTTGTCGTTAATTCTCTTTTATATGCACAAGGAGATACAAAAAAAAATAGAAATGCGTTAATCATAAGCTTTTTTATTAATTTAATATTTAGTCCTTTCTTATCTTTAGGTTATGGTCCTTTTCCTGCATTGGGAACTCTCGGCATAGCTCTTGCAACAGTCATATCTCAACTATTCCATTTTTTCTTTTTAAGCTATTATGCTATTCGCAGTCCTTTGTTTAAGTATTTCAATTACAATTATATTTGGCTAGAAACTAAATTCGTATTAAGAATTCTAAGACAATCTATACCCTCTAGTATGAATATGTTTATGATTGCAGTTGGTTTCTTCATAATGCAAAAGTTTGTTACAAGTTATGGTGCCTCAGCTAGTGCAGCATATGGTATAGCTTTAAGAATTGAGCAAATTATTTTATTACCTGCCATAGGATTTAGTAGTGCTTTATTAAGTATGGTAGGACAAAATTTTGGTTCGAAGAATTTTGATAGAATTTATGAAGCTTTTTTAATTTCATTAAGGTTATCTATGACAATGATGATTTTTGGAGCATTAGTTCTTATATTTGCTGGTGAAAGGATTGCTAGTTTTTTTTCAAGAGACAGTGAAGTGATAATTATTGCTGGTAGTTACTTATTTATGGTAGCTTTTTTGGCTTTTATATATCAAGTTATTGATAGGTGTGATTCTGTACTTTCTGGTTTAAGAAAACCCTCTGTAAATGTGTTCTACACTTTTATTAGATTGGTATTTCTTCCCCCATTTGTAATTTATTTATTTTCTGAGACTCTTGAAAAAGGCCTAATTGGTATTTGGTGGGCTATATTTTTTACAAATTTACTAGGCTCAGTGTTTGTTTTTTTTCATATGAAATATTTATTTAAAAGAGAGTCCGGTATCTTAATAAATTAACTAAAATCTTTCAGGTCTTCCAAATGCTTACTAAGAGCTTTAGTAGATAATTGTATCTCATAGATAAATAACATTATAGCTATTGAAAATATCAATATCCCTAAACCAAAAAAGTTCAAGGCTAAGCCATAAATCTTGATATAGCTAAAAAAAATAGATATTAAATTCATCAAAAAGCTGATCCCAGAGAGGGTTTGAACTGACCTAACTAATGTTAAACGGGTTGTAAGTACTTTAATTTGATCTAAGTGATGTTGAACCACATTGCTAGTTGGTCTATTTGTTATTATTGTGTCATGGATCTTTCTGATTAATGAGGCAAGAGAAGTATATCTATTACCAAACGATATCATCATTAAAGGTATAGCTGGAAACAAAAGTGCTGGATAAAGTGTTGTGAAGCTTGGCATACTATTAATGGAGCAGTTTGTTATAACTAGGAGGGAATAACTAAGTATCTATGTCAACACGGAGTTAATCGAAACTTTTAAAAACTGCTCCTAATAAATCTATACATATAATATTTTAAAAAACACGTGTTATGATTGCATAACAACTATGCAACTTACAGACAGCTGATGAAATAATTTATAAATAAAAAATTAATAATCAAATTATTTCCAAGAAAATAATAGATAAGGTAAGTATAAGCAAATAAAGAATTATTATTATATTAACTAACTTCCAAACTTGTTTGTTCAAAAAATATAATCTTAGTGATTGAGCACCATAGCCTAAAAAATAAAAAAAAATAAATGACGCTAGACTTGCACCTAATCCAAATAAAATCTTGTCAGAAATAGTTAGAAAATTTTTTGATAAATTTCCTAAAATAAAAACAGTGTCTGAGTAAACGTGTGGATTTAAAAAAGTAAAGGCAAGTGTCTGAAGGGCTATTTTTAACTTTGATGTTTGCGTGTGTTTTTGTGAAAGTACAATATCATGTTTAAATGTTTTTATTTTTGACCATATAAAATTTAAAAGAAAGAGGACAAGCCCTATAGATAATAATAAATTGATCAGATCATTGATGAAATTTTTAATAAAGTGAAATATGAAAATTCCAAAAAAAATCAATAAGAAATCACCAACTATACATATTGAAGTTACTAAAAAAATATTATTTTTTTTTATACCTTGCTCTATAACAAATAAATTTTGTGCACCTATAGCAAGTATTAAACTTAAACCTGTTGAAAAACCAAAAATAAACTCGTTCATGACAATTTTGCACAGTTTATATACTTTACACCTAAAATCTATTTAGTAAGTTTGTGTCATGAAAGTTTTTGTTGGTGGAGTATTTTTTGCTTTAATATTTATTTTTGTTGTAACTGATGGTTTCGTAAAAATTAGTCTACCTCTGTAAACCTTCTTCTTTTACCACTACTCCACTCATCACTAAATTTTAAAGTCCCTAAGTGTAATGGTATTTTTTCTTTAACAATTAAATTATTTTCCGAAAATTCAAAAAAAGATTTATGAAGATAGCGAAACTCAAGCAAATGATTCATAATTCCAAAGTTTATATCCTTAATCACATTAGGATCTACATTCTGGTTTGAAATAAAAACATAATCATTATCTGCGGGAAAATTTAAAATTGAACGAAGCGATAAATTAGAGGGACGATTGAGTAAATCTGATTTTTTAATAATTGCATATTGAAATTGATTTTGTTCAATTTTTTTAATTATTTCATCAACGCTATCATCGAGGCGTGTATTGCATTCTAATGTGTTGGAGCCACCATAACTATGAGATATTTCAAGTTCCCTGTCCAATACTTTGCAAATACTTTTAGCTAGAATATATTCTGTTCCCAATGTAGAACGAACCATGATTGTCAAAGAAATATCTTGAGAAAGGGCATACAATAAATTCGTTTTAAGAAATAATATTACAATAAAAGAAAATATTACTTTTAAATACATAGATTACTTTTAACATAAAACATTCTAAATTGTTAAATAGAATTAAATGCCAAATTTTTCAACTATTGCATTAATAGCTTGTTTTGCATACGCCATTGAAAGTATTTTTGGTTTTGGTGGTACGATAATCTTTCTGGGAATTAGTGGATTTTTCTTTGACTTTAATTCTTTGTTAAAGCTTGCAATGATTGTTGGGCTATCTTCCGGTTTAGCTGTTTTAATTCAATCATACAAATATGTCTCTTTAAATCATCTGATCAAAATTTTAATTTATACAATTCCTGGTGCATTAATTGGAACATATTTTATCAGTTATTTTGCATCAGATATTTTAATAAAAATATTTGCAATAATTTTAATTATTTATGGATGTTTCAACTTATTCTTTCCTGATATCAGGTTTCCTCAATTCTTGAAAAATTTTTTTGTAATTCTAGGTGGATTTATTCAAGGAATTTATACTATTGGAGGACCATTTGTATTAATGGGGTATAAAGATTATTTCTCCTCAAAACAAGAGTTGCGATCAACTATGGCTGGATATTTTTTTATTATAAACTCTTTGAGAGCAATATTTTTTATGTTTTTGGGAGGAAGCTATTTAGAGATAGTGAAAATATACTATCCAATAGCTCTTTTAGTTATGTTAAGTGTTTGGCTGGGTTATTTTATACATAAACAAATACCGGAAATCCTATTTAAAAAACTTATTATTATTGCTATCACTTTGATAGGAGTATTGATTTTATTTACAAAATGATCGACTGGGAACCATATGGACCTATTTATTCTGTAGCTCCTGGAATAAAAAAAATAAAAGACCTTCCAATTATTGAATATGATGAGCATGAAGAAAGATATTTAAGTTTGAAAAAAAAATGTAAAGAAAATATTTTTATTGATGATTATTTTACAAAAGAAATTGATATAGCTGTATGCGAGAAGTTAAATTCTATATTAAAAAAAGAATACCCATCTAAAAACTCTAACTTTAATAACTTTGTAGAACTTGGCTATAATCTTCAAGAGGATATAGCCATTTTTCACAGATGTAACAAACTTATAGCTTTACATGTTTCATTTCCCTCTGTTTGGGTGCCTAAAGAAAAAATTGGTCTTAGTTTTGCTCAAATCCATCAACCTGTACCAGGTATGAAAAATTTTTTAAAAAATGAGGATAAATATGTTCAGATGATGATTGAAGCAACAACTCCTATTATAAGATATGTTTGGGGAGAGCATTATGGTTATTATTTATGTGAGCATGAACCTTTGCAAGAAAGTGTAAAAGTGATGCACACAGAAAGACAGACTTTCATTGGAATTCCAGAGAGTGATATTGGTATTTTCTTAATTCGAAAGAAAGTGATGTTTTATGATGACACATCAAATGATTTTAAGGAATGGTATAAAAGGCAAGTCAGATCTATGACAGAGGATCAAAAAATTTATAAGATAAAAAGAATCTGAGTCGATACTAGCGATCGAAAAAATTAATATATTTCAAGGTAATCAGATTACTGTTCCTGATTTCCCTCAGCTGGAGCATTTGGATCTGTAAGGCGCTCTAATTCGGCTAACTCTTCTGCTTCTCTTTTTGCTTCTCTTTTAGCCTTTTTAGCAGCAAGTTTTTCTTGGCGCTTACGCTCTTTCTCCATAGCTCTTTCACCAGCTTTTGATTTATAGTCAAAGTGAAGTCCCATAAAAAGATTATATCAGAATTTTTTTGATACTAAAGTTTCACTTCACTGAATATTTATTAATTTAGAACTCTTTTTAAAAGATTAATCCAATTTAAATGTGAAATTTTAATCATTAAGTTTTCATTAAAACCCTGTGAAATTAATAGATCGATTAATTTATGCATACCTAAAACACTATCTAGATCTTTTGGCATCATTGCACCGTCAAAATCTGAGCCAAATCCAACTTTATCATCTCCCAAATAGTCAATAAGGTACTTAAAATGATCAACTATTATTTGTAAATCTGTATCAGAAACCATTTTTCCATCTTTCCTTAAAAAAGCTGGGGCAAAGTTAACTCCAACCATCCCTTGAGTTTCTTTGATTGCATCTAATTGCTTATTTGTAAGGTTTCTAGAATGTGGGCAAATCTGATGAGCATTGCTATGCGTGGCTACTAGGGGCGAATTTGAATATTTTGCTATATCCCAAAAGCCTTTTTCATTTAAATGAGAGGTGTCAATTAACATATTTAGTGAATTACAATTTTTTATTAGTTCTATTCCTATATCGGTTAAACCATCTCCAATATCTGGTGAAGTTGGAAAAGCAAAGGGAACGCCCTCTGCAAAAATAGTAGGTCTTGACCAAACTGGCCCAATTGATCTAAGACCAGCTCGAAATAAAGTTTCGAGATTATAAAAATTTTTATCTATACATTCTGCGCCCTCTATATGCATCACTACAGATAATTGGTCATCATGTTTAAACGAGGTTTCCAAATCCTTGCCAGATAAACAAATCTTAACTTTATTTTTTGAGTTTCTTTCAATTTTTGAAAGGATAGACAATTGATTTAAAACAACTGGTAATGCATCGTTTACGTTTACGGGCCTTGGAAGTGGTAATAAATACTCATCTTGCTCCATATCTTTATAGTTGACCAACTTATCAGAATCAGAGATATCTTGTTCTGGGGTAGGAACATATATGGCGCATAAACCTCCTTTAAAATTAGCTTGGTTCATTCGAGGAAGATCTAAATGTCCCTCATTATCTCCATCGATAAAATCAAGATAGGAGTCAGGTTTGTTCTTTAAAAATAGTCTAAATAATACATCATTATGGCCATCAAAAATTTTATAATCCATGTCATAAATTTATCATTTTTTTTGTTACTTAGACTACATGCAAATTAAAAATATTTAATGAATTTGTTTGAAGTCTCATAAATAGACATCAGCTGTCTATATTTAGCAAAAGTAAAACTTCTTTTTAAAACTATATATATGTAAGAAAGGAAAAAAAATTATGAATAAAATTTTTGGATTTACAGAAAGATCTTTAAAATTCTGGTTATCTTTATTTACTAAAAAAGAAGACAGTATTATAAATTTTTGTAAGGTTGAATATGGCTCTGATTGGCAATGGGCTTACTCCGAGTATCAAAGAAATCAGTCATTTCCAAATAGCTTAAAAGAGGCTGCCTGATGAGCAATCTATTTAAATCTATTAGAAAAATAATTATTAATGGAAAAAATGACCAAAAATCAAAGTCATACAAAGAAGAGGTATATTTATCTCAAGCTATCGACATGATTGATCTTGAAAGAAGACAAAAAGAGATAGATAGAAGATTTATTAGAAAATTTTAAAAAGCCCTATCTAGGGCTTTTTGCCTAGCCTAACACCCAAATTTCAATAGCTACAAATATAAAAAGTCCAGCAAATATTAAATTGAATATATTTTTAGGTCTGTTGAAGTAATTTGAAAACTTTTTTATACCAAAAAAGTGGCCGATAATTGAATAATTCATTGCTGAAATAAAAAAACTACCTGTTGCAAAAATTAGAGCGATACTAAAATTTAGGTTTTCACTGAATTGTAAAGTTGCTAGAGCAGACCAAAATGCGAAAGCTTTGGGATTGGTATAAGCAACAATTATTGCTTTCTTCATACTGTTTAAAAAATTTCTTTCATTGGATAGTTTTATGAGTTGATTTTCAGAGCTAAAGTATTGGCTGCCAATTTGATATGCTAAATAAATCATATAAAGACTAGCTAAGATCTTTAAAACAATAAAACCCCAACCCATTAAATTTGAAATTAGAAAAGAAATACCTGTTGTAGCAAGTAAGCACCAAGTAAAAGAACCTATAGCGGTACCAACTGCAGCACCCCAAATTTGTTTTTTCTGTCCACTAATTCCAACAGATGCTACAAAAAACGTGTTAGGTCCTGGCAAAAATACAGCAAAATAAAATATTATCCATCCGGATAATAAAGCCATTACAACTTCATTCATCTTATACTTTTTTAATGATTAAGAATTTGACTTAAGAAAAGTTTAGTTCGATCACTTTTTGGGTTATTAAAGAATTCATCTGGGGATGCTTGTTCAACAATTCTTCCCTCATCCATAAAAATCATTTGATCAGCAACAGTTTTTGCAAATCCCATCTCATGAGTAACAACTAACATAGTCATACCCTCTTCAGCTAATTGTATCATCACATCCAAAACCTCTTTAATCATTTCAGGATCAAGAGCCGAGGTAGGCTCATCAAATAACATGATATCTGGGTTCATCGCGAGAGATCTCGCAATAGCCACACGCTGTTGCTGACCACCTGATAATTGCCCAGGAAACTTTTCAGCTTGTTCAGGAATTTTTACCTTTTCCAAGTATGACATGGCGATTTCTTCAGCTTCTTTTTTAGGCATTTTTTTAACCCAAATTGGAGCCAAAGAAATATTATCCAAAACTGATAAGTGAGGAAAAAGATTAAACTGTTGAAAAACCATTCCAACGTTCTTTCTAATTAAATCAATATTTTTGAGGTCATTAGTAAGCTCAGTTCCATGAACTACAATTTTACCTTCTTGATGTGCTTCAAGACGATTAATACAACGGATCATAGTTGATTTACCGGAGCCACTGGGACCACAAATCACAATTTTTTGACCTTTATCAACAGATAAATCAATATCTTTGAGAACGTGAAAGTCATCATACCACTTATTGACTTTTTCTAGCTGGATTACTTGCTCTGTCATTTTAACTATTATCCGTCTTCAATTTCTTTTCTAAATATAAACTATACCTCGACATGCCAAAGCAGAATATAAAGAAAACTAGAGAAATAAAAACATAAACCTCGTAATGTAATTTTGCCCAATCAATGTCTGCAACTGCCGCTCTTCCCACACCAAGTAAATCAAATAAACCAATAATTAAAACAAGTGAAGTATCTTTAAAAAGACCTATGCATGTATTAACTATAGGTGGAATTGAAATTTTTAAAGCTTGAGGAAGAATAATTTTTCTAGTGCTTTGCCAATATGTAAATCCTAGAGATTGAGCAGCTTCTAATTGTCCTTTGGGTATGGCTTGTAATCCTCCTCTTATTGCCTCTGCCATGTATGCGGATTGAAATAAGGTAACAGCAACCAAAGCCCTCAATAAATTATCAGGACGGACACCTTCTGGTAAAAAGAGAGGTAACATTACATTAGCTGTAAATAGCAATGTAATTAAAGGAACACCCCTAATAAATTCAATAAAAATTATACAAATAGTTTTTATTACTGGCATTTTAGATCTTCGACCTAAAGCCAAAATAATGCTTAAGGGAAATGCTAATAGAATGCCCGTTACTCCTAAAAATAAAGTAACAAGAAGTCCTCCCCATTTACTAGTTCCAACAACATCTAAACCAGCCCCACCATATAAAAGGAAATACCCAATGAATGGAAATAAAAAAGTAAAATAAAGAAAATACTTTCTGAAAGGTAAATTATCAAAAAATATTCCAACTAAGGCAAAAGGTAATAAGCCATAAACTAAATTAACTCTCCAAGCTTCCTCAACAGGGTAAAATCCATAAATAAACTGATGAAATCTTACTATAATAATTGCCCAGCAAGCCCCATGTTGGCCAGGTTCAATATTTTTTGAACAGAAAGTCCTGTCTGTTATTTTTTCACCTCTAAAATTATTAACAAAATCAGCCTCGAATATTGTCCAATTTAAAAAGAAAGAAGACACTTCATAGATGAAATAAATAGAAAGTATTGTAA
>CACDTV010000002.1 GCA_902555695.1 uncultured Alphaproteobacteria bacterium | reverse complement strand
GATAAGTATCTTGAGATCTTTAATAATAACTTAATATCAAATAATATTTTTGATAGATCTATTGAATTAGATTTTAATCAAGTAGACGAAAATAATATTGATATATCATTTATCACACAAAAAATTGATCCGATTGTGGTTAATAAAATTGAAATAACTGGAAATTCTATTACTAAAAGTAAGACTATTCGCTCTAAGTTGTTAATTCAACCTGGAGAATACTTTAGTAAACACAGTCTTCAAAAATCTGTAAAAATTTTAAATAATTATCCATATATCAAATCAATTAATACTGAAACAAATGTTGAGAACCAATTAGTAAATATAACTATTGATATTGATGAAAATACAAAAACAGGCAATCTTTTATTAGCTGGAACTTTTAATGCTGATACAGGAGCAGGTTTTACTTTTGGAATAGAAGATCAGAATATTTTTGGATCTGGAAACAGCATTAGCTCAAACTTTGTATTAAATTCAGAGGATTTAAAATTTGATTTAAATTATATTCAGTATCCTATTTTAAACCCTAATTTAACAAATACATATACTATTTATAATCAGGATAAAGATTATACAAACTCCTTTGGATATAAGGCATCTTCTAGAGGACTAGGATACTTTATTAATTTCAAAAAAAATGAATATCTTAGTTATGGAGCAGGGATAAGCTATGAGGATTTCAAAGGCCATTCTGCAGTTAATAATACTTCCTCATCAATTAATGATAATATAGGAAATTTTGTAAACTATAATTTAAAATTTTCTCTAAATTATGATACTTCAGATAATTTCTTGAATCCTACAAATGGAAATATTAATAAAATTGATTTCCTAATATCACCTGAGGGCATCTCAGATACTTCTTTTTATAAAATAGTTTTAACAAATAAAAATTACATAAGACTTAATAGATCAAAAAATTATATTTTCGTTAACAATAAATATGGTTATGCTGAGTCATTAAATTCCAAATTAAAAACTATCAATGCATTCGGTTTAGGTGGCCTCAATTTCAAAGGGTTTGATTATAGAGGTATCGGCCCCTATGATGGAAATATATACCTTGGGGGTAATGAATTTTTTACTAGCACAATAGGATATGGCAGTTCATTTATTTTTGATGATAAAGATAATATTAATATTAAATTTTTCTTAACAACTGGTTCTATATGGAACAGTGACTATTCTTCATCTTCAGATTTTGATTTAAGAACTTCAATTGGGACATCTTTTGATTTTATCACAGCAATAGGTCCAATATCTCTATCTTATGCACAACCGATTGAGAAAAATACAACAGATAAGACCAGACCTTTCAATTTTTCTATTGGCACTTCATTCTAATAAATGAGAGAGTTTATTAGAGAAAATTTTTTTCCACTAAAGAATAAAATTAATATTGACTATTTAAATAATTATTTGGAAGATAATTTATTATTCAAAAAATCTAAATCAGACTTCATAGTATCTGATATCTCATCGTTATCTATCATAAGAGAAAATTCAATTTTGTTTTTAGAAAATGAATTTCTTGTAAAAGATATAGAATCAAAATCTATTCATGTAATAACAAGCTCTAAAGAAAATATAAATTATTATAAAAATATAAGTGTTGTTAAAAATATAAATGATTCATACAACAAAATATTAAATTATATTTTTTATCATGATGATTTAGAAAATTTCCCAGATGAATTTGATAATATAAATGGATCATATATCTCTAAATTTGCAAACATAGATAGTTCAAGCGAAATTGGAAAAAATTGTTTTATTTCAAGGGGTGTTCAGATTGGAAAAAACTGTATTATAAAAAATAATGTTGTAATTAAAAATTCAATATTAGGTGATAACGTAATAATATCTGATAATTCTAGTATTGGAACTACAGGCTTTGGTTTTGATTTTAAAAATAGAGGCTCTAAAAATTTAAATCCTCAATTAGGTATTGTTATTATTGACAGTGATGTCCATATTGGCTCATCATGCACGATAGATAGAGCCAAAATTGACTACACTTTTATAGGTAAGAATTCAATGATAGATAACATGGTTCATATTGCTCATAATGTAAATATTGGTAATAATGCCTGTATAGCAGCTCAAACAGGTATCTCAGGTAGTGTCAAAATAGGAAATAACGTTACCATTGGTGGTCAAGCAGGTTTTGCTGGACATATTAGTATTGGTGATAACGTAGTTATAGCAGCCAAAAGTGGTGTGACTAAAAACATTAAAGATGATTCTGTTGTTGCTGGTTTCCCTGCTATTGATATAAAAGAATGGAAAAAAAAAATTATTAAACAAAAAACAAATGGACATTAATGAAATAAAAAAGATTTTACCTCATAGGTATCCATTTTTACTGATTGATAAAATTATTGATTATGAGCCAGATGTATCTGCACATGCAATAAAATGTGTAACAGTTAACGAACCTTTTTTTCAAGGTCATTTTCCTGGAAGACCCCTTATGCCTGGAGTTTTGGTAATTGAGGCAATAGTTCAAGCTGCGTGTTTTACAGTTGCAATGAAGCTTAAAGACTCAATGAAAAATCCTGGTGTTTCATTTATGACTATTGATAAATGTAAATTTAGAAAGCCAGTAATACCCGGCGACGTTTTAAATTTAAAGGTTAATCGCTTAAATAAAGTTAAGAATGTTTACAAATTTGAAGGTAAATGCTTTGTAAATGATGTTATACATGCACAATGCATATTTTCAGCGATGATACATGACGTTCCAGATTCATCCAAGTAGTAGAGTTAGCAAATCTGTTTTAATTGGTGATAATGTTAAGATTGGACCTTTTTGTAATATAGATGGGGAAATCTCAATAGGTGACGGCACAGAAATAAAATCTCATGTTTCTATCACAGGAAATACAACTATAGGAAGAAATAATACTTTTTACCCTTTTTCAAATATAGGCTGTGATCCTCAAGATTTGAAATTCTCTGGAGAGGAAAGCTTTTTAGAAATCGGAGACTCTAACACATTTAGAGAAAATGTCACAATAAGCAAGGGAACTAAAGATGGGGGTATGAAAACTATTATTAAAGATAAAAATCTCTTTATGACTGGTGTACATATAGCCCACGATTGCAAAATTAATAATAATAATATTTTTGTAAATCAAGTTACTTTAGGTGGTCATGTAAATATTCTTGATAACGTGGTCATAGGTGGTTTATCTGCAGTAATTCAATTTGTAACTATAGGTTCCTATTCAATGATAGGAGGTATGAGTGGAATAGATAAAAATGTTTTACCATTCAGTTTAGCTATCGGTAATAGAGCAAAATTACGAGGTTTAAATTTAGTAGGAATAAGAAGAAATAATTTTAATAAAAATGAAATAAATCAAATTAACTCACTTCATGAGAGTTTTGATAATAAAAAGTTTAATTTATCAACTAATGACAAAGTAGAGAGTATATTTCATGAATATAAATCAATTTTAAATGAAAAACTTGGCCACATACAAAAATGATATCTGCCTTATAGCTGGTTCAGGTTTATTCGTTTATGAAGTTGCAAATTTTTTAGATAACAAAAATTTACTTAATCAAATAATATTAATAAATGAAAATAATCTTATAAAAAAAAATTTCAAAAGTAAGTGTAAAACGTTTAAAATACAAAATATAGAAAAAATAACATCATTTATTAGGTCAAAAAACTTAAAAAAAATTCTGATTATTGGTTATGTCGAACTTCCCTCTATTGAAAAGATCAATTTATCAATAAAATCAAAGTTATTAATAACAAAAGATATATTCCTTAATAATATTAATGATCAATCTAAAATCTTAAAAAAGTATTTATCTAATAATAAATTAACTCTTATTTCCCAAAAAAAAATATTAAAAAAAATGTTAGTTTCTTATCAAGATGAGTACCTTCATAGTGAAAATAAAAAAATTATTAGTAAATTAAAAATTAAAAAAAGCTTCTTAAAAAAAATATTCTCAATGAACATAGCGCAATCATTTATTTTAAATGGTGATAGAGTTATAGCTATGGAAGATATATTTGGTACAAACGATATGATAAATAAAATTGGCAAGATTAATTCTAAATTTAATAACTTAATTTTCGTTAAATCAAAAAAATCAAATCAAATCGATGAAATTGATTTTCCCATAATAGGTATGGAAACACTCAAATTACTTGTTAAATATAAATTTCGTATAATATGTTTATTTAATAATAATATTTTAATTTCAGAAAAAGATGAATTTTTAAAAAAAATAAGAGCTAATAATATTTCTTTAATTATTTTATAAAATGAAGGCTTTATTTATAACTCTTGAGCAATCTGGTAGACAAATTGTCAAACCAATACTTGAAGATAATTTTTTTAAAACTAACAAAAATCAAATATTCACTTTTGGTATGAATGACGAAAATTTAGACTTTAATGATTTAACTAATATAAAGATTACTCCAATTATGGGATTTGTTGATATTGTTCGTAATTTAAAATATCTTTTCAATCTCAGACTTAAAATTAAAGAAATTGTTGATTTACATTTATTTACTCATATTTTTTTTGTAGATTCATTTGATTTTTCAAAATTTTATATTCAAAAATTCAAATCAAATAAAATAAAATATTGTCAAATCGTAGGCCCATCAGTTTTTATTTGGAAACCAAATAAAGCAAAATTTATTAATAGAAACTTTGATAAAATTTTTTCAATATTTAGTATTGAAAAAAGTTATTACAACTCAGATATCTATGATTATATTGGCCATCCCATAAAGAATAAAATCTATTATTCTAATGATTATAATGAAATCAATAATATTGGTATTTTTTTGGGAAGTAGACAACAAGAAATATATAAAAATATTTTTATAATTAAGACATTACTTTTAAATCTTAAAAATTATAAAGAACTTGTTTTTAACTTTTTTGTTACAAACGAATATTATGAATTTATAAAAAACTACTTTAGAGATAATTCTAATATAAAAATACACTTGAATGATCATTCTTACTATAAAAATATATCTAAACTAGATTTTGCTTTTGCTTGCTCAGGGACTGTTCACTTAGAACTTTGTTTTTCAAATATACCACACTTAATATTTTATAAAGCAAATATTATAAATTATTTTATTTTTAAATTGTTCGTAAGATCTAAATATTTATCATTAGTTAATATCTTCAATAAAAAAGAAATTGTAAAAGAATTTATACAAAATGATTTTACAGCAACTAACTTAATAAATTTTTTTACAATTTTAAAATTTAATAAAGACAAACTTTATAATTATAGAAAAAATATGTATAATGGGGTCAAAAGTAGTAATTTTGAAAACCTTCGTTCAAGTATAATTACTGATTATTTAGAAAAGTCTTTTTAAGCCACAATAGGTTAAATATCGATTTCTTCTCTCTATCCGGTACCTTTTTATAGGATCTATCTTTATCTCCTGTAAACAATTGTCTTGGTCTAGTAATTTTGAATTCTTTATCTTCAATCATTTCTTTCCATTGCGATAGCCATCCTACGGTTCTACCAACTGCAAAAATTGGTGTAAACATTGAAGTAGGTATATTTAGTGCTTTTAAAAGAATACCTGAGTAAAAATCAACATTTGGATAAAGATTTTTTTCTTTAAAATACGAGTCATTCAATGCTAATTCTTCAATTTCTTTAGCTATTTCTAGTTCTTTTGATTTAATTTTTAAATCCTTGAATAAATCTTCTGTGCTTTTCTTTAAAACTTTAGCTCTAGGATCATAGCTTTTATATACTCTGTGACCAAAACCCATTAATCTTATTTTATTTTTTTTATTTTTAACCTCTTCAATAAAGTCCTTAGGTTTTAAATCATTTAAAACTATTTCATCTATCATATCTATCACAGCTTCATTTGCTCCCCCATGTGATTTTCCCCAGAGTGATGATATGCCAGCTGATAAACAAGCATATGGGTTTGCTAAAGATGAACCAGCAGTTCTCACAGTAGATGTTGAGGCGTTTTGCTCATGATCAGCATGAAGTATAAAGATTTGATCCATTATTTTTGAAAAAAGTGGGTTGATTTCATAATCCTTAGTTGGTGTTGCAAAGCACATATGTAAAAAATTATCTGCGTAATTAAGTTTATTAACAGGATAAACAAAAGGTTGCCCAACTGAGTATTTATAAGCCATTGCAGCTATAGTAGGCATTTTTGCTAAAATTCTATGTGATGCAATCATTCTATGCTCAGGATCTTCAATATTTAAAGAGTCATGATAAAATGATGATAAAGCTCCAACAATACCGATCATCATTGCCATTGGATGGGCATCTCTTCTGAATCCTCTATAGAATTGAATTATTTGTTCGTTTAGTAAAGTATGATTTTTAATTATTTCTTCAAATTCATTTTTATCGCTCTCTGATGGCAACTCACCATGCATAAGTAAATAACAAACTTCTAAATGAGAACTATTATTTGCAAGTTCCTCAATGGGATAACCTCTATATTGAAGAATACCTTTCTCGCCATCAATGTATGTTATTTTAGAGTTACACGCAGCTGTTGATGTAAATCCTGGGTCATAAGTAAATAAACCTGTCTTCTTATAAAGTGATGATATATTAATTACATCTGGCCCAATAGATCCTTTGATCCCATCGAATTCGTATTCTTTACCAGTTTTAGTATCTACTAATTTAAATCGTTTTTCATCAATCATCTATGTATAATAATAACTTTTCCTTAACTTTTTCAATACCAAAGAATAAAATAATCTTTTCAATTGGTATTTTGGACTCAAAATTTACTGTAATTTTTCTGATTATCTTACCTATTTTCTTTAAAGGTAAGTCATTTTCTTCAAGCATTAATACAGCATTATCAGCATCATGCAAACTTTTAATAATTGAATAAATTTTTTTAATTAAAGCTTTTTCATTTTCATCAATTTCAAGGACAATATTTTTTTCAAAAAAGTTTAAAAGTTTTGATACCTCTTTATTGATATCTGTATATTTGTTACATCTTTCTAATATGTCCTGGAAAACAAGTTCTAACTGAAAATTAGATACTTGTTTTTCTATATCTTTTTCTAAAAAATTTTTAAATTCTATAAAAGATAATTTATTTAAATAATGACGATTAATGAAATTTAACTTTTCAATATCAAATTTAGCTGGTGATAAAACTACTTTAGATAAATTGAAATTATCAATTGCATCTTCAATATCTAAATATTCGATATCATTAAAATTATTACCTAATTTAATAATAAAATTAAATATTGAGTCTGATAGGTAACCTTCACTCAAATAATCGTTTACATTAGTTATATTACTTCTTTTTGATAACTTTTTGCCATTAATGTCATGTATCAGAGGTATATGGGCATATTTTATATCTTTAAAATTTAAAGCATCCGATATCATGATTTGTTTAATTGAATTAGTAGTATGATCGTTTCCACGAATGACATTAGTCACATTCTCTAAATGGTCGTCAATTAAGTTTGATAATATAAAAGTTGGGCTTTTGTCAGATCTTGCAATTGAAAAATCTTCTATAGTATTTGATGGTACTTTTATTTTTCCTAAAATTAAATCATCATACTCAAAAAATTCATTATCTCTGTTCACTCTAAACTTATAAGGCCCATCCTTTGAATGATACGCCATATCATTTGACATCAGTTTTTCTAAATATTCTTGATGAATACTTAAATTTTTAGATTGATAACTAAGATTGTCATATTGAAGTTTAAATATATTAAATATTTTTAATATTTCTTCTTCATATATTTTTTTTGATCTTTCCCTATCTGTGTCTTCTATTCTTAAAAGAAATTTTCCTTCATTTTTTCTAGCAAATAAAAAATTGTAAATTGCAGTCCTTAAACTTCCCATATGAAAATTTCCAGTAGGAGAGGGGGCGAATCTAGTAATTATCATTAATATTTTCTGACTAAATTAATCATCTTACCCAATATTTTAATCCTATCTTTTTTATACTTGATAGATGAAAAATTTTTGTGATCACCAAATATTTCAATTTCATCTTTGATTAATTTAATTTTTTTTAGAGTTATCTCACTATCATCTATCTGAATAGCATGAATATCATTTGAATTATAATTTGTAACTTTTTCTAATATAATTATATCATCTTCAAAAATACCATATGACTCCATTGAATTACCACTTACTTTACAAGCGACACAGTTCCTTTTATTCGATTTTATAAAACTATTTACATCAATATATTCTATTTGTTGACTCAAACTATCTATAGGTTTACCCGCAGATATCGCATTATAAAAAGGAATTAAATTATTTATTTCAATAGACCTAGATTTTAATTTGTCTTTTTTTATGTGACCTTGTTCTTCTAAATATTCTAAATATTGGAATATGGAGGATTTAGATTTTAAACCCATGTGTTCTTTCATTTCCTCATAATTAGGAGATATTTTATTTTTCTCAATATATTTTCTCAAAAAATCTAAAAGCTTTTTGGCGTTTTTAGTCATTTATTTGATATAACCTTAGTTTATTAGTTCTATCATAATAAATCAGACAGTTTGCATATAATATATTTTTTAAATTAGAACTTTCTTGATTATTAAATACTTTAATACTTTTCTGATCTCTTAAACCAAATAAAAAAGATTTTCTTTTCAAAATTTTAAAATTAAATTTTACATTATTGATATCAATTAAATCATATTTAATCTGTGATTTTCTATTATTATAAATCTCGATTAATGATTTAATAATTATATTGGTCAATACAAAGGAAGAGCATGGGTTTCCAGGAAAAAACATATAAATTTTATTTTTCTTTATAAATAATTTAAAAGGTCTACCTGGTTTTAAATCAAGACCATCAATAATTAAATTAAAATTTTCAAAATTGATATCATCTTTACTTTTACCTGTGCCTCCAATAATAACTGTAATATCTGATTTTGAATTGTTTATTTCTTTTAGTAATAATTTTTGATCATCTTTTATATGAATACTCTTTTCAACAATATGATTATTCTTTTTTATAAAATTATTTAAATAATAACCATTTGTAGGGAGAATAAAATGATCTTTAGTAAATTCGCTACCTGTCGAAATAATTTTAAATTTTAATGGCTGAAGTATTTTGACTTTTATATCTTTCAGGCTTTTTATACTGCTTAATTCATAAAAAGATAAATATTTATTCTGAAAATCAATTTTACTACCTTTTTTGAAGATATGTCCCTTTTTTCTTATGAATTTATTATTTTTATTAAAATTAATTACATAAGCATTTCCTTCATTTATAAAAATTTGTTCTTGGGGAACTATATATTTTATATTATCAGGAATTAGTGACCCAGTTTTTACAATTAAACACTCATTTGAATTTACCTTTATTTTATTAAAAATATTTAATTTCGATTTTCCAATAATTTTAAATTTTTTTCCAACATTTGTAATTGCTATACCATCCATTGATGATTGATTTTGAGGAGGTATATTTTTCTTAATCACTATATTAGATTTGATTAAATGATTATTATTTAGATTTTGACTAAAAATTGATGAAAATTTATTTTTTGGAAGATAACTTGAAATTAATTTTATTGTCTTAAAAATATCATCCAATATTGTTTTTACCTCCTCTTTTTTTTATTATTTCAATTTTCTTAATAATTATCTTTTTTTTAAAAGACTTAAGCATATCAAAAGTTGTAATAGAGGCACACGAAACAGAATTTAAGGCTTCTATCTCTAATCCTGTTGAGTAGTTTGATTTCACAACACTTTTTATTTCTATATATATCTCGTCTCTTAAATTAAGGGTCAAAGAAACATAATCTATTGGAATATTGTGTGTTAAAGGTATCTGATGTGAGGTATTTTTGGCAGCATAAATACCTGCAATTTTGGCTGTGTTAAATAAATTATTTTTAAGTTCTTTATCACCTTTGATTACTGAATAAAGTTTTTTATCAATTTCAATTAAAGATCTTGCCTCAGCAAATCTTTTTGTTTTATTTTTTTTTGATATATCAACCATTTCAATATTTTTATTTTTTTTATTGAAGTGTGATAAACTCATTAAGCCTCATGCAATCTATTTATATATTTAATTTTATTATCATTTTTTAAAATACTACCACCTATTAAAAAAGAAGATATTCCACTTTCTTTTTTAATTTTTTTTATATTTGAAACTGTAACTCCACTTTCGCTAATTATTATTTTATTTTTTAATATTTTAGATAGTTTTATTGATTTATTTATATCAATCTTTTGTTCTTTTAGATTTCTATTATTAATTCCAATCAACTTTGCATCTATACCATCAATTTTCCTTGCTTCTGTAATATTTTCAATCTCTATTAATACATCTAGACCAATATCAATTGCCAAATTATGTAATTTTTTTATATTTGATTTAGATAAAATTTTTGCAATTAACAATAAAGCATCTGCACCAAATTCTTTAGTTTCAAATACTTGTGTTTCGTTTATTATAAAATCTTTTCTAATAATTGGCTTATCAGTAATTTTTTTTGCAATTGTTATATCATTTAAACTTCCACCAAAATTTTTGTCAGTCAAGATGGATATACAACAACATTTTGATTTATGATATTGTTCGAGAATATCCTGAATATACTTTATTTTATTAAAATTTTTAACCGAAGGACTATATCTTTTAAATTCAGCGATAAGAGCATTTTTATTAATATTTAGATTACTTTCTATTGCACTAAGAAAGTATTTCGATTTACTATATTTATAATTCTTTTTTTTATTAGTTTTTTGTTTTAAATATTTTGTATGATTAGTTTTTTCTAAAACTATTTTATCTAAAATATTCATTATTTTTTAATTTTGTTTAAATGATTTAAAGCCTTAGACGTATCAAGAGAATTACTTAATATATCAAAGCATTCATCAAATTTAATAGTCGGTTTTATTGTTTGCATCGCGTAAATTGAATTAATAATAGTTATATCTCTGTAACTATCTTTTTTTCCCTGAAATAATTCAATCAGCCTGCTTGCATTATAAGAGGGAATACCTCCTTTAATATCCTTAAAATTTAATTTAGATGAAAGGTATTTTTTATATTTTGTATGAGATATCTTCTTTTTAGTGACATTTTTTCCTCTTTTAAAATAAAAATTTGTTGGAGCAAATATACTTATTTCGTCTAATCCATCATCTGAGAAAAAAATTGTAGAATTTTTATTATCAATTTTAGATAGTATTTTTAACATTATTTCTGCTGAGTTTTTATTCACAGTACCTAATATTTGATATTTAGCGCCTAATGGATTTAATGTAGGGCCCATATAATTAAATATCGTTTTTATACCTAATTTTTTTCTAACTTCTCCAACTTTACTAAGATTTGGGTAAAAAAAAGGTGCATTTAAATAGACAAATTTATCATTTGTTATTTTATTAATTATTTTCTTCGAATCTTTTTCACTAGATATATTCAATTCAGAAATAATATCAGAAGAGCCACTTAATGAGCTAGCTGCACGATTACCATGTTTTGCAATTGGAATATCAACAGATGATAATAATATAGCTACTGTTGTTGATATATTTAATGTCTTTAACCCATCACCTCCAGTCCCGCATGTATCCAAAGAATTAGAATATTGTTTTATTTTATTAGAATTTTTAAAAATAAATTTTCTTAAAGATAAAAGTATATCGCTATTATTTATTAATTTATTTAATTGATAAATAATAATCGCTTGATGAGAAATATTATCTGAGTCAAATAAATACTTAATAGCATATTCAACATTTCTATTAGTTATTGAGTCATCTAATTTAAATTTCATATACAATCCATAAAATTTTCTAAAATCTTTGAACCCATAAGAGTTTCAATACTCTCAGGATGATATTGAACACCATAAATAGAAAATAATTCATGTTTAAAACTCATTATAATTTTATCATCCTCTGAAATGCTTGTTATTTTTAAATTTTGAGGAAAATTATTTTTATTTAGGTATAAAGAGTGATATCTAGTTGCACGAAACTTTTTATCAATATTTTTATATATCTTACATTCATTTATTTTTTTTAAATTTGATACTTTTCCATGCATTGGTGTACTTAATGTGTCTATTTTAGCTCCAAAATAAACTCCTAAAATTTGATGACCTAAACAAACACCTAATATTGGTATAAATGAGTATATTTGATGAACTAAATCAAGACATTCTCCTGCATTAAATGGATTACTTGGTCCAGGTGATATAACAACTCCTTTGCTATTAACAATTTTATCAATATTTTTTAAAATCATGTCATTTTTGATAACTAAAACTTGATCTCTTTTACTTAAACAATGATACAAATTATATGTGAAGCTATCATAATTATCTATAAGAGTGATCATTATATGTTATGAGCTAAATTGTAAGCTTCAAATAAAGCACTAGCCTTATTGATACACTCAATATGTTCATTCTCAGGTATGCTATCAAAAACAATACCTGCTCCACTTTGCGCATATATTTTTTTATTTTTAATCATTGCAGTTCGTAGATTAATACAACTATCCATATCTCCATTTGCATCTAGATAAAAAACCGAGCCTGAATAAAATTCCCTATTAATATCCTCATGTTTTTCTAATATTTCTAGTGCTCTAATTTTAGGTGCTCCAGAAACAGTCCCTGCTGGCAAGCCAGCAAAAAGAACATCTATAGGTGTTAAATTATTTTTTAATTCTCCAGTAACATTACTGACTATATGCATTACATGAGAATAATACTCTATTATATTTTGTTCAGTTACTTTTACAGTATTATTTTTTGAAATTTGACCAACATCATTTCTACCTAAATCAACTAGCATTAAATGTTCAGCTAGTTCTTTTTTATCCTTAAGTAATTCATTTTTTAAATTATTATCTTCAATCTCATTTTTACCCCTTCTTCTAGTTCCGGCAATAGGCCTAAGAGTAATTTCTTTATTTTTTACTTTAATCATAGTCTCAGGACTAGAGCAGATAATTTGATAATTTTTTAGGTTTAAAAAAACAAGATAAGGTGAGGGATTAATTGATCTTAATGCTCTATAAAAATTAAATGGATCAATTAAATAGTCATTAGAAAATCTTTGAGAAAGAACAGCTTGAAATATTTCACCAACTTTAATATCTCTTTTTATTTCCTTAACTCTTTTAATGAATTCCTCTTTCTTAATATGGTTTTTAAATTTTTTAGGTTTACTGAAATTTAATTTTTTATTTTTGGAAAAAGGTTCTTTAAGTATTTTTTCTAATTTTTTAAGTGATTTTACTGGATTTTTCTTGATATTTGAAACTTCAATTAAATGTGTCTCATTAAGAACATTATCTATTATTATAAGATTTCTTGGTTTTACAAAATGCGCTAGTGGTATTCCAATTTCATTCTTATCAGGCTTATAACTTAATTTTGGAAGGGTAAACTTACACAAATCAAATGATACATTACCAATAAATATGGGTAGAGGTATATTCTGATCATATATAGTTTTAATTTTTAAATTTTTATAAATGTCCTTTATAAAAGAGTCTGGTGATTTAATTTTTTTCTTTTGATTATTTATAAGCACATAGTTATGAAAAATTTCAACATTTTGTAATATATTAAAAAGAATAATAGAGTATCTTCCTTTATTATCACCCCCAATGACTGACTCTAAAATGGAGACATCTTTAAATTTATTTGCAAGTTTATTATAAATTGTAATGGTATTTTCAGTATCTAGAAAAACTTTTTTGCCATGAACATACATATTAAAGTTGTAAAAGTTGTTCGTTATCAACTTCTATATCTAAAGTATCTTTTATTTCTTTAATAATTTTTGAATATATTAAATTCACTATATTTTGTTTTATATTTAAAGAGTCAATAGATCCAATTGAATTTATATCTAAATAAATAACTTCATTTGGTAACACTACTTTTAATTTTTGATCTTTTTTAATAATAATTATTTTTTCTAAAATCTCTGGCTCAATAAAATTATTTTTAATAGTTAGAGAGTCAGTAAAATAGTTGACCTTTACTGTTCCTGTTTTTTTTAATAATTCATCATTATGCGAAATTTCTATATTTTTTTTATAATTACTAAAAGAATTTAGAAATTTTTCTTTGAAATCTAATGGTAGATCTTCTTTAAATATGTTTTGAACATTAAATTGAAATAAGAAATTATCTTTTTTTATTTCTCCAGATGATTGATTAAAGTTAATAAAACTGTATTGATCAGGAATATTTTCTAAAAAATTAAATGAATTACTAAAGAAGATTTGATTTGTACTATAGCTATCTAAATTTTTAACATCATTTGTTATTGTAAAATTTTCTATTTCTAATTTAGTTAAAGTCGCTACTACATCCTCATAAACATCCTCTAACTTCTTTTGATACTCTTCTTCAAAAGATAAAAGTTTTACAAAAAAGTATTTTTCTCCAATTTTAATATTATTACCTTCATCTCCTATGCTAAGTTTTTCTAATATTTCAAGAATTTGAGGTAATATTAATTTTTCATCAACTTTTTCGAATAATTTGAATTGAGAGTCATCACTCTGTTTCAGCTCATTAAAATTTTTATTTGAAATACTATCTAATATAATTTGTTCATAGCTATAATTTTTGGGCTCAATAAATTTATTTATATTTGCCTCATAATATTCATTTATAATGCCATCAGTTAGAAGTTCTTCTTGAATATAATTTTTGAGACTTATTTCATTTATTGAAATTTCATATAATTCGTTATTGGAGTAAAAATCTTCCTCTAATTGGTAATTGAGAAGATTATCGTCATTCTTAATCTCATATATATTTAATTCTTTCTCAACAAGAAGATCTGCATTGATTTCATGACTAACTAACTTCTGCGCATCAAGACTATCATTGAATAAATCAATATAAATATTACCCTCAATTTCCTTTAAGTAATTTTGAAGTGATGCTTCATCTAGATTTCTAAACATTTCGTCATTATTTAATGATTTTTTTAAAATTACTTTTTTGGAGTTATCACTTATACTAATTTTTTCATCTAAATAATTAAGAAAAACTAGTTCATTTACATATTCATTTGTAAATTGAATTTTTGAAAATAACTCCTCTTGTTCTGATAAATTAGAAAGGCTATTTTCTGATTTATAGTTTTCGTATGCTCTAGAAAATTCAGATGTTGATATTTTTTGGTCTCCTACTTTTAAAACATAATTTTTACCCACATAGGATCCAAATCCGATAAATAAGAAACTTATGCCAAGTGCAGCACTAAATATTATAACTATTAGTTTTTTAGTTTTCATTTTTATAAGTATTTTGATATCAGTTAACCTAATGAAATATATAATATTTAATTGGAAATCATATTTAAATATATCTGAAAGTATGAACTTATCAAAGGTAGTGTCTAAACTACCAAGTACAAAGAAATACAAACTTATTTCTAGTCCTAATAACTTTTATAACCTAACTCTCAAATCTAGATATCCAAAAAATATCTATGCAGCACAAAATGTAGATTTACATGGAAAAGGTGCTTCTACAGGATCTATAGATATTCAAGATTTAGTTAGCAATAAGATAAAATTTTGTATTCTTGGTCACTCAGAAGTTAGGTCTAATTTTGGTGAAACAGATTTGATTATACAAAAAAAAACTGATCTTTGTCTGCATAACAAAATTACACCCATTGTTTGTATTGGAGAGCCTGTAGATATTTATAAATCAAAAAAAACTAAAAATTATTTAAAAAAACAAATAAATAAAATATTCAAAAAATCGAATATTTATAACGAAGTTATATTAGCTTATGAGCCTTTATGGTCAATTGGTACTGGATTAACACCAAAAATGTCAGAAATTAATGATATTTTGCAATTTTTGACCAAAATATTAAAAAATTATTCTTTTAAAAAAATAAAAATTTTATATGGTGGTTCCGTAAATTTATCAAATATAAAAGAAATTTTAAGTTTACAAAAATTAGATGGGGTTTTGGTAGGATCTGCTTCAACAAAACCTTCATTTATTAAATACTTTAAATAACATTATGATAAACCTTTTTTTAATTATTAGTGCAATTATTGGAGTGGTGCTCATTTTAATTATACTTTTTCAAAAAACTGAAGGTGGAAGTCTTGGTCTAGGCACTCAAACATCTCTTACAGGTGGAATGACAGCAAATAAATCCTCTTTTTCAGGAATGACTAAAATTACTTATGTTTTAGGTTTTGGTTTTCTATTTTGGTGTTTGTTTATGGGCGCAATTATTACAAAACAATATTCATCTTCAACTGATTTAGAAACTATTCAAGAAGAAATTATTTTAGACGATTCAATAGAGGAAATGATTCCAGAAGTGCCTAATCAGTGAAATTAATTTTCGTTACCGGAGGTGTTGTTTCATCGCTAGGTAAGGGAATAGTCACTGCATCATTAGCCTCTCTTCTTAGATCTAGAGGCATTAAACTAAAAATTAGAAAATTAGATCCGTATTTAAACGTTGATCCTGGAACAATGAGTCCATACCAACACGGTGAAGTTTATGTCACTGATGACGGCTATGAGACTGATTTAGACTTAGGCCATTATGAGAGGTTTACAGATATAAAATGTTCTAAAAATGACTCTATTTCATCTGGTAAAATTTACTCAACTATACTTTCAAAGGAAAGAAAAGGTGAATATTTAGGATCTACAGTACAAGTAATACCTCACGTTACTGAAGAAATTAAAAATTCGATAAAAAAATCAACAAATAAGGATGATGTTATTATTTGTGAGATAGGGGGCACTGTTGGTGATATTGAAAGTCTTCCTTTCTTGGAAGCCATAAGACAATTTAAAAATGAAAGACAGCTAGACACACTTCTCATACATTTAACTTTACTTCCATATATAGAAACATCTGGTGAAATTAAAACAAAGCCCACTCAGCACTCTGTTAAAGAGCTTTTAAATGCTGGAATTCAGCCTGATATAATTGTTTGTAGAAGTAATAAAAAAATAAAGTATGAAGAAATTCAAAAAATTAGTTTGTTTTGTAACGTACCAACTAATGCTGTTATTCCGTCCTATGATGTTGGGAGCATTTACCAAGTACCTTCTTTATTATCAAAATCCAAATTAGATGACTTAGTTATAAAAAATTTAAATATAAAATCTACAAAGAAAAAAGATCTTTCAAAATGGACAAACTTTGAAGTATTAGAGTCAAGAGCAAAAGAGGAACTAAATATATTTATAATTGGAAAATATGTTCATTTAAAAGATAGTTATAAATCTCTCTATGAAGCTATTTATCATGCAGGTGTTCACAATAAAGTAAATGTTAAAATCAAATGGATTGACTCTGAGACAATAAACAAAAAAAATGTTGATGAGTTATTAATTAAGGCCGCAGGTATTCTTATACCTGGTGGTTTTGGTAATAGAGGTATTAGTGGAAAAATAGAAGCTATTAGGTATGCTAGAGAAAATCAAATTCCATTCTTAGGAATATGTTTGGGCATGCAATTATCAATTATTGAATTTACTAAAAATGTTTTGAAAATGAAAAACTCAGGTAGCTCTGAATTTGGCAAGCATACTAATAATGTCATATCGTTAATGACCGAATGGAGTAAAAAAAATCAAAAGGTTACAAGAACAAAAGAAAATGACTTAGGTGCTACTATGAGATTGGGCTCTTATCCTTGTTATATAAAACATAAATCTTTAGCCTCAAAGATTTATAAAAAAAAATTAATTCATGAAAGACATAGACATAGGTATGAAGTTAATCCTAAATATAGATCTTCAATAGAAAAAAAAGGTCTTGTCTTTTCTGGATTTTCAAAAGATAAAAAATTATTAGAAATTATTGAAAATAAATATCACAAATGGTTCCTCGGTGTTCAATTTCATCCTGAGTTGAAATCTAAACCGTTTAAGCCTCACCCTATATTTTTCTCATTCATAAAAAATAGTTTAATGAATAAAAATGCCTAGATCTGTCCAATTATCTAAAAATCTTATTAAAAATGATACTGATAGACTAACTTTAATATCTGGCCCATGCTTATTAGAAAATGAAAAATTAGTCAGAAAAGTTGCGCAATCTCTTATTAAATATACAAAAAAAGAAAAATTTAATTTAGTATTCAAATGTAGTTTTGACAAAGCTAATAGAAGCTCTCATAAAACAATACGTCATAAAATTTCGCTTGATAAATCAATAGATATATTAAAAAATCTCAAAAAAGATTTAAAAATATCTATCACTTCCGACGTTCATGAGACTTTTCAAGTTGATAAGTTGGCTGAATTTCTTGATGTAATACAAATTCCTGCTTTTTTATGTAGGCAAACAGATTTAATAAAAGCTGCTGCACAAACAAAAAAGATTGTCAATGTTAAAAAAGGACAGTTTTTATCACATAAAGAAGTTTCAAATATCATCAATAAAATTGAAAATGAAAATAACAAAAAAATATTAATAACTGAAAGGGGTAATTCATTTGGATATAATTATTTAATAAATGACTTTAAAGGTATTCATTTAATGAAAACATTTGGATACCCAATTATTTTTGACTCAACTCACAGTGTGCAACTACCTGGTGGATTGGGTAAAAAAAGTGGAGGTGCTAGAGAGTATGTGACACCATTATCGAAAGCTGCATCATCTTTAAGGATTGCAGGTTTCTTCATTGAAACTCACCCTAACCCAGAAACGGCATTAAGTGACGGTCCTAATATGGTATATTTACATAAAATGCCAGAACTCTTAAATTCTATAAACAAAATAAATAAGGCGGCAAAATAAATGAAAATTAAAAATATAACAGCAAGAGAAATTTTTGATAGTAGGGGTAACCCAACTGTAGAATGTGAAATGATATTTGAAAATATACCATATCCATTTCGTGGAATGGTTCCATCAGGTGCATCCACAGGAAAATTTGAAGCTTTAGAATTAAGAGATTTAGACACAAATAGAATGAGTGGCAAAGGTGTCTTGAAAGCTGTATCTAATGTTAACAAACTCATAAAACCAAAAATTTTAGATAAAAGTTTTGCTGATTTCAGAGAATTTGATCAACTCCTAATAGATTTAGATGGCACAGAAAATAAATCAAATTATGGAGCAAATGCTATTTTATCTCTTAGTCTTGCTTACTATAAGGCTTGGTCTTATGCAAACTTTGGTGCAATATTTCTTTCCCAGGGTTTAGATAATTTAATTATTCCTGTTCCAATGTTGAATGTAGTAAATGGCGGACAACATGCTGATAATGATGTTGATTTTCAAGAATTTATGATTTTACCAATAGGATTTAAATCTTTAACTGAAGCTTTATCTTCAACACACTCTGTAATAGCAAATATAAAAAAAGAATTAAAATCTAGATCTTTAAATACTAATCTTGGCGATGAAGGGGGTTTTGCTCCTAATTTAAAATCTCATTTAGATGTTTTAGATTTAATATGTAATTCAATTTCAAAAGCAGGCTTTAAATTAAATGATCACTTTAAAATTTCATTAGATGCAGCTTCTAGTGAGTTTTACTCTGATGGAAAATATAATTTCGAAGGTAACTCATATTCAACTGAAGAAATGATTAGTGTTTATGAAAATATTTGTAAAAACTATCCTATTTTTTCAATTGAAGATGCACTTAATGAAGAAGATTATGAAGGTTGGGTAAAACTTACAAATAAACTTGGTTCAAAGATACGATTAGTTGGCGATGATCTTTTTGTTACAAATATACAAAAGTTGCAAACTGGTATAGATGAAAAACAAGCTAATAGTATTTTAATTAAATTGAACCAAATAGGCACAGTTAAAGAAACTTTAGAAGCTATCAATCTAGCTACAGATAATAGTTTTGCATCTATTATGTCTCATAGGTCAGGAGAAACTGAAGATTCTTTTATCTCAGATTTAGCTGTTGCTTCACGCTGTCCTTTGATTAAAACTGGTTCATTAGCTAGATCTGATAGAGTTGCAAAATACAATCAGTTACTTAGAATATCAGAAAATGACAATATTAAAGGGTATGCTGGTGAATTAAGTGAAGTTTTTAAAAGCTAGTAGTTTAATAAATTTCTTTTTTATATTTGTATTGATTTACCTGATATATCACACAGTTTATGGAAAGTTCAATATTGGAAATTACTTAATTTATCAATTTGAGGAAAAAATGTATAAAAAATTGCAATCCAATCTCGATCAAAAAATGTTAGATATTAATATTGATTTACACTCTTTCTATTCTAATAAAGAGGATTATATTGATGAAATTACAAAGCAGAATAACCCTAATATTCAAGATGGAGAGACCATATTAAAATTAGATTAAGATGAATAAAAAAAACAAAAATAATTTTACAAACGACCAGTTACTGAAGTTTTATGAAAAAATGTTTTTAATTAGAAAATTTGAAGAGAAAGCTGCTCAATTATATGGGGCTGGAAAAATTGGAGGTTTTTGTCATTTATACATTGGCCAAGAGGCTGTTGTCATAGGTATTCTTTCTTCTATTAACTCAGAGGATACCGTTATCACTGCCTATAGAGATCATGGACATATATTAGCTCGTGGAGTAGATCCTAAACTAGTAATGGCTGAATTAACTGGAAGGAAAGATGGAATTTCAAAAGGCAAGGGTGGATCAATGCACATGTTCTCCAAAGCTAATAGATTTTATGGTGGACACGGTATCGTTGGAGCACAAGTACCTATAGGCGTTGGCATAGGTTTCGCACATAAATACAGAAACGAAAAAAAGATTTCAAGAGTCTATTTAGGGGATGGAGCTATGAGTAATGGCCAAGTTTTTGAGGCATTTAATTTAGCATCACTTTGGGAGTTACCAGTATTATTTATTATCGAAAACAATAAATATGGAATGGGTACATCTATTGGAAGGTCTGCAGCAGGAGGAGAGTTGTACGAACGAGCAACTGTATTTGGCATTAAAGGTGAAAAAGTAGACGGAATGAATTTTTTTAATGTAAGTGAGTCAGCTATAAGGGCAAGAGAATATATCGAAAAAAATTCTAAGCCCTACATTATTGAAATGGATACATATAGATTTAGAGGCCATTCAATGTCTGATCCCGGTCTATACAGGACTAAAGATGAAGTTAATAAAATGAAAGAGATAGACCCTGTGTTGATGATGAAAGAAACTTTATTAAATGATTATAAAATACAAGAGGACATGATTAAAGATATTGAAAGTGATATTAAGAAACAAATTAAAGATGTAGAAAAATTTTCACTTGAGTCGCCACTTCCAGATTTAAAAGAATTATACACCGAGGTATATTTATGAAAATACTTCTACCAGCTTTATCTCCAACAATGGAAACAGGTAACTTAGTAAAATGGTTAGTTAAAGAGGGAGATAGTGTAGTTTCAGGAGATATTTTAGCAGAAATTGAGACTGATAAAGCTACTATGGAACTAGAGTCGCCCGATGATGGTAAAGTAGAGAAAATACTAGTTAAAGAGGGCACTGAAAATATAAGTGTTAATACTGAGATAGCTCTACTTAAAGTTGATGGTGAGGAAATAGAGGAGATACCAGAAAAACCTATTGAAAAATCTCCGCAAGTCTCCTCTAACGAATCTGAACCTCTTTCATCAGATGTAAATATTTCTGTGAATTCTCTTTTAAATCAAACAAAAGAAAATTCAGGTGGAATGAATTGGTCTGAAAAAGAAATATCTATGAGAGAGGCATTGAATCAAGCTATTGAAGAAGAAATGAAATTAGACAAAGATGTTTTTCTTTTAGGAGAAGAGGTAGCTGAATACGATGGTGCATATAAAGTAACCCAAGGGCTTCTTGATAAATTTGGATCAAAAAGGGTTTTAGATACTCCTATTTCTGAACATGGTTTTACAGGTTTAGCTATTGGAGCAGCCATGGCAGGACTTAAGCCTATATGTGAATTTATGACTTTTAATTTTTCTATGCAAGCGATTGATCAAATAGTTAATTCTGCTGCTAAATCTTTATATATGTCAGGCGGAGAAATAAATGTTCCAATAGTTTTTCGAGGCCCAAATGGTGCTGCGGCTAGAGTTGGAGCACAACATAGCCAATGTTTTATATCTTGGTTCTCTCATATTCCAGGCTTGATAGTAATTGCTCCTTCAAATGCAAGAGATGCAAAAGGTTTATTAAAATCATCTATTCGAAATCCCAATCCTGTTGTTTTTTTAGAACATGAATTACTCTATAAAGAAAAAACTAACGTTCCTGAAGAGAACGATTTTTTAATTCCTATTGGTAAAGGCAATCTTATTAAAGAAGGTAAAGATGTCACTATAATTGGTTTTTCAATGACTGTTCAAAGAATATTAAACGCCCTCCCATCAATTGAAAAACTGGGGATTAGTCCTGATATTATTGATCTAAGATCAATTAAACCTCTTGATGAAGAATTGATATATAATTCCGTTAAGAAAACCAATAGAGTTGTAATTGTTGAGGATGGCTTTGGTAGTACAAGTTTTGGATCACACTTATCTTATTTAATCCAATCAAATTGCTTTGATTTCCTTGACTCAGAAATAATTAAAGTTAGTGGAAAAGATGTCCCAATGCCATATGCAGAAAATTTAGAAAAATTAGCATTACCCAACACTGATGAAATTGTATCTGCTGTTAAAAAAGTGTCATATATAAATTAATGTTATATGAAGTTAATTTACCTTCTTTATCTCCCACAATGGAGGAGGGTAAAATTGTTAAGTGGATAAAAAAAGAAAAAGATCCAATATTAAGTGGTGAGGTTTTATTCGAAGTTGAAACAGATAAAGCTACAATGGAGTACGAGTCACCAGAAGATGGGTATATTGCTAAAATAATATCCGAGGAAGGTGAAACAGCAAACGTTAATCAATTAGTTGCAATAATTTCAGACGATTTGACTTTTACACAAGAGGATATAAATAATTTTCTAAAAAATAATAATTCAGATAATAAAATACAAACTTTAGAAATAAATCCTTCTAAAAATGATAAAGATTTTCTTTCAGATAAAATATTAATTACACCCTTAGCTAAAAAAATAGCTCAAAAAAAAAATATAGATATTTCAAAAATAAAATCGATTTCAAGAAGAATACATACCGATGATCTTGATATAAATGAAAATTTTGATAACGGGGCTATAAGAGTATTTATATCCCCACTTGCCAAAAAAATCTCAAATGAAAAATCTATAGATTTATCAAAATTAAAAGGTACTGGTCCAGATAATAGAATTATTTTAAGAGATGTAACAGACTCTAATCATTTGTCTGAAAGCCCTAATGTTAATAGATTACGACAAGCTATTGCAAAAGCAACAACACATTCCAAAAATAACATTCCACATTTTTATTTAAATACTAGAGTGAATATGGCTACCCTATTAAAATTTAGAAAAGATCAAAAATTAAAAGGTAATAAGTACTCTTTAAATGCGATATTAATGCAATCTATATCAAATGCATTCAAAGCATTTCCAGACTCAAATTGTACATATAAAGATAATGGTGAATTTTTTATAAATAAAGATCATAATATTGGTATTGCCGTTGACTCTAAGTTTGGCTTAAAAATGCCTGTAATCAAAAAGATCAATAATTTTAATTTAAATGAGATCAACTCCAATCTTAATGAAAAGATAAATTTAACAAGAGATAATAAGCTTTCACCCTCTGATCTGTCAGATGGTGTCATAAGTATATCTAATTTGGGTTCATTTAATATCCGTAGTTTTGATGCTATTATTTTACCAGGACAAACATACATATTAGCAGTAGGACAGATTTTTGAGGATGTTTTTGTGGACAAAGGTAAGATTGAAATAGGGAGTTTTATAAATTTGACATTATCATGTGATCATAGAGCTGTTGATGGAGTTTTAGCATCACAATTTTTTTCTAGTATTGTACAAAATTTAGAAAACATTTCAGATGACAATTAATTATGATTTAACAATAGTTGGCGGTGGTCCTGGTGGTTATGTTGCTGCTATAAAAGCCGCACAACTTGGTATGAAGGTTGCTTTATTTGAAGAGGATAAACTAGGAGGTGTATGTCTTAATTGGGGATGTATTCCAACTAAATCATTACTACATTCAGCAGAATTCATGGAAGAGGCTAATCATTTTGGGCTTGATAAGAAAGATCTTACTAAAATTGCTCTAGATAAAGTTGTAAAGATGTCTAGAACAGCATCTGATAATTTATCAAAAGGTGTTAATTCTCTTATGAAAAAAAATAAAATAGATATTTTTAAACATCGAGCATATCCCAAAAAAATTGATAATGAATTTTTTGTTAATACAACTTCAGATAAAATTTCCTCTAAGAATATGATTATTGCTACGGGATGCAAACCTAGAACAATTGGTGACATTAAATTTTCTAATTTAATTTGGAGTTCTAAAGAAGCAATGATACCTAAATTTCTTCCAAAAAAATTATGTATTGTCGGATCAGGAGCTATTGGAATAGAGTTTGCAAGTATTTATAATGCTTTAGGTTCGGATGTTACAGTGTTTGAGTCTCAAAATAAGATATTACCTCAGTTTGATAATGACATTTCAAATGAAGCAAAAAAAATATTTGAAAAAAAGGGTATTAAATTTGAGTTAAATGCAAAAATTGAAAATATTTTAGAAGATAAAAAAAACGTAACCTTTAAAAATATTGACCAAAACGTTGCATGTGATGCATTAATACTATCTGTAGGTGTTATACCTAATATAGATAAAGATTTTATAAGTTCCCTTAACTTAAATCTATCTGATACCGGTTATATAAATACCAACCATAATTATGAGACAAATATTAAGGGTTTATATGCCATTGGTGATATTATTGGTGCCCCATGGTTAGCTCATAAAGCCATGCACGATGCCATAAATTGTGTTACTCATATTTCAACAGGTAATGATACTCACAAACCAAAAGAAAATCATATCCCTGGTTGTATATATAGCTTACCACAAATAGCTACTGTTGGTTTCACTGAACAACAACTGAAAGACAATAATACTCCATACAAGACTGGTAATTTTCCATTTTTAGCAAATGGTAAATCACAAACTATGTCTAACTCACATGGTTTTGTTAAAACGCTCTTTAATTCTGAGACTGGTGAGGTATTGGGTGCACATCTTATTGGACCTGATGTTACAGAAATGATAGCCACATTTGGCCTTGCTATTTCATCTGAGTCAACAGAAGATGAATTTATCAATACTGTTTTTGCACATCCAACTTTATCAGAGTCTATTCATGAGAGCGTCTTATCAGCTTTTGAAAAACCTTTACATTTTTAAACATGATCAGACATCCAGAAAAAATTAAAAAATTTAATCCTACGACAATTAAAAAACCTAATTGGCTAAAAGTAAAAGCACCAATATCAAAAAAATATTTTGAGACACTAGACATAGTTAAATCTCATAACTTAGTTACCGTCTGTCAAGAAGCTGCCTGTCCAAATATAGGAGAATGTTGGGAAAAAAAACATGCAACTTTTATGATATTAGGAGATACCTGTACTAGAGCATGTGCATTTTGTAATGTAAAAACAGGTAAACCCTCTGAGCTACCAGATCCAATGGAACCTCTTAACGTTGCTAAATCTGTTTTAAAATTAGGACTCAAGCATGTTGTAGTAACAAGTGTAGACAGAGATGACTTACCTGACGGCGGTGCTCAGCATTTTATTGATACTATTAAATACATAAGAGAGTTATCTAATAATACAACAATAGAAATTTTAACACCTGATTTCTTAAGAAAAAATAGAAACTACATCGATATTGCAAAGGTGAAGCCTGATGTTTTTAATCACAACTTAGAAACAGTTCCAAGAATTTATAAACAAATAAGACCTGGTTCTAATTATATTGAGAGTTTAAAGCTTCTAAGAGAAGTTAAAGAATTCGATAGATCAATATTTACAAAGTCAGGTATTATGGTTGGGTTAGGTGAAGTTTATTCAGAAATCATTGAAGTACTAAAAGATATGAAAAATTCTAATATCGATTTTGTCACCATAGGTCAATATTTACAACCATCTATTCATCATGAAAAAGTCCATAAATTTTATTCTCCTGAAGAGTTTAAAAGTATTTATAATGTCTGTTTAGATCTTGGATTTAAAATGATTTCATCTTCACCAATGACTAGATCAAGTTATCATGCAGACGAAGACTTTGAAAAACTTAAAAAAGTAATTTAGCTATCTCTCAGAGAAATATTTGACCAGCAAGCTATAAAATCTCCGTTACCAATTAATCCAGATTTTTCATTCGTAGTTGCTTTAACAGTAATACTATTTTTATTCAGATTAAGTTTCTTTGAAATACTGTACAGAATCTTATTAAAATGAGGATTAATTTTAGGTTCCTCTGAAACAATCATTAGATCAATATTATTGATCATCTTTTTCTTAGTTTTCATTTTATTTAAAGCATAATTTAAAAAGTCTATTGAATTTCTATTTAAGTTTTTCTTATTATTCGGAAAATATGTGCCTATATCTCTTTGTGATAGTGCTCCTAGAATAGAGTCTGTAATAGCATGTAGTATTACATCTCCATCTGAATGAGAAATAACTTTTACTTTAGATTTTATTTTAGCACCACCAAGTTTTAATAAATTATTTTTATTAGTTTTGATAGTTTTGTGAATATCATAACCTATTCCTACTAAGATATTATTTTCAACTAATTTATTTAATGATTTTAATTCATCTTTGTATGTAATCTTTATATTTATTTCATTTTGTAATAAATATTTAATTTTAAATTTATTTTTTTCATTCCTAAAAAGTTGACTATCATCTGTTAATATTTTTCTATTATTTTTATCATGTAAGCGAATAATTTTATCCTTTATAAAACCTTGTGGGGTTTTAATGAGTTTAATTTTTTCTCTATCAATATTATTACTATTAATAACAGCAGTATCAGAACATTTACTATAAGGAACTACACAATCATAATTTTTTTCTGCTAAATTCTTTATTATTTTTTTTATTAATTTATGAGAATTTAATGGTCTAGCTACATCATGTATGATTACATATTTTGATTTAAATTTGGATTTGTTTAGAGCATTTTTTACACTTTCTGATCTTGTTTTTCCTCCTTTAATTATTTCTAAATCATTAAAAATGTTTATATTAGCGTTTTTTAGATTATTAATTACTAGTGTTATCTTTTTAAATTTAAGTTCTTTAATAAATTCAATATTATGTATAAGTAAATTTTTATTTTTAAATTTAGCTAAAAGCTTATTAGTATTTGATGAGAATCGTAAACTACTACCACCTGCTAGAAGTACAAAATGAATTTTAGAGTTAATTAATGTCAAATTATTTTAATAAATTTTCTGCATTTATATTGATATCTATTTTTATAACTCTTTTTGCTCTAACTGTATATTCACTTATTTCATCAAACGAAATAGTCCGTAATGCTGAACTTATTCAATATATTTTGATTGCTGATTTTGTATTTCTCTTAATTCTTCTTTTGTATTTATCAATATTTCTTATTAATTATTTAAAATATAAAAATCGAGAGGTAGTAGGTCTAAGACTTTTTAATAAATTTTTTCTTTTTTTTGGTCTTTTTTCAATTATCCCCAGTGGAATAATACTACTAGCATCTGCTATTTTTTTTAATATTGAAGTAAGCACCTGGCTAGGTCCTGCATTTAAATCTACAGTAAATAACTCATATCAATTGGCTCAGAAATACATTAATCAAACTGAAAGAGATCTCATAACAGACTCAAAATTTATAAGAAATTATGTTCTAGCTGAAAGATTAATAGATAGGGATATTATACAAAGATTTAATATTACAACTGTATACAATTATAATAATGGTAATCAATTTATAGAACATATTTCAGACGAAAAAATATTTTTATCTGAAGAAAATTTAATAGATGCTAGTACTAAAAGTGAAAATGATATCACTATTTTTTTTTCAAATGATCAGCTTTTTTCCAGAGTAAATTTAAATAACTCAAGTTATTTATTGTTACTAAAGAATATTGATTTAGAAACATTAAATTATTATCAGAATATCATACAATCATACGAGGCTATAAATTCTATTGATAATAATAAAAGGGACATTCAAATAACATTTTTTACAATCTATATAATTCTTTCTACAAGTTTAATTTTTATATTCATCATAATAGGGACAAATTTTAGTTTTAGATTAGCAAAACCCATAAGGGACTTAAATAATTCAATTATAGACCTTAGAAAAGGAAAATATAAACAAATTAAATTTGATAATTTTAATAATAAGGATGATATTTCTGTATTAACAAACTCTTTTCATGAAATGAGTAAAACAATAATCAGTCAAAAAAATAATTTACAAGAAGTTAATGCAACTATTAATGATCAATTAAGTTTCATAAATAATATAATAGAAAATTCACCCTATGGAATTTTTGTATTAAATAACAAATCAATGATATTTGAAAATTCTGCATCTACTATATTTAGTGGTGAAAATAACACTTCATTCAAAAACTTTACTAAATTGCTTTCAAACCATTTCAATAACACTCAAAATATTTATAGAAAATCATATGAAATAAACCTACAAGTTAAATTAGAAAATATTCAAAAGTATTTTTTTGTAAAATCCATTTTTATCGATAATAATTCTTTATTTGATCAAATTATCATTTTTAATGACTATACCGACCTAATTTTTGCTGAAAAAAATAATGCCATTGCAGATCTTGCTAGAAAAATATCTCATGAAATAAAAAATCCATTGACACCTATGCTTCTTTCAACAGAATTTATTGAAAGTCAACTTGAAGATGAAGAATTAATCAATTCAATTAAATCCATCAAGAGGCAAATTTTTTTAATTCAAAACCTTGTAAATGAATTTTCTACATATGCTAGATTGCCTAAACCCAATATTACTAAATTAAACCTATCGGAAATTTGTTTGGTTTATATTGAGGAATATAAAAGAAATTACAGTAAAATTGAAATAAATCATAACATTGAAGATAATTTATTTGTTAATTTTGATCATTCATATTTGGATATAATTTTTAATAATCTTTTTAAAAATTCTATTGAAGCTTTAATATCAACTGATAATCCTGCAATTGATATAACTATAAAAAAACTAGATAAAAATTTAATTTTAACCTTTTTTGATAATGGTCCTGGATACGACGGCGATATTGATGATCTCATTAAACCATATTTTTCAACAAAAAATTCATCTGGATTAGGATTATCTTTAATTAATAAAATAATTACTGACAACTCCTATAAGATGAATATAACAACGAACAGTTATTCAGGTTTTAAAATTGAAATAATTTTTAATGACTAAAATATTAGTAGTTGATGATGAGCTAGAAATTTGTAAACAAATTTCACTTATACTTTCCAAACAAGGTTATGAGGTTACATATGCTAATTCATATAAAGAATTTGTTGATCTTGAATTAAGAAATTTTGATTATGACGTTGTACTAGTTGATTTGTGGTTAAAAAATAGCACAAAACAAGGAATAGATATTATTGAATATTTAAAAAATAAATATGAAAATTTAGTAATTGTTTCCTTTAGTGGTCATGCAAATATAGATAACGCAATTGAGTCTGTTAAAGCAGGAGCAAACGACTTTATTGAAAAACCATTTGAAACTAAAAAACTTATTCATATAATCCAAAAAAATTTACTCGAACTAAAACAGCGTGTTACAATTAATAACTATAGAAACAAAATCTCTTTTCACTCTAAGATAGATACTATTGGTTACGGCAACTATATAGATAATGTTTTTAAGACACTATCCAAAATAAAAAATAATTCTTCTGTTCTAATAATAGGGCCTAATGGGATAGGAAAAAACTTTCTTTCAAATACTATTCATATGAATTTATCATCAAATAATCCTGATACATTTATTAATTTAAATGAAAATTTAATGAATGAGTCTGATTTACTTAAATTAAGTTCCTTACATAGTTATTTTACTATTTATTTGAATGATTATGAAAATTTTAACCAAATTGAGCTATTAAATTATTTAAATTTAGTAAAAAGTAAAAAAATCAATGCTTCTATTATTTTTGATAGTAAAAAAATAGATTTGAAGGATCCATTTGTGAATAATATTGATCACAGAGTTATATTAAATCCATTGACTACAAGAAAAGACGAAATATTTCCACTTTTTGAACATTATTTAAATATTTTTGCACAAAAGAAATTTGATAATAGAATTGAAATTGACGATGATGTTCAGAAATTATTATTAAATCATACTTGGCCTGGAAACATTTTTGAAATAATGAATCTTTCTGAAAACATAACAGGATTATTAACTTATAATAATTTATTTGTATCAAAAAACTTAATTGAGGATTTAATGAATAATTCTATAGAAAGTACTGATCTTTATGATTTAAATTTTAAAGAGGCAAAGGATAAATTTGAAAAAGATTATTTACTACAAAAGTTAAAAATAAATAATTTCAATATTACTTTAACTGCTAAAATGCTAAAACTAGATAGAGTTTCTTTGTATCGCAAAGTTAAATCGTTCAAAATAAAAATAGATTAATGAATATTCTTATACTTGGTTCAGGAATAGTAGGAGCAAATCTAGCTAAAAAATTATCAGAACAAGGAAAAAATGTATTTCTATTAGATGATGATTCTAACGAATTAAAAAATCTTGCTGAAAGATTTGATATTAAAACAATTTATGATGATCCTCTAAATCCATCATTCTATAAAAATTTTGAATCTAAAATTGATTGTTTTATAGCGGTTACACGAAGTGATGAAAAAAATATAATAACAAGTAAGTTTGCAAAAGAATTTTTAAATGTCGATAAATCAATAGCAAGGGTTCGAAATCAAAATTTAATTTTAGATGAAAATAAATCATTATTAATTGAGTCAAACAGCTTCCTTGATCATATTATCTCTCCCGAATGGGAGGTTTCAAATAATATTTTTGAGAAGATTCATTTACCTGGCGCTTTTTTTAGTGAGTCTTTAATAACACAAGATTATTTATTAATTGGAATGCAGTCATCTAACTTATTTAAAAATCATTCATTTGAAGAAATAAAAGTTTTCTTTAAAACTAATAACCTTTGTTATTTAGGTCATAGTAAAGAGGGAAAAATAAATTTCGACTTTAAAAATATATCAATTTCAGATCAACTATACTTATTAATAAAAAAAAAATATTTAAATAAACTCATAAAGTTCTTTGGTTTTAAAGACTATGTATTGGATGTTCTTATTGTTGGTGGTGGGAATATCGGTCAAAATTTATCAACTTTAATAGAACAAGATGATCAAGAAATAAATTTAAAAATTTTAGAATTAGATAAAGAGAGGTGTAATTTATTGGCTGGTTTACTCAAAAATACTACTATCTTTAATGGAGACGCTCTCGATCAAACTTTGTACGAAGAAATTAAATTGAATAATTCTGATTTAGTAATTACCGTCACAAATAATGACCAAATTAATACAATATTGTCAATAATTGCTAAAAAAAGAGGATCTAAATCAGTTATATCAGTTATTAATAATGAGTCATATTCATCTTTCGCTAATGATTTGGGCATAGACGTTATTATCAACCCAAGAGAGTTAACAACATCAAGAATTATTGAAAAAATATCTAAAGGTTCTCTTTTATCATATCATTCTATCTTTAAAGATGAGTACATAATCTATGAAATTAAATATAAAAATGAGATATATGAAAATATAAAAAAAAATAATGTTATAAATCACATCTGCACTATAACAAATGATACATTAGAACTAAAAAATGATGACCATATCCCCTTGAATAACGATATTTTAATTTTATGTGTATCACGAAAAGACTCTCATATTTTAGAAAAAATAATTAATGATGATTGACAATAAATTTTTTTCTGAAACTCACAATTTTCTTAAGAAAATTTCTGCTGATATAATTATTCCAAATATTGGAAAATTAAATGAAAATGAAGTATCAACAAAAGATGATAACTCGAAAGTTACTAGCTATGACGTTATTATAGAAAATGAATTAATTGAATATTTTAAAAAAATTGGATTTTCTAATATCATCTCTGAAGAGGGCAATTCTGAATTAATAAAAAAAAATGAATATCTGACAATAGATCCTATTGATGGAACAAGAAATTTTATCAACGGTATTAATAAAGTTGCGATAATGCTATCATTTATAAAATTTACTCAATGTGAATTTGCTATAATATATGACCCCATTAGTGATGTTTTTTATCACACCCATAACAATTCAATATTTAAAAACCATAAGCAAATACAACGTTATAATTATAGTAATCAAATAGGATTTTTAGGAGAACATGCCAAAATTTACTTTAAAGATATTATTACATCTTACACAGAAAAAATTAGATCAAGATCAATTGGCTATGATGTAATTGAAGCTATAGAGGGTGAAAGATCTTTTTTGACTGTCTATGGATCAAAAATTTGGGATTTATTTCCAGCTATGAGTTTTTTAAAGTTATTAAATTTTGAAACAAATCTTCCAAATATGGAATTTGATTATTCAAAATTAGAAAAAAAAATAATATTTTATGCCAACATATAAGATTTTATTTGTTGGACTAGGTAAAATGGGCTTCCACATGGCTGGATATTTGTCCAAAAATAAAAATTTTAAACTATTTGTATTTAACAGAACTAAATCAGTTGAACTTAAATGGAAAAAAAAATTTATAGCTGAAAGATATAATTTTAAAAATGATATTAAATTTGACTTTATTATTTCCTGCTTAAAAGATGATCATGCAGTTAATTCTTTTTTTAATGAATTTGTAAAAACTTCAAATTTTCACAAAAATTCAATTATTATTGATCACTCAACTATATCATTAAGACAAATAGATTTTCTTTCTCAGTTATTTAAAGATTTAAAAGTAAAATTTTTAGATGCTCCTATTACAGGAGGAGAAGAGGGCGCTAAAAAAGGTTCTTTATCGGTAATGGTTGGTGGAACTGTACCAAACTTTAATAAATCAAAAAAAATTATTTCTTCTTATTCTAAAAGCATAACGCATATGGGGAAATTAGGTTCGGGTCAATTAACTAAATTTACTAATCAAATATTAATTTGTGGTATTTTATACTCTATATCAGAGGCATATCTTTTTAGTAAAAAAAATAAACTTAATCAAAATAAAATTTTTAATGCTATTAAAAACGGTGCAGCTAATTCTTGGCAATTTACAAATAGGTATCCAACACTTACAAAAAATAAATTTAATTTTGGTTTTTCTACAGAATTAATGACTAAAGATTTAAAATATGTTTTACAACATGCAAAAAAAACTAAATTAAACTTAAATCTTACAAAGATGGTCTTTAAAAAGTATAAAAGTTTACAAAATACAATTTATAAAAAATATGATACTTCAAGTTTAGTCAAGTCGTTTAATGATCAATGAATTATTGGAAAAAAGGGTGTACTTATTTATTAAAAAATGATCCTATTTTTAAAAATTACTATAATCCAAATCATCAATTAAAAACAAATAAAAATAAATTTGATGTTTTATTTAAATCTATATGTTCTCAGCAAATATCTGTTTCTGCTGCTATGTCTATTTATAAAAATTCTAAGAGTATAATAGGTCCTATAAATTATAAAAATTTTAAAACAAACAAAAGTAAAATAAAAAAATTACCTTTAAGTAAAAATAAGAAAAAGTGTTTAAAAGCACTTCTAGATAATTATCATTTAGTAACTGATATAAATTTAAGAAACTGTAATTTTGAAAAAGCTAACAATAATTTAACTCAAATTTTTGGCATTGGTAAATGGACTGCTGAGATGTTTTCAATATTTTATTTAGGTTTGCCAGATATAATACCATTAGGAGACCTTGGTTTTATTAATGCTTATAAGAAATATTATAGAGATCAAAATTTAACTAAATTATCTTTTCATTCTAACAAATGGCGAAATTATTCAACTATTGTAACATGGTATCTTTGGTCATCTTATGACTCAGAACCTTTATATTTATAATTTTATCCTAAATCATAAAAAACAATTTAATCTTTAAAAAAAGGAATCTATTAATATTTATGCAATCCATAGTTGAATTTAAAAATATTTTTAAATCCTATCCCGGAGTTATAGCAAATGATAATGTAACCTTTAATATCAAAGAGCAATCTATCCATGCTATCTTAGGTGAAAATGGTGCCGGAAAGTCAACATTAGTAAAAATTTTATATGGTCATGTAAAACCTGACAGTGGTGAAATTTTAATAAATTCTGATTTAGCAATCATTAATTCACCATCTACTGCAAAGAACTTAGGTATAAATATGGTTTTTCAACATTTCAGTTTATTTGAGTCACTAACTGTTGCTGAAAATTTAATTCTGGGAATGAACGAAAATATACCTTTAAATAAATTAAAAGATAAGTCTAAGACAATTTGCGATAAGTACGGTTTTAACTTAAATTTAAATTCTCCTATAAGCTCTCTATCTGTTGGTCAGAGGCAATCTGTAGAAATTGTTAGATCATTATTGAATAATCCAAAAATTTTAATTATGGACGAACCAACTTCTGTTCTCACACCAGATGAAATTAGTAAATTATTTAAAATTATAAAAAATTTAGTTAAAGACGGATTAACAGTAATTTTTATATCCCATAAATTAGAAGAAATCATAAATCTGTCTGATTATGTAACAATTATGAGAAATGGAAAAGTAGTGAGCACAATTTCGACACAAAATGAAGATCCTGAAACTTTAGGATATAAAATGTTAGGTTATAAAGTGCCTAAAGCAAAACAGGTCAGCGAAATTAATTTTTCTCAGGAAATTTTTAGTATTAAAAATTTATCAACTCAATCTAAAGATCCATTTACAATTAATTTAAATAAAATTGATTTAAATTTAAAAAAGGGACAAATTTTTGGAATAGCTGGAGTGGCAGGAAATGGCCAGAAAGAATTAATGGAAATTTTACTAAATGAAAATGATTATGAATTTAGCGGAGATATTTTTTTCAAAGATTTAAACATTAATAATTTATCTACATTTCAAAGAAAATCACTATCTATTTCATATGTTACTGAAGAGAGGTTAGGTCACAGTGCAGTGCCTGAAATGTCTTTATCTGAAAATATATTTTTAAGCATGAATCATAAAAATGAATTTAAAAAAGGTGATTTTATAAACTTTGAAAAGATTAACTCATTTGCAAGTGATGTTATAAAAAATTTTAATGTTGATACTCCCTCTTACAATGTCAAAGCTGGTAAGCTCTCAGGAGGAAATCTTCAAAAATTTATTATTGGAAGAGAAATTATGTCAAATCCTGAGCTATTAATTTTATCCCAACCTACATGGGGCATTGATGCAGGTTCTGAAGCATTTATCAAGAAAACAATTGTGGAATTATCACAAAAAGGAGTATCTATAATTATTATTTCACATGATTTAGATGAATTACTTGAAGTATGTCACAAAATATCTGTTTTATATGAGGGGTCTTTATCAAATCCCCTAAGTGTAGAAAATATAAATATCACCAAATTAGGTAAGTATATGGGTGGTCTATTTGATTAGAGTTCAGTTAAGGGAGGATTACTCAAATTTAATATTTTATTTGTCACCATTAGTTGCTGTTGCTTTAACTTTATTTTTTGGCTCTTTTATTTTTTTAATTTTGGATTTAAGTCCTATCGAGTCTTTTAAAATTTTTTTTATTAGTCCTATTTCAAATTCTTATGGTATTTCTGAACTTTTTGTAAAAGCCACACCACTTGCAATTATAGCTTTAGGATTATCTTATTGTTTTAAAAACAATATTTACAATATTGGGGCTGAAGGACAACTAACAATGGGAGCAATATTTGGTGGCGGTATTGGACTTTTATTTAATGACTCTACAAGTGTTTTTTTACTTCCGTTAATGATTTTATTTGGTTCAATAGGAGGGGCATTTTGGGCAACTATACCTGCTATTCTTAAAATAAAATTTAATACAAATGAAATTTTAACAAGTTTGATGTTAACCTATGTGTCTCTTTTTATCCTAGATTATTTTGTTGTTGGTCCTTGGAAAGATCCTGCAGGATATGGTTTACCTAAATCGATGCCTTTTCCTGATGCAGGAAGACTTCCTGTATTATTTGATGGCCTTCGTGTTCACATTGGTGTCTATTTTGCAATAATAATATGTTTTGTAACTTATATTGTTTACAACAAAACATTATTTGGATTTAAACTTAAAGTCTCTGGCTTAAGTTCAAAAGCATCCCAATATGCAGGTTTTAAATATAAAAATTTAATTTTTTATACTTTTATTATAAGTGGTGCATGTGCAGGACTAGCTGGACTATTTGAGGTTTCAGGGCCTATAGGTTTGTTATACAGAGACATTTCTCCTAATTATGGTTTTACTGCAATCATTGTAGCATTTTTGGGAAGATTGAATCCTATTGGAATTGTTTTATCCTCTTTGCTAATTGCATTAACATATTTAGGCGCTGAGGATGCACAATTATTTCTTAAGATACCCTCTGCAGTAGGTTTTGTATTCCAGGGTTTAGTTCTATTCTTTTTGTTAGGCACTGATTTTTTAAATAAATATAGGGTTTTTATTAAATGAGTATTGAGTTAATTATAGGTATTTTAAATATAGTTTTAATCTCTACTACGCCTCTTGTTTTTGCTGGTATCGGTGAGTTAGTCACTGAAAAAAGTGGAGTGCTTAATCTAGGATTAGAGGGATTGATGTTAGTTGGAGCAGTAACAGGATTTATTACTTTAGTTTTAACTGGTAATTATTTTTATTCCTTATTTTTATCAATAATATCTGGAGTAATTTTATCAGGAATATTTGCTTTTCTCGTTTTAAACCTTATGACTAACCAAATAGCGACCGGATTAGCGTTAACTATATTTGGTATTGGCTTAAGTGCAATGCTTGGTAAAAAATTTGCTGGAACACCCATAGATGGATTAAATCCTTACTATTTCATAGTGATTTCTTTTCTGTTAGTGTTTTCAGTAGGTTATTTTTTATCAAAGACAAAATCTGGACTTATCGTAAGAGCAGTTGGTGAAAATCATAACTCAGCTTATGCGTTGGGATATAACGTTATAAAAACAAGATATTTAACGATTATATTTGGTGGTGTTATGAGTTCTCTTGCAGGTTACTACATTTCTATTTGTTATGCACCAATGTGGCAGGAGGGAATGACTGCTGGTAGGGGTTGGATAGCCCTAGCTTTAGTTGTTTTTGCAACTTGGAAACCTTGGAGATTATTAGTTGGTGCTTATATCTTTGGAGGCGTTGCAATTATGCAAATGAACTTACAAGCTGTAGGTGTTAAATTACCTGGTCAATTTTTTAACATGATGCCATATTTAGCGACAATTATTGTATTAGTTTTTATTTCATCCAACAAACTTAGACTTAAACTTAGTGCACCATCATCTTTAAATATACCTTTTGAAAAAAATCAATAGGTTATCCACTTATTTTTTTTTATATAAAGGGCATCCATTTCTTTTTTGTTATAAATTAATTACATATTTATTATTAACTAGATTCATTATTTAATTGTGAAATTAGCTCTATAATAAATTTTATTAATTTTAAAAAGATAGGATTTAAATATGTTAAGAAAAATACTCACTTTTCTCACATTTTTAGCTGTAATTTCTGTATCCGCAGTTCACGCTGATCAAAAGAAAATTGGCTTTATTTATATTGGCCCTCCAGGTGATCACGGATGGACATATATGCATGATCAAGGCAGAATTTACATGGAAAATGCACTAGGAGACTCAATTTCAACCACTTATATAGAAAATGTTCCAGAAAATGCAGATGCGGTTCGAGCCATAAGAAAATTAGCTGCATCAGGTCATGATCTAATTTTTACAACATCTTTCAATTACATGGATCAAACTCTTGAAGTAGCTAAAGAGTTTCCTGATGTCAAATTTGAGCACGCTACTGGTTTTAAGAGAATGGATAATGTTTCAACATATTCTGCAAGATTTTACGAGGGTAGAACTATTATTGGACACATTGCTGGTAAAATGACAAAGACCAATACTATTGGATACATTGTTTCTTTTCCTATACCAGAGGTAATAAGAGGAATTAATGCATTTTATTTAGCCGCCTCTAAAGTCAACCCTGATGTAAAAATTAAAATCATTTGGAATTACTCTTGGTATGACCCTGGAAAAGAGGCTGATGCAGCTAACACTTTAATAAATCAAGGAGCAGATATAATTGTTCAACATACTGATTCATATGCTCCTTGCCAAGCCGCTGAGAAAGCCGGTGTTCTCGCTTTTGGTCAAGCTTCAAATCAAGAGGCTTTCTGTCCAAATTCTCACATGACTTCAATTGAAGATATCTGGGGACCTTACTATGCTGCAAAAGCACAAGCAGTTGTTGATGGTACATGGTCTTCCGAAGATACATGGCACGGGTTTAAGGACGGTATGGTAGAAATGTCACCTTATAACACAAAACTCTTACCATTAGACTTAATCTTGGAAGCGAAAAATATGGAGTCAGCAATTGAAAATGGAACTCTTCATTCATTCGAAGGGCCAATTTATAACCAAGCTGGTAAACTAGTAGTTAAGGAGGGCGAAGTTGCAGATGATGGTATGTTGGCCTCAATGATGTTCTACGTTCAAGGTATAGACGGAGAGGTGCCTCAATAAAATAAAAATATTTAATCCTGTTCCCAAGGAAAGACAAGCCAGTCTTTATCTTTAAAATCATATAAATGAAGATCGGCTTGTTTTTTCCCTGAAGTCTTAGCATACAAAACAACAAATTTTGAGTTTGGCATCATATCTTTAACTATTTTCGCAGTGTCACCGCTGTCAACTAAATCATCAATTACAACCAGTTTTTTCTCAGACTTAATTCTTTTAAAAATCTTAATATCAGTATTTTTTTTCCTGTCTGAGTAAGTTTTAAGAGCAATAACATCAATATCTTGAATTCCTAAATAATTAGCAATAATAGATCCTGGTATAAGACCACCCCTGGATATAAGAATAAGTTTTTTAGGTTTATATTTTTTTTTAATTAGTTTTGCTAATTTTATACAATCAGTATGTATATCGTGATAGCTTAAAAAGACCTGTTTCATTCAAGGATTATAATAAAAAATAAATGAAAAGCAATTTAGCTATATTGAGTTCAGATCAAAAATCAATTGACTTTATAAAAAAAAATAAACTATCAAGCACACTTAATCTATATGCTAATAGTTCAAGAAATATTGAGGTAGCACAGAGATTTGCTACGACTCATAATTTTAAAAAATATTATGGTGCTTACGAAGATCTTATTAGAGACAAAAGCGTAGATTTCGTTTTAAATTTTTTACCTTCTGGCATAAAGTTTGAATATATTTATCTTTGTTTAAAAAATAATATTAAAGTCATAACTGATTATCCAATTGTAAGTAATTTAAATGACTTAAAATATTATAACAAATTGATCAATTCAAAATTAATTTATAACCTTTTTTTAATTGATGAAACAAATATAAAAAAACTATACGAGGACTCTTTAAAACAAAATATTATTAATTACACAAAATCATTTCAAGATCTAAATAAATTTGAGAATAGTTTATACAGCAGAGATGTTTTGTTTGAATTATGCCCAGAGCTTTTTTACCTAATTTATCAATATCGTGAAAAAAAAATATCAATTATTAAAAACGATAAAATTCTTGATAAGATTACTAAAAAATTAACTAACTTTAAGTGCTGTATTGAAATTAATGGTAATTTAAAAATTAACGTTACACTAACTAGCAATTCAGATAACAATTTAAAAAATCTAGACAAACAAATGGAATTTATGCCCAATATGCAGATATATAACATCAAAGATCTAATTTCTTTCGTAAATTCAAAAAAATCTTTTGAAAATCTATCTATTTTTACATATTATCCGTACAAATTATTTCAAGAGGTTCTTTATGAGTGAAAATATTATATTTGCAGTATCAGGTTCTGAAACTTATTATCACAAGGATTGGCTAAAATCTAAAGGTTTTAAATGGGTTGCATCTTCAAAAAAATGGGAAAAACTAAATATAACAGAGACTGAGGCAGATCAATTATCAGAATATTGCAGAGAGTTCGGACTATATTATGAAAGATCGGACAAGGGTATGCCAAAATTTGATTATGAGAGTTATTTATGGGATGGAAATATTCCAGATAAATCTACTTGGTACGAAGAGAAGAGTCTTCCAAATTCAACAAATAAAGAAGATTAGTGTATTAAAACTGAAAATATTCCATAAAAAAAGAATATCAAAGCTACTACTAAAGCAAAATAATACGGTGCTTTGTTTCTGTTCATAAATGAAGCCATTATTACCAAATACTTATGTACTTAACAATAAATATCTACAATCAATTATTTCACCTAGCACAGATATCATTGACTATAATTTTAGTTCTGATCAGGTCCACAAGCTCAATCTTTTACAAATTCTAAGACCAGATATTTATTTTAATAAGAAACTTTCTGATAATGAATTTTTTGATTTATCAAAGAAATATTACCAAAGACTTATCGATGATAAAATTATATATAAATCTGACAATGAATATTTTTTATATAGAATAGACTCTGACAGTCATTCGCAAACAGGGTTAATTTCTTTGTTAAATATACAAGACTACATAAATAGAAATATAAAGCCCCATGAAAAAATTTTAGTTAGTAAAGGCAAAGAAAGAGCTGATCAATTATCAAAAGTAAAATTTCAATTGTGTCCAATTTACCTTTTTTACGATGATGAAAATATAGATTTAAACTTAGATATTCATCATGATAAAAAACCACTAATAAAGTTTAAATCTGGTAAGTACACTCACTCTATATACAAGACTAACACCGATTTCACTGGTATTAATTTTAAGGAACTTTTTGTTGCAGATGGCCATCATAGAATAGAAGGCTTTGCTCAATTAGATGTAGATAAAGATACTAAATTTCTATCTATTGTTTTTCCAAAATCTAAATGCTTAAACCTTGCATACAATAGAAGTATTAAATTTCCAGATGCCTATAATAAAGATTCGTTCATATCTGACTTAAAAAAATATTTCCATGTTGAGGAGCTAAAATATCATGAGAAGATAGACCGTTTTTTTGTTATCTACTATCAGGGTAAGTATTATAAAATAGATTTGAAAAACGATTTCTCCACAAATGGTGCTGACTGTATTGATTTTGGTGAGTTTGTCTTGAAAGAAATATTAAATATTCAAGACGAAACTACTGATCTAAGGGTCGAATTCGTCCCACCCTCATTAGGCACTGATTATTTGATTAATCAAGTTGATACAGGTATAACAGATTTATCGACATTAATGAGACCAGTTAGTATGGATTTAGTAATAGAATATTCTAAAAATTTAAAATTTATGCCACCCAAAGCTACCTGGTTTGAACCCAAACCACTAGATGGTTTATTTTTTTACAAAATTATTGAGTAGTTCACGATCACTAAGGAGAAATATTAATTATGCAAAAACCTACCATTAAACCAGATCATCCATTCTTTTCCTCGGGACCTTGTTCGAAAAGGCCTGGATGGAAGTTAGAAGCTTTAAACGATGCCGTTTTAGGTAGATCGCATAGAGCAAAAAGCGGTAAAGCAAAACTCAATGAAGTAATTGTTAAATCGAAGCAAGTTTTGGAGTTACCAGATAATTATTTAGTAGGTATCGTCCCTGCCTCTGATACTGGGGCAATAGAAATGGCTATGTGGAGTCTTCTAGGTTTAAAAGATGTAGAAGTATGTGGTTGGGAAACTTTTGGTCTAACATGGGTAAAGGATATTACAAAACAGTTAAAATTAGAGAGTGTAACAGTTCATAAAACTGATAACTATGGTGAACTCCCTGATTTGTCAAAAGTAAATTTTGATAATGATGTTGTTTTTACATGGAATGGCACTACTTCAGGTGTATGCATTCCTAATGCAGATTGGATACCAGATAATAGGTTAGGTTTATCTATTTGTGATGCAACTTCAGCAGTATTTGCTATGGATATGGACTTTAAAAAATTAGATGTTGTGACCTGGTCATGGCAAAAAGTTTTGGGAGGAGAGGCCGCACACGGTATGATTGCTCTATCACCAAGAGCAGTTGAAAGACTTGAAACTTATGAACCATCTTGGCCAATGCCTAAAATTTTTCAGTTAGCTAAAAACAAAAAGTTTTCCAAAGAAATTTTTGAAGGAGCTACCATAAATACCCCCTCCTTGCTCGCTGCAGAAGATGCATTGGATGCATTGAATTGGTGTATTGAAATAGGTGGGCAAAAAGAATTAATATCTAGATCAAAAAAAAATCTTCAAGTTATTAAGGACTGGATTGATCAGAGAGATTGGGTAGAGTTTTTAGCTGTTGACCCAAATACATATTCTTCAACAAGTATATGTTTTAAGTTTACACATCCTGACTTTGTAGCTTTAGATAGTGATAATCAAAAAAAACTTGTGAAAGAAATATGTTCTACATTAGAGAAAGAGGACGCTGGTTACGATATTAATGCATATAAAGATGCACCAGCGGGCATAAGAATTTGGGGAGGAGCAACTGTTGAGGCCTCTGACATTGAAAAAGTTTTACCATGGATTGAATGGTCTTTTTTTGAAACAATGGGAAGATATAAATAATGAAGATATTAATTTCTGATAAGATGAGTGATAAGGTAGAAGATGTCTTAAAGTCAAAACAAATTGATTATGATATCAAAACTGGGATGTCCCCTGAGGAACTTAAAGGTGTGATTGATCAATATGATGGCATTTTAATCAGATCTGCAACTAAACTTACATCAGATATTCTTGCTGATTGTAATAACCTCAAAGTTATAGGTAGAGCAGGAGTTGGAGTTGATAATGTTGACCTAGATCAAGCAACAAAAAATCGAATTCTTGTAATGAATACGCCTCTAGGAAATTTAGAGGCAACTGCTGAGTTAAGTGTTGGTTTAATGTTTTCTATTATGAGAAATATTCATCTGGCTAACGATTCAACCCATCAAGGTAAATGGGAAAAACCTAAGTTTATTGGTACTGAACTTAAAGGAAAAACACTTGGAATTGTAGGCTATGGTAACATAGGCCAAAGAGTTACTGAAATATGCTCAACAATTGGAATGAAAATTATTACTAATTCTAAATCAGCAAGTGATGATGATTTATCAAAATTTGATGTTAAAAAGGTTTCAACAGAAGATTTAATTAAGGAAGCTGATATTATTTCTCTTCATACGAAATTGAATGATGAAACAAAATATATGATTAACAAAGAAACAATATCAACAATGAAACCCACATCTGTGATTATAAATTGTGCTAGGGGCGGTCTGATTAATGAGTCTGATTTAAAAGATGCACTCAATAATGAAATTATTGCAGGTGCTGCAATTGATGTTTATGAAAATGAGCCTGCAACAGATAATATAATGTTTGGAACTAAAAATTTACTTCTCACACCTCATTTAGGAGCTTCGTCAAAGGAAGCTCAATCTAATGTAGCAATTGACGTAGCAAATCAAGTTGCTGATTTTTTAAAAGAAAATAAGATTGTTAATAACGTTAACTCTATTTAAATTTTTTAAAATACTCATAAATAGAAATTTTTGTTAGGACGTTTTGTATAGATTTACTTTCATTAATTTTTTTTAACTCAGTTAGACTTAATTTAAAAATTTTAATTTCCTCATTCTCATTTCTATTATACAGAGTTTTTAGCTTTATTTTTTCAACCTCTGCATAATAAACATGAACTATTTCATCAGAGTAGCCTGGTACTGGGCAGTATGTAGTTAATTTCACAATTTTTTTTGTTTTAACTCCTATTTCTTCTTTAATTTCTCTTTTTAAAGCAGTAATAAGCGACTCACCTTTATCTACTAATCCTCCTACAATTTCATATTTTAATTTTTTATTTCTGACAAAGTAAAATGGTCTGAATTGCTTGATCAAATAAAACTTTTTCTCCTCAGGACTAAAACAAAGACCAAAAACCACATCTCCAACATTTAATATTTCTCTAAAAATCTTATAAGGTTTTATTTTCTTGTTATAGCTACGAACTAAAAATTGATATTTCCAAAACTTGAAAAAGCTGTTTGATATAAGTAATTTTTTTATTTTAGTTACTTTTTGCATGAAATTTAACTGTTTGACTATTTATAAGACAAAAGTATATATATTCAATACTCGGGGAGTAGCTCAGTCTGGTAGAGTGTCTGCTTTGGGAGCAGAAAGTCGCAGGTTCGAATCCTGTCTCCCCGACCAAAAACAAGATGAAAAAAGTAACAATTAAGCGTCCGTCAAAAACTAATATGCAATCAGGATTAAAGAAAACTAAGGTTTGGATTATCGAGTTTGAGTTTGATCCTAGTCTTCAAAAGGATGTATTAATGGGCTGGAATAGCTCAAAAAACACAACTAAACAATTAAAATTAAACTTTGACAGCTTAGATGATGCTATCTTATGGTGTCAAAAGAACTCATATCAATACAGGGTTGTTGATCAAACCTATAAACCAGTAAAACCAAAGAGTTATGCCAGTAATTTCTCAAATAATAGAAAAACTTCTTGGACACATTAGTAATTAAATATTCATTTTTTCAAATATAATACTATTATCACTGCATAATTATTAATTAATAAGGGGGAAAGAAATGATTAAGTTCATTACTACTCTGCTTGCTTTATTTATGTTTAGCACGTCATACGCTAAAGAAGTTAAAGTTGGCATTATTTTAGGTTTTACAGGACCTATTGAATCATTAACGCCAGGTATGGCTGCAGGAGCTGAGTTAGCTTTTAATGAAGCTTCAGACTCTGGTAAACTATTAGGTGGTTCAACTGTTAGTTCTATAAGAGCTGACTCAACATGTATCGACTCAGCAGCGGCAGCATCTGCAGCTGAATTTTTAATTTCACAGGGTGTTACTGCAATTATGGGAGCAGACTGTTCTGGTGTTACAGGTGCAGTCCTTTCAAATGTTGCTGTGCCTAATGGTGTTCCAATGATTTCACCATCTGCAACTTCACCTGCTTTAACTACTGCAGAGGACAATGGTTTGTTTTTCAGAACAGCCCCTTCTGATGCTAGAGGTGGAGAGGTATTAGCAGACATTACTAGTGACAGAGGTATTTCAAGTGTTGCAATTACTTACGTTAATACAGACTACGGTGTTGGTTTAGCTGATGTGTATGAAGCTGCAGCAATTGCAAGAGGTATTGATGTGACAGCTAAAACTGCTCACGAAGGTGACAAAGCTGACTATAGTGCTGAAGTAGGTGTTCTTTCATCAGCTGGTGGGGATGCTTTAGTTGTTATAGGCTACCTAGACCAAGGTGGGAACCAAATTATTCAAGGTTCCTTAGATACTGGTGCTTTTGATACATTTGTTTTATCTGATGGTATGATTGGTGACTCATTAACGGACACATTTGGTTCAGATCTTGATGGTTCATTTGGTTCAATGCCTGGTTCTTTAGGTGCTGGTGCAATGAAGTTTAAAGCATACGCTGAAGCTAACGGAGTTGATCCATCAGTTTACGTTGGAGAGTCATATGACGCAGCTGCATTAATCATGCTAGCAATGTGTAAAGGTGGATCCGATGACAGTGCAACTGTAGCTGCAAATATTATGAGTGTAGCTAATGGTCCTGGTACTAAGATTTTTGCTGGTGAATTAAGTAAAGGTCTCGAGCTTGCTTGTGCAGGTTTTGCAGTTGACTATGACGGAGCCACAGATGTTAATTTTACTGAAGTAGGAGAAGCGTTTGGAGCATTCCTTGAAAAGGGAATTGAAGGCGGTCAATTTACTGACGTAGCACAAAGATAATTATTATTTTTTAGCCCCATCATTTTGGTGGGGCTATTGTTATGTTAATTCTTAATAATTTTTTCTGGAAGTAGCCCTTTTGGGCGATACCTCATAACTAATAAAAGTCCAAGACCCATCATCAAATATCGAAAGTATGGGACGCTATTCAATAGATGTTCTTTTATATAATTAGTTTCTTCTAAATGGTTTGTGAAAATATTGATAACTAATAATGCAAATGGAGCAGATTGTATCCAAATAAACCAAACAACAAATCCACCTAATATTGCACCATAATTGTTACCTGTTCCTCCTAATAGGACCATTACCCATATAAGAAAGGTATATCTTAATGGTTGATAGCTGGATGGCGTAAATAGTCCGTCATATGTTACAAGCATTGCACCCGCAAATCCAATAATTGCAGAACCTAACATAAAAATAAATAGGTGTTGCTTGACAACATTTTTACCCATAGCTTTAGCTGCCTCTTCGTTGTCTCTTATTGCCCTCATCATTCTACCCCAAGGAGAATTCAAGGCTTTTTCTGAAAAGTAAAGTATTGTAATTACAACTACTAAAAATATAAGACTAAAGCAAAGCTTTACAAAAACACCAGATGAGGTGATAACTAATTGATTAAGCAGAGAAACCTTTTCATCAGAGTCTAATATATTTGATAGTTTTGAAGAGTTAAAAAACTCAACTAGCTTAATAAACCACTCAGAGTTTTGTATATCTACTTCATATGGAACTGGTCTTTTTAAACCAATAACATTCTTTACTCCCCTTGATAGCCACTCCTCATGTTTTACAATTGTTATTATTATTCCCGAGACTAATAAAGTTGATATTGCTAAATAGTCAGACCTTAATCCTAAACAAACTTTTCCTACGACAAAGGCTACGAGTGCACACAAAATTGCACCAACAAACCATGAAAATATAATTGGCAAATTGGCTCCACCTAAGAAACCTGATGTAGCGGCATTTATTGACTCAATTTTACTAATTGATGGACCAGCTATAAATTTAAGTAAGGGTATAGATAAAACTATGATAAAGAATATAAAATAATTTTTATATTTATAATTTGGAATTTTTTTATTAATTATTAAAACACTAAAAACAACTGCAACTAAAAATAAACCAGAAATTAAAATTCCTAACCCACCAGCGCTCCATGCTTCAGGAACAGGTGGAACTGAAACTAAAATAGTAGCTAGACCACCTATGGCCAAAAAGCCCATTACACCAAAATTAATTAACCCTGCAAAACCCCATTGTATATTTACTCCCATCGCCATAACAGCAGAGATAAGACAGAGATTTAACATTGATAATGCAATACCCCATGATTGAAATAAACCTACTAAAATGGTTAAAACTGTCATTACTGAGAAACAAATTTTAAAGTCAGAATTATTGATCATATGACTTTTCCTTTAAAGATACCATTTGGCCTAAAAATAAGAACCACTATCAATATCGCAAAAGAGATCGCGAATTTATAATCAGTAGAGATAAATTGTATTAGTGTGCTTGGTTCTAAACCCTCAGGCATGATGTACTTAAAAAATTTTTTATAAGCATAGGTAAGGCCTATTTCAGAGAAAGCAATTAGAAAGCCCCCATAAAATGCACCTAAAGGATTTCCAATACCACCAACAATTGTTGCTGCAAAAATGGGCAGAAGGTTATTAAAATAAGTAAATGGTTTAAAACTTTTATCCAATCCATACAAAGTTCCAGCGACTGTCGCTAAAATTGAAACGATTATCCAAGTCAGTAAAACAATTTTTTTTGGATCAATACCTGATAGTAAAGCCAAATCCTCATTATTTGAATAGGCTCTCATAGATTTGCCTGTTTTTGTTTTATTTAAAAAATAAAAAAGTATGGAGCATGTAATTATTGTTGTTATTAATGTTATCACTTGAGTTGATTTTAATGCCAATCCCTCATTTAGTCCTGTCATTTGTTTAAATTCTCTAGCTTTCATAATAAACTTATGACCATCCATAAAGTTAATATCATTTGGCCCAATGATAATTCTAACCACTGCGTTTAAAACAAACATAATACCAAGACTAACAACTATAAAAGTTACAGGGTCGCTTTTTTTATTTCTGTAATATTCAAATACCGTTTTGTCAAAAAATAAACTCACTACAATGGTCAATAGGATACCAACTGGTAACGCTAGTAAAGCAGTTGGAAGCAAGCCAAATGTAATTCCTTTTGACTTTAAAAACCAAGTAACAAGTATTACAATCATCGTTCCAAAAGCCATCAAGTCCCCATAGGCAAAGTTAGCAAATCTTAAAACACCATAAATAAGAGTTACTCCAATTGCACCTAATGCTAGCTGAGATCCATAAGTTATTCCAGGCACAATAATAAAGTTTGTAAGAAGTATGATCGAGTTTAAGAAATCCATTTATCCACCTAAAAAAGCCTTCCTTATCTCTTTATCATTTAGAAGATAATCACCTTTGCCTTCGTAAGCATTTTTTCCTGTCACTAAAATATAACCTCGGTCAGATATTTCTAAAGCTTGGCGGGCATTTTGCTCAACCATTAATATAGCTATGTTTTGTTTTTTTATATTTAGTATGTGCTCAAATAATTCTGTCATTATTACAGGTGAAACCCCTGCAGTTGGTTCGTCTAGCATTAAAACATTTGGCTCAGTCATTAAAGCTCTGGCGATTGCAACCTGCTGTCGTTGACCACCTGATAATTCCCCTGCAAATTGATCTTTTTTCTCTTTAATTATAGGAAATAAATCATACATCTCCTCTAATCTCGTTGATAAATTTGTATCGTTTAAAAAGGCCCCCATCTCTAAGTTTTCTTTTACTGTTAATTCTGTGAATATATTCTTAATTTGAGGCACAAAGGAGATACCAAGCTTTATTCTATCTTGTGTTTTAAGTTTTGTGATATCTTGCCCGTCAAGTACGACATTTCCACTTTTTAAGTCAAGTATACCAAGCATTGCTTTCATTGCTGTCGATTTACCAGCACCATTAGGACCCAGTATCGACACAATTTCACCTCTATTAACACTAAAAGAACACTCTTCGATAATGTTCACACCTCCATAACCACCTGTTAAATTTGAAGCAGAAAAAAACATTATTTTTTTAATCCCTTACCTAAATAAGACTCAATAACCTGTTCATTTGACTTAACATCATCAGCAGAACCTTTAAAAAGAACTGATCCCTCAGCTAAAACTATTACGGGGTCACACAACTCACTTATAAAGTTAAAATCATGTTCAATCATACAAAATGTGTAACCTTTATCTTGATTAAGTTTTAAAATTGAGTCACTTATGTCTCTAAGGAGTGTTTTATTAACTCCTGCACCAACTTCATCTAAAAAAACTATTTTAGCATCTACCATCATTGTTCTTGCTAATTCTAAAAGTTTTTTTTGACCTCCAGATAAATTTCCAGCTCTCTCATTTTTAAGGTGTTCAATTTTCAAAAATTTTAAAACCTCCATGGCTTTATCTTTTATTAATTCATCCTCTTTTTTAATTTTTTGACTATTCATCAATGAATATAGAAGCTTTTCACCTTTTTGATTACCCGGCACCACCATTAAATTTTCAATAACTGTCATATTTGAAAATTCGTGTGCTATTTGAAATGTTCTTAATACTCCTAAATGAAATAAGTCGTGCGACTCTTCATTAGTTATTTCAACACCATTATAGAAAACTTTACCTGTATCTGGCTTCAGATTACCAGTTATTACATTAAATAAAGTAGTTTTACCAGATCCATTAGGTCCAATAATTCCTGTTATTGCTTTATCCTTAATTTCTAAGGAGCAATCATTTAGTGCAACTAATCCACCAAATGTTTTCACCAAATTTTCGACTTTAATTAAAATATTGTTCATTTAAAAATTAATGCATATTAAAGTAGAAAATATAAAGTTGAAGTGGTAAATATTCCAATAAATGCGCTCTTAGCTCAGCTGGATAGAGCATCTGCCTTCTAAGCAGAGGGTCGCAGGTTCGAATCCTGCAGAGCGCGCCAACTATTTGCCATGTCTGATAATAAAAATAAATTAGACTTTCTTGTAACATCTCATAAGAAATTAACAGGTTCAAATTTAACTTATGAAATAGCTAAGTCGTATATTGATTTATTTAAAAGAATAAAAAATAAAAAAACATTAATGATTTCTGGATCTCAAGGATCTGGTAAATCTACTCTGTCGTTACAAATTAAAAAATATTTTAAAAAATATTATTCAAAGAATGTTGTTATTCTTAGTATAGATGACTTTTATTTATCTTCTCATCAAAGAAAACTATTGGCTAAAAGATATAATACAAATTTATTTGAAACCAGGGGTGTTCCTGGCACTCACAATTTAAAATTACTGTTTCAAACAATCAGAAATCTTAAAAGTAATAAATTTCCATTATTTCTTCCAGTCTTTGATAAAGTAACTGATAATAAGAAAAAATATCGAAGAAAAGTAAATAAAGCAGATTTAATTATTTTAGAGGGTTGGTGTGTCGGTTCAAAACCAATAGACCCACATTATTTAAAAAAAAATATAAATGATTTAGAAAAAATAGAGGACTCTAATTTATTATGGAGAACTGCATATAATAAGGCTTTAGTTGAATATCAAAAAGTTTTTAAAAAATTTAGTTATTTTATTTTCATTAAAATACCAAACTGGAAATTTGTAATTGATTGGAAATATAAACAAGAATTAGGTCTTCGCTCTTCTAATAGTAATAATCCTTTAAAAAAGAAACTCTATAGATTTATACAATTTTATGAAAAATTATCTAAATGGATGTTTTTAACTTCACCCAGTGATTGCAATGTATTAATAATTTTAGATAAAAAACAAACAGCAAAAAAAATTACATATAAATGAAAAGATATCTTATTTTTACTGATCTCGATGGAACTCTTCTAGATCATGATAATTATTCATTTGGAAATAATAAAAAAATGATCTCTACAATTATCAATAATAAAAATGAAATTATTTTTAATACTAGTAAAACATTCAGTGAATGTAAAAAATTACTTAAAGAATTGAAATTATCAAATATGCCCTTTAGTACTGAAAATGGAGCAATTTTATATTTTCCTAAAATAAGATTTAATAAAATTAAAAACTCATCTTCTTTTGAAAAATATTGGAAAGTAAGAATTGCCAAATTATCTTCAAAGGTTTGGCATCAATTTTTAAAAAAGAAACAAAAAAAATATAATTTTTTAATTGCCCAAGATCTCTCACCAATTATTTTAAAAAGATACACGAATTTGAATAATACAAATATGATGTTGGATCGTGAGGCAAGTCAAATTATTCTTTGGGATGATAATCCAACAAACTTAAAATCATTCAAAAAAGAGCTTAAATTTGAAAAAGATGGAATTTTTATAAAAGGTAGTAGGTTTATGCAAATTTCTTCTATATGCAACAAAAGAATAGCTAAAAAGCTAATATCTCATGTTTATGATATTCAATTTCGTGATAAATATTCAAGGAATACTATTGCTTTGGGTGATAGTAGAAATGATATTGACATGTTAAATTCTTGTAAATACTCCTGCCTAATTAAAAATTCTTCTGGTGCATATCCAAAATTGCGTTCTAATAAAAAAAATATTTTTAAATCATCAAAGTTAGCACCTGACGGTTGGAGTCAAGTTCTGTATAAATTAAATAAAACATTAGATAATAAGATTTTTTAACCATGCCTGACTTTCATCAAAATGGCGTAATAGCTACTCTTCATAATTTTAATTCGAAACCCATAGAGGAAATAGAAAAAGAACTTTTAGATTTTTCAAAAGTCTCACCCATGACTTTAATTCTTCCTTCTTTGTATTCAGAATTAGAAAAGCCAGCATTAACCTATATTGTGAATACTTTAAAAAAAGTTAAATACATTAAAAATATTGTTATTGGTTTAGATCAAGCCAACAAACAAGAATTTATAAAAGCTAAAAAATTTTTTTCAGTACTTCCTCAAAAAAAATATATTCTTTGGAACGATGGACCTAAATTAAAAAAAATAGATCAACATTTATCTAAAATGGATCTTGCTCCTGCTGAAAAGGGGAAAGGAAGAAATATTTGGTACTGTATGGGATTTGTAATTTCTCTGAAAGAGTCGGGATCTGTTGCAATGCATGATTGTGATATAGTCACCTATGATAAAAATTTAGTAGCAAAACTATTTTACCCAGTTGCTAATCCAAAATTTTCATTTGATTTTTGTAAGGGCTTTTATCCTAGGGTTGCTCAAAAATCCATGAATGGAAGAGTCACAAGGTTACTAGTTACACCTTTAGTTAAATCCTTACAGAAAATGGTTGGATTTAATGAATATTTAAATTTCTTAGATATATTTAAATATCCTCTGGCTGGTGAATTTTCATTTAAATATAATTTATTGAATGACATAAGAATTCCACATGATTGGGGCCTTGAAATAGGAATACTCTCTGAAATGTATAGGAACTTTGCTAATAATAAAATTTGCCAAGTAGATATAGCAGATACCTATGAACACAAACACCAAGAGGTCTCTAAAAATAATCGGCAAAAGGGTTTATCTAAAATGACTATAGATATTTCTAAAGCTTTATTTAGAAAATTAGCTACACAAGGTCATGTATTTTCTAATGAGAAGTTTAGAACACTAAAAGCAACATATTATAGATTAGCACTTGATATGGTTCAGATTTATAAAACAGATGCAGAGATGAATGGATTAAACTTCGATGTCCACAAAGAAGAGGAAATGGTTGAGCTCTTCGCACAAAATATTATCGAAGCAGGAAAAATATTTCTAGACTCACCGAGTGAAAATCCCAATATACCAACTTGGAGAAGAGTTGATAGTGCTGACCCAACTATTTTAAAATCTTTTAATGATGCCGTCATGGAAGATAACACCTAAAGTGCAAGAAGAATTAAAAAATAATCTAAACATTCATTTTCAAATAATTTACAAGGATATATTAGATCAAAATGAAATTTTAAAATTAATTAATAGAGTTCTTGATTTGTTTCAAAATAAAGACCTAGGTATTTCTGAACCAAATTGGTCTCAAAAAGATGTTTTCTTAATTACGTATGGTGACTCAATATATGAAGAAAAAAATAATAAATTAAAAACTCTAAGCAAGTTCTTAGACAAGTATTGTAAAAAACAATTCAACAATTTGCACATTCTACCTTTTTTTCCTTACAGTTCAGATGATGGATTTTCTATAACTGATTATGAAGAAGTAAGGTCTGATTTAGGTTATTGGAAAGATATTAAATCACTATCAAAAAATTTTAGGATAATGAGTGACATTGTTATTAATCATGCATCTATAGAAAGTAAATATTTTAAATCTTTTATTGATAATAAAGCTGAAACACAAAATTTTTTTATAAAACTTAAAGACAAACAAGGTTATGACCAAGTTGTTCGCCCTAGAAGCTCAGATCTTTTTAGAGAATTTGAAATTAATAAAGAAATTTATTATTTATGGTGTACTTTTAGCCACGATCAAGTTGACTTTAATTTTAAAAATCCTGAGGTTTTATTTTTCTTCATTAAGTTAATTCATTTATATCTAAAAAATGGTGTTAGAGTATTTAGATTAGATGCCATTGCTTTCCTTTGGAAAGAACACGACACCAACTGTCTAAATTTACCACAGACTCATGAAGTTGTGAAATTAATGAGAACACTTCTCAATGCATTTAGTAAAAATACTTTACTTATAACTGAAACAAATTTACCCAATTTAGAAAATCTTAGTTATTTCGGAGAAAACGATGAAGCAAATGCTGTATACAACTTTGCTTTACCACCCTTGCTACTATGGACTCTTGTGATGGGTGATAGCACAGCTCTACGTAAATGGTCAATGGGCATGCCTCCTGCAAAAGATCATACATCTTATTTTAATTTTATAGCTTCTCATGATGGTATTGGCCTGAGACCGACAGAGGGAATTTTAACAGAAAAAGAGAGAAATAACTTAGTCGATATCATGACTGATTTTGGAGCAAAAACTACCAAAAGAAAAAAAACAGACAACACCGAGACTGTCTATGAAATAAATATTTCACTCATAGATGCTATGAAAGGAACATTTCAAGGAAGTGATCATTTGCAAATTGAAAGGTTTATTTGTTGCCATGCAATAATGCTAGGACTCGAGGGAATACCAGCTATTTACATACATAGTATTTTGGGCTCTACAAATGACTATGAAAAACTAGAGCAAACAAAAAGTCATAGATCTATAAATAGAAGATCTTGGAAGTATGATGAAATTGATGGATTACTTGCAAATACTGATACTTTTAATTCAAAAATATATAATCAATTATCAAAATTAATTGAAATTAGAAAAAACCAATCTGCATTTCATCCGAATGCTACACAATTTACATTTAATTTAGGTAAGAACTTTTTTGGTTTTTGGAGACAGAGTCATGATAAAAGACAGTCGATATTTTGTGTAAGTAATGTAACTAATGTGTTCCAATATTTAGATTTGTCAGAATTAAATCTAATAGCATCAAATGAATGGTGGGATTTAATTTCTAATGAGATAATCATTGATATAAAATCAACTATTACTCTAAAGGCCTATCAAACCATGTGGATTACAAATTATTAATTAGAGATTATGTCTTTTCTACATAAACCTCAAAACTGAGACTTTTTTTCTATTACTTTCATTAAAAAATCTATGTTATATTTTCATATGACCGATCCAAAAACATATAAGTTTAACACTAAAACTTTACATAGTGGGCATCAGCCAGATAAAAATTTTGGCTCCCGTGCCGTTCCAATATATCAAACAACATCATATTTATTCCAAGATGCAGATCATGCGGCTGCTTTATTTAATTTAGAGGAGGGCGGACATATCTATAGTAGAATATCCAACCCAACTATATCTGTTCTTGAAGAAAGAGTTGCAGCTTTAGAAGGTGGCTCTGCTGCTTTAGCTACTGCCTCTGGTATGAGCGCAATGATGCTAGCTCTTCTAAATATTTGTAGTGCAGGTGATCATATAGTTTCCTCATCGCAATTGTATGGAGGCTCTTTTAACTTACTGAGACTAACTTTAAAAAGATTTGGTATTGAAACAACTTTTGTCAAGCCTAGAGACACAGAGGGTTTTAAAAAAGCAATTCAACCAAATACAAAATGTATTTGGGGTGAGTTGATTGGTAATCCTGGCATAGAAATTATGGATTTACCTGAAATTTCCAAAATAGCAAAAGAAGCCGGTATTCCTTTAATGGTCGATGGAACATTTAACACACCATATTTGTGTAATCTCTTTGAATTAGGAGCAGATATAATCACACACTCTCTAACAAAATGGATGGCAGGTCATGGCACTTCAATGGGTGGTATAATTGTTGAAAAGGGTGACTTTGATTGGACTAAGGGAGATAAGTTTCCAACAATGACTGAACCATATGATGGTTATCACGGTCTTTCTTTTGCTGAAGAATTTGGTCCAGCAGCATTCACTATGAGAGCAAGGGCAGAGGGCATGAGAGACTTTGGTCCATGTATGAGTCCAACAAATGCATTTAATATTTTAATAGGAATAGAAACTCTTTCAGTGAGAATGGAAAAGCATTTATCCAATACTAAAATAATGGTTGATTACTTAAGTAACAATCCAAGTGTTTCTTGGGTAAATCATCCAAGTTTACCGGATCACCCTGATCATAAAGTTGCTGCAAAATTAATGCCTAAGGGTGCTGGCTCAATGATAGCTTTTGGAATTAAGGGAGGCAAAGAAGCTGGTCACGCATTTATAAACTCTTTAAAACTAACTTCACATTTAGCTAACGTTGGTGACGCAAAATCACTAGTTATTCATCCAGCATCTGCAACTCACTCTCAAATGGATAAAAAATCATTAGAGTTGGCAGGTTTAACTGAAGATATGATACGTTTTTCTGTTGGCTTGGAAGACATGGATGACATTATTAATGACTTTGAAAATGGTTTCAGAGCATCTCAAAAGCCAAGACTTGTTGCTTCTAAATGAAGCTTAAAGTTAACGGAAAAGAGGCGTATTATACATCTAGTGGAAGAGAAATAGATAAAAATCAACCCTCGATTGTATTTGTTCATGGTAGTGGTCTGAGCCATGTCACATGGGTGCTTCAAACAAGATACTTTGCATTTCATGGTTACAATACAATTGCAGTAGATCTACCCGGCCATGGTGACTCCGAAGGACCACCATTAAAAACGATTGAGGAGATGGCTGATTGGGTTGCAGACCTATTAACATCTTTGGGAATTGATAAAGCATCGTACGTCGGTCATTCACAGGGATGTTTGGTGGGATTAGAATTTGCACAAAGACACCCTGAGAAATTAGATTTACTTGCACTAATCAATGGATCTATGTCAATGAAGATGAACACTGAACTTTTAGATTTAGCATTAAATAAAGATCAAAAAGCTGTTGATCTTATGATGGATTGGGTTCATGGACCTTTAGGTCATAAAGGTGGCCATCCTGTTCCAGGATTAAGTCATTTAGGTATGGGCGGTCAGTTGGTATCTTCAAATAATGACGGCACGCTTGGTGCAGACTTCAATGCTTGCGATAAATACACTAATGGAGAAACTGCTGCTAAAAGTATTAAACACCCAACTTTATGTATCGTAGGCAAACATGATAAAATGACTCCTAAAAAAGTGGGTCTAGAATTAGCTTCAAATATAGAGGGATCAAAAACAGTCGTTTTAGAAGAGTCTGGACATATGTCTATTTTAGAAACGGCGAGTGAAACTAAAAATATTTTAAAAAATTTCTTTAAAGAAAATAGCCGTGCTTCATAAAGGATCGTGTCACTGTAAAGCTATTGAGTTTGAGATTGACTCTGATCTTGAAAAAATAATGCAATGCAATTGCTCCATTTGTATTAGAAAAAATGCAAAAATGATAATGGTTCCTAAATCTAATTTTAAACTTTTAAAGGGAAAAGAAGATCTATCTCTTTATCAATTTAATCTAAACTTAGCTGAACATTTTTTTTGCAAGCATTGCGGGATATACACTCACCACAATAGAAGAACTGATCCAAACGGTATGGGTATTAACCTAGGGTGCTTAGATGATGTAGACCCATTAGACTATGAAGCTGGTCTAAATGACGGAAGAAAACTATCCTAGTCAGATCTTGATTTTAATATAAAAAAAACTAATATTGGCCATGGCTCAAGTTAAAGAATATTTAACGTTTGATGACGTTTTATTAAAACCCCAAGCATCAACTATTCTCCCGAATAACGTAGACATTTCAACAAATCTAACAAAAGATATAAAACTAAATATTCCTATCATATCAGCAGCAATGGACACTGTAACAGAGTCCAAAATGGCAATATCAATGTCTCAAAATGGTGGTTTAGGAGTAATTCACAAAAATTATGATATAGAAACGCAAAGTTATGAAGTTAAAAAAGTAAAAAGATACGAAGCAGGGATTGTTTATAATCCAATAACAATGAGTCCTAATAATACAATTGAAGATGTTTTAAATGTAATGGAAAAACAAAATATATCTGGTTTTCCAGTGGTTGATAAAGCTAATAAACTTCAGGGAATTATTACTAATAGAGACGTTCGATTTGTAATTAATAAAAAAACAAAAGTTAAAGATTTAATGACTAAAAAAGTAATCTCTATTACTCAAACTCAATCAAAAGGAATGTCCTCTTTTGGACTGGCAAAAAAATTACTACAAGAAAATAGAATAGAGAAACTAGTTGTAACTGATAACAGCAATAAATGTATTGGTTTAATTACTGTTAAGGATATTCAAAGAGGAGAGAAGTTTCCCTATTCTGTTAAAGATAAAAATGGACAATTATTAGTTGGTGCTGCAATAGGAAGTAAGCCTAATGACTTACAAAGAGCTATAGAATTAGATAAAGCTGGTGTTGATATTTTATTTATAGATACAGCTCATGGTCATTCATCAGCAGTATTAGAGTCTTTTAAAAAAATAAGAAAAAAAATAAAATTACCTATAGTTGTAGGTAATATTGCTACACCTGAAGCTGCTAAAGACTTAATTAAATTAGGTGCAGATGCAATCAAGGTTGGTATTGGTCCAGGTTCTATCTGTACTACTAGAATTGTTGCAGGTGTTGGAGTACCTCAATTTACTGCCATTCAAGATATTGCTGCAATAACCGATAAAAATAAAATTCCAATGATCTCTGATGGAGGGATACGTTATTCTGGTGACATTGTAAAAGCTCTTGCAGCTGGAGCAAACTGTATCATGGCAGGCTCTTTATTTGCTGGAACAGATGAGTCACCTGGAGAAGTTTTTTTATTTCAAGGAAGATCGTATAAGTCCTATCGTGGAATGGGCTCTCTGGGAGCTATGGCCAGAGGTTCAGCAGATCGATATTTTCAAGACGAAATTAATGAGGCTATCAAATTAGTTCCTGAGGGTATTGAAGGAAGAATTCCGTATAAAGGTCAAGTATCTAACGTTTTATTTCAATTGACAGGAGGTTTGAGGTCTGGAATGGGGTATACGGGCTCTAAGAACCTCACTATACTCAAAAAAAATGCAAAATTTGTCCGTTTGACCAATTCTGGCATTAATGAAAGTCATGTTCACGGTGTCCAAGTAACAAAAGAAGCACCAAATTACCGCTCAAATTGAGTAAATCAGTATTAATTATAGATTTTGGATCTCAATATACACACTTAATTGGAAGGAAAATTCGTGAGCTGGGAGTGTATGCAGAGATTTATACTCCAAAGTATCTCAACAATGTAACTAATATTTTAAACCATTCAGTTTTAATATTATCAGGGGGTCCAGACTCTGTTTTAAATAAAAATGCACCTAAAATTGACATTCCTTTAGATCAAATACCCATTCCAATTTTAGGTATTTGTTATGGCTTTCAATATATCTCAAAAGAATTTGATGGTGTTATAGAAAAAAGTAACCAAAGAGAATATGGAAAAACAATTATAAAGATATCAAAGTCTGATTTATTTAAGAACACTAACCCCGAGCAACAAGTATGGATGTCTCACGGCGATGGTTTAACGAAAACTCCAAAAGGTTTTAAAATTCTTGCTAAAACTAAAAATAATATACCAGCAGCTATTTATAAAAATAACATTTATGCAATACAATTTCATTGTGAGGTTACACACTCTGAATTTGGCAATCAAATTTTAAAAAATTTTTTATTTAATATTTGTAACTTAAAAGAAAATTGGAAAAATAATGATTTACACCAAACTATTGGTAGATATCTAAGAATTAATGTAAAAGAAAAAAAACCAAATATAGTGTGTGCAGTATCAGGCGGGGTTGACTCTACAGTTTTGGCATTTGCTATATCAAAATATCTGAAATTAGATAACGTTCATTTTATATTTGTAAATAATGGATTGCTTAGAAAGTATGATATTAAAAATATAAAATCTGTATTTAAGTCCTTCAATTTAAAATTAAATATAATCAATGCAGAACATATTTTCTTAAAAAAACTAAAAAATGTTACTGATCCAGAACTTAAAAGAAAGATAATAGGTGGTTTATTTATAGAGGTATTCTCAAAGTATATTAGAAAATTATCACAAAAAGATTTCTATCTCGCACAAGGAACTCTATATACAGATATTATAGAAAGTCGCTCTTACCATGGTGGAAAGAGTGTGACTATAAAATCACATCATAATGTTGGTGGTTTACCAAAAGACCTTAAATTTGACGTTATAGAGCCTTTTAAAGAACTTTTTAAGGACGAAGTTAGAAGATTAGGTCTATTCTACAAATTAGATCAGAGATTTGTTAATCGACATCCTTTTCCTGGGCCAGGACTTGGTATCCGTTGTATTGGAAAGGTTAATAGACAAAGACTAGATACTTTAAGAGAAATAGATGAAATTTTTATTAATTTTCTCATTGAACAGGATTTGTACAACAAATCATGGCAAGCTTTTGCAGTTTTACTTCCTGTTAAATCTGTAGGTGTGATGGGTGATGAGAGAACTTATGAGGAGACTTGTGTTTTAAGATGTATAAATTCAGTTGATGGAATGACAGCAGATGTTTCACAGATTGATATTGAAACTTTATCTGAAGTAGCAACTCATATAATAAATAAAGTTCCTAGAGTAAACAAAGTCCTCTATGACATAACTAGTAAGCCTCCATCTACTATTGAGTGGGAATGAATTTAGATATTACAAAATTATCAATTGATGAATTAAAAACATTTAAGAAATTTAATAGAGAATTTTTACCAAAAATTAAAAAATTAGATTTTAATTTTGCTGATATGAAAAAAGGAGAATTAATGCTCATATCAACCCCAAAAGATATTATAAAATTTATTAAAAAAACTCCCTCTACCAAAAAGTATAACTTTAAAGATATTAGACTAAAGTTGGCTAAAAAAAGTAAAGCTGACAATACTTGTCCAGTAACTTTTGGTATATTTCTAAGATTGGCAATAGATTATTCACTTATAGAAACAAAATATTTAAAACTTGAATGCCCCAACTTTCCTTTTTGGAGAGTTGAATACGATAAAAAAAGTAATGTTTATAAGAAAATAAGAAATTTTGATAATCTACTTAAGAAATATGATGGTCATTAAACTTACACAAAACTTACACAATTTAAAAAATGGCTTTAAAATAGTTGATAAACAATGATATTTTTAGCATCTACTATTGAATGGGAATAAAGAAATGAAATATTTTATTGTAGTTTTTTTGTTTATTTTTAGTTTTGCTAAAGCTGATAATATTTTACCATTTCAGGCAGGTCAGGGATTTGATGAGAAATATTTATGGGGAGAGGCTAATAGTGATAAAAAAAAATGGCTCATCCCTAAAAAAATTCTCAAAGATCAATTTCTTGCTAAATTATTAGCTTATGATAAATCACAACCTTGGTTTACTCTGCATGATTTTATAGCGACTGGTGATTTTAATAGAGACGGTGTGCAGGATTATGTTGTAACAGTTCTTAATCTTGATAAGAATTTTAAACAAAAGTTAGATCCAAATCTTGGGATATATGTTTGTAAAGCTGATGAAAACGCTGGAGCTTGTTTAGCAGAAGCCGGAGTAACTCAACACAATTATCAAATTATTCTTGGTCAATCAAAAACAGGTAGAGCTAAAGGTAATGAATCTTTTTGGGGTACAGGCCTCATACAAGACAATTTACCTTTTATTCAAAGTGGAACAGCTCAACCCCTTGTCGCGGATTTTAATGGTGATGGGTGGGATGACATATATTTGGCAGCAGCAGTAAATGATTTTGGAACAGGTTGTGGAGGGTATCACTCATATTTTTTATCACAACCTGAAGGTTTTTTAAAAGAGTCAAGTGCTACACATATTAATGGAGCAGACTATAATAAAAAGTTCAAAAGATTTTGTAATTTTTCACACCGAGCTGATGCGGGTGATTTTGATAAAGACGGTGACCTGGATATCATTCTTGCCAGTGTTGATTGGAAAGGAAGCAATGGTGAAATGCTATGTCTAATTAATGACGGTAAAGGCATAATGAAAAGTAACGTTTGTGCAAATCAGTTCGGTTTCTTAGCTAGGCATGCTGACTTCAATGGAGACGGCCATATAGATATACTGTCTGGGGGACATAGCTCTGATTGCTTCAATTATCACAACAATTGGGCAGGTCATAACACTAAAAATAAAGAAAGACATAATATCAGAATTCTATGGGGTGATGGTTCCAACAAATGGAACACTAAAAACTCAAAAGAAATAAAGAATGTGGGGTATCACACTAAGACTAAAGATAAAATTCCACTTTGTAATCCAGTCGGTACTATGATTGCAGATGTTGATAACGATGGAGATATGGACATTGTTGGTTCCACTATTGGTCTAAATTATGTTGGTGGTTATTTAATTACTTATCTAAATGATGGTGATGGTAATTTTTCTATATATTGGCAACATTCAATTCATAGTGTAACAAAATTTAACAAAGAAAATTGGCCAAAGTCTGAAGTTGGTCATAATGAAAATGGTTGGTATCTCTCAATACATCCACTAGATGTTAATTTTGATGGACATATTGATTTTATGGTAAATGGGCATCATTTTGTTAAAGGTAATAACGATGTTTACATAAATAATGGACAAGGATTATTTACCAAAATAGGCAATAAAGAGTTGATGGAATATACAAAATTGTTTTAGTTTTAATATAATTAACTAATATATTTCTTTTTTATACTTCAGATATTGATAAAAAAAACTATTTTATAATTGTGAAAGATAAATTTAATAGAATAGAACGTTTGCCACCTTATATTTTTGGCGAGATAAATAAACTCAAAGCTAAACTTAGAAAAAATGGGAAAGATATAATTGATTTTGGCATGGGTAATCCTGATATGCCTACACCAAAACACATTAGAGACAAACTAAAAGAAGTTACAGATAAACCTGGGACTGGAAGATATTCAGTCAGTAAAGGAATACCTGGGCTAAGAAAAGCTCAAGCAAAATATTATCAAAAAAGATTTGGTGTAAAATTAAATCCTGATAGTGAAGTAATTGTAACATTGGGCTCAAAAGAGGGCTTAGCTAACTTAGCTCAAGCAATATCAACACCTGGAGACATTATTATTTCTCCCAACCCCTCATATCCTATACATCCTTATGGATTTATTATAGCAGGTGCATCATTAAGACATTTACAGACAATGAAAGAAGGAGTTTTTGATCCTGAAACTTATCTTGAAAGATTAGATCGATCTATAAGAAATAGCACTCCATCTCCAGTAGCTCTAATTGTATCGTTTCCATCTAATCCAACAGCTCAGGTAGTTGACTTAAATTTTTATAAAGAAATAGTTAAGATGGCTTTGAAGTATAATGTTTATGTTTTATCAGATCTTGCTTATGCTGAGATATACTTTGATAAGAAACCACCTCCGTCAATTCTCCAAGTAAATAGAGCTAAAGAAATTGCTGTTGAATTTACTTCTATGTCAAAAACTTACGCTATGGCTGGTTGGAGAATAGGTTTTGCCGTTGGAAATAAAAAACTAATTGAAGCCTTAACAAAAATTAAATCTTACTTAGACTATGGTGCTTATACACCAGTACAAGTTGCAGCAGCAACAGCACTTAATGGTCCTCAAACGTGTGTCTCAAGTATTCGAGCAACTTATAGAAACAGGCGAGATGTTTTAGTTGAGTCTATGTCAAGGTCTGGGTGGGATATACCTAGTCCTTCAGCTAGTATGTTTGCATGGGCGCCAATCCCCAAAAAGTACCAAAATAAAGGATCTCTAAAATTTGCAAAAGATTTAATGATTAAAGCTGATGTAGCTGTTTCTCCTGGCATTGCTTTTGGCGAATATGGCGAGGGTTTTGTTCGGATAGGACTGGTTGAAAACGAGCAAAGAATTCGTCAGGCAGCTAAAAACGTACGTAATCTTAAGCTTTAGTCTAATTATTAATCATATTTCAAATTAAATAAAATATTGCTTATATTCTTGATAATTATATAAAACCAACCTTAAGATGATTAACACAAAAAAAATAGGCTCTGTTCTCAAAAACATCAATAATATTGATGAATTGAGCATTTCAGATGTAATTAATTGTAATCAAGGTCAATTAATTGCTGTTAAAGTAATTTCAGTCAATCCAAACTATAATAAATTGGAGTTAGTCTCTGGAAGAATTACTGAATTAACTGAGGGAGATATTATCGTTGGTGCATTGGGTAATAGAATTGCTTCCTCAGGAATGACAGGTTCTGTTCCTACTGAATTAAATAAACACGACAAAATTCATATTTTAAATTTAGGAGGAGTTATTGGTAATTGTAAAGATTTTAATATTCTTCTAGGACCAGCTACAGAATGTGAAGTCCTTGGATCGATTGTAGATAATAGTAACAAACAACTGAATCTAGTTGATTATTCAAAAATAAAAGAAATGAAAATTAACAATAAAGTACCATCTATTGCAGTCATCGGAACAGGTATTGACTCTGGTAAAACTACTGTCACATCCTTTATAATTAAAACTTTAAGTAATTATTTTAAGAAAATTAATGCATGTAAATTAGCAGGCACTGCTTCACAAAAAGACTTATATTCTTATGAGGATAATGGTGCTTATAAAACATCAGATTTTGTAGATTATGGTCTGCCTAGTACCTGTATGAACGATAAAAAAACCATACAAAGTTGTTCAACATCAATTATTAGCAATATGTCTGAGGACGCTGAAATAATTCTAATGGAATTAGGTGATGGTTATCATGGCGATTATGGAACTAAAGAAATAATTCAAAATACTGATATTACAGAGCCAATTGAAGTTATTGTAATTTGCGCTTATGACGTTTCAGGAGCAGTAAATATTATAGAAAATTTAAAATCAAATAATTTAGATAATAAATTACTGATAATAAGTGGCCCTGTAACTAATAACGTATCTGCTTATAAGCAATCAATTGATAAGTTTTCTATACCTAATTCAGACTTTTTAAATATTTATAATTCAACTAACCATGTCAATGTTTTTGCTAAGATAATTAATAGGATTAATAATGATTAAAGTAGGCATAATTGGAGCAAATGGTTATTTAGGTGTTGAGTTAATACGAATTCTCTCTGTACATCCTGAAGTAAAATTATCAAAAATCTTTCAAAGAGAAATGGAAATAGATGAGGAATTTCCACATTTACAGTCGTTAAATTTGAAAGATTTACAGACATCTAATCTTGATGATTTTAAAAATCTCGATTGTGTTTTTTTATCATTACCTCATGGTTCAGCCCATGAATATGTCAAAGAATTATTATCAAAAGTTAAAATCATAGACCTAAGTTCTGATTTTAGAATTTCTAATCAAGAGGATTATAACAACTATTACAAATCAAATTTTGATTCTGAAATTCAAAGCAAGTTCCAATACGGATTTATTGAAAATTCAATTGATGACATAAAAAAATCTTCTAACATATCCAATCCTGGTTGCTTTGCACTAACGGCTCAACTTTCTTTATTACCATTTCAATCTATAATTAAAAAAGTATTTATTACTGCTATTACTGGATCAAGTGGTGGTGGTAAAAATCCCTCTATGAAAAATCATCATTCGACAAGATCTAAAGATATTTTTTCATACAATATAAATTCACATCGACATTTAGCAGAAATTTATCAATCTTTTCCAAATTTAAAGGAGACTCTATCATTTGTTCCATTGTCAGGACCTTTCTCTAGAGGTATATATCTTACAAGTCACATAGAAATAAATGAAGATTCAACTTATGAGTCCTTAAATTCCATTTTAATTGATTGTTTTAAATCATCTCCTTTCATTAGAGTACAAGATAATACTAAGCTTTCTAACGTAGTAGGTTCAAATTATTGTGATATTTCAATTTCTTACAAAGATGAGAGGCACTTTGTAATAGAGGCTTGTTTAGATAACTTAGTAAAGGGTGCCTCAGGTAATGCTATTGAGTGCATGAATATAATCTTTGATCTTGATCAAACTCTGGGATTGAAACAAATGATACCTTTATATCTATAATGAAAAATCAAAGTTTTTACCAATCAATATTACAAAATTCCATACTTGTCATTAAAGTTAGTGGTAAAATTTGTGATAATGAAGGTAGTATAGATAATGTTATAAGCGACATTAAAGAATTATTAAACTCTATTTCGAAGTTAAAAGTTGTTTTAGTCTTTGGATTTGGACGACAGCTAGATAATTATATGATCAATGTACATGGTATTGAGCCAAAAAAAATAAATGGTAGAAGAGTAACATCTCCCACAGACATAGAGGCAGCCAAAAAAATATCTGGTCAAATTTTAATAGATATTTTTAGTTTGAGCTCACGATATAATATCAGAAATTTTCCAATTCCTATTTCAAAGAAAGACTTTATTGCAGCAAAAAGAAGAGATGTAGTTGATAACATTGATTATGGTCAAGTAGGGGACGTCGTTTCAGTTGATGCTTTACAAATTAAAAACTTATTTAAAGAACATGATATGATAATTATGCCAAGCTTAGTTTTAGATAAAAATACATCTGAAGTATTAAATGTTAATGCTGACACCATTGCTACTGAATTAGCAATAAATCTTTCAGCTAGTAAACTAATTTTTATCTCCGACGTTCCTTTTATTAAAGATACACAAGGAGAAAGAATTTCTGCAGTCGATGAAAATGTGGCAAGAAAACTATTTGATGAGAAAATCATTTCTAATGGAATGATTGTAAAAGTCGAAAACTCATTAAAAGCTTTAAATCAAGGTGTTCAAAAAATTCATATTTTAAGTGGTGAAATAAAAAATGCCTTACTTACAGAATTAGAAACAGAAGAGGGCATTGGCACTGTTTTTCAAAAACAATCTTTAGACTATTAAATTTATGGTAAATCAATAGTTGGAATTTTAGATTTAATACATAAATCCTTATATAAATTCACCTTAATTAGAAGCTTCTCTTCTAGATCATATATTTTATCATTAATCTTATATACTTCTTCAAATGAAATCTTTGTTCCTTTAGCAAGTTCCTCTGATTTTTCATGATACAAATTATTCCAAGTAACCTCATGGCTGTTAATTACACCTGCCAATCTTTCACAATTTTTGTTTCTTACATATGAGTCTGTTTCAGCATAAACAGCTTCAAAAAAAATCATAAAAGGTATTAGTATTAGTATTGATTGGATTTTGATCATTTAACAATTACTCTAAATTAGTTGAGATAATTTCAATTCCTTTTATTAAATCTTTTTTCTCAATTACTAAAGGTGGAGTAATTCTAATAGTATTACCTTGTATTAAAGTTGTAACTAAACCATCTTTAGCAATTTTATTGTAAAGTTTTAAAGCATCATGATTATTTTTAAATTCGATTGCTGCCATTAAACCTTTCGATCTAACCTCTTTTATAAAAATTTCATGCTTTGATTTCAATTGATTTAATAATTTAGAGAGTAAGTTTCCATTATTAATAACTTTATTTAAAAAACTTTTTTTATTGATTGTTTTAAAGACATTGTATGCAACCCGTGTTTGCAACATTCCACCTCCAAAAGTAGAGCCGTGGAAACCAATACTTATATTTTTTGATATTTCTTTTTTAACTATTGTTGCTCCAATAGGGATTCCTGAACCTAATCCTTTGGCTGAGGTTATGATATCTGGATTGACACCGTAATGTTTGTAAGCAAATATTTTTCCAGTTCTACCTATGCCACCTTGTATTTCATCTCCAATAAGTAGAATTTTCTTATTTTTACATATCTCTTTTATAGTTTTAGCAAAATTCTTACTGCAAATATTTATACCTCCGTCTCCTTGAACAAATTCTATTATTATTGCTACCGTTTTTTTATTTACTAATTTTTTGAGATGAGAGACGTCATTAAATTTACAAAACTTTACTTTACCTGGTACAGGCCCTATGTCAGATTTGTATTTTTTATTACTGCCGACTGATAAGGCTCCAATTGTTCTTCCATGAAAAGAGGAAGTCATAGCAATAATTTCATCTTTGCCCTTTTTACTTCCATAGTTTCTTGCTATTTTTAATGCAGCTTCAATGCTTTCTGCACCTGAATTAGAAAAGAACACATCACCTTTGTTAGAATTTTCAGATAATAATTTAGATAATTTAGTCTTGAACTCATGCATTTGAGAACCCGATAAATGAGTAATGCCAGTTTTTACTTGATCTTGTAAACTTTTTCTTACAACTAGGTGATTATAGCCAAGAGAATTGACTGCAACTCCTGCTGAGAAATCCAATAATTTTCTTTTATCAGAGGTGTATAAATAACATCCATTACCTTTTACTACTCTAAAATTACTAAATTTGTATGTTTTTAATAAGTTATTCATGTTTTTTATTTATATTTTTAATAAAAAAAGAAAATTTTGATAGTCAAAATCTCCACTGGCTTATTTTATTCATAAGAAAATCTCTAAAAGCTATTAATTTTAAACTTCCTTTTAGATTTTCATGATAAACCATATGAACATCGTAACTTGGTCCTTCTATATCTGGTAATACTTTAACAAGATGGGCTTTATGTTGAGCCATATAATCAGGTAATGCAGCTAATCCTGCACCAGTTTCAACAGCTACTAACAAACCATATAGATTATTAATTGTAATATGAGGTCTTCTATTTTTTTGGTTTTTTTTAACACCAGTTTTTAGTATCCAATTGGTATCAGAAAGGGGGGATGGTTTCCCAATGCCATATGTGATTAATCTATGACTATTAAGCTCTGATCTTCTCAAAGGCATACCCATTTCATTTATATAATTCGCTGATCCATAAATATGGTATTTGATTGTTGCTATGTGCTTTGAAACTAAATCTAAATGTCTTGGTTTTCTCATCCATAAACCAATATCATAATCTTGGCGAAGCATATCTTGCTCATCTTCAGAATAGTTTAGTTTAAGATTAATTTCTGGGTATTCATGAATAAATTCATTGATTCTTGGGCTAAGCCACATCGATCCAAAAGCAACTGTAGTATTAATGGAGAGGTTACCAGTGGGAACTGACTTATATTCAACTATCTTTTTTTCAATAGAATTTAAATCGGCAAAAATTTTTTCAGTTTCTTCAAAAAGATAAGAACCTTGCTCTGTGAGAGTTATACCTTTTGTGTGTCTTTTAAATAATTTGGTTTTTAAACTATGCTCAAGAGATTGAATTTGTCTAGTAATAGCAGATTGACTGAGGTGGATAGTATCCATAGCTCTAGAGATGCTACCAGCTGTAGCTACGTGATAAAATGTTTTAAGTCTATCCCAGTCCATTAATAATTGTATTCAAATCCCCGTTTAATATCAGAATGTCTATTAAATAATATTTTTTTGAGGATTTCAAATCCAATAAAATGTTGTGTGCATCATTTAATTCATTCTTACTTTCAATAAGTTGTGTAATATCTATTTTTTGAGCTTTATATAAAATTTCGTTTCCTTGTAATTTTAATTCTAAGCTATCAATTATTTTCTCTTGGTTGTTTATTTTATTTAAATAAAAATCATAATTGTTCCAAGACTCTAAGTAAGTATTAAGTAAGTCTCTCTTTAAGTCTTTATGTTCTAATAATTTTTTCTGATAATTATATTCCTCAATATTAAAATTATTTTCATCTTTATAGCCGTCATAAATAGGAACGCTAAGAGATAGTGACAAAGATGAGGATCTTCTATGATCAATTGCTGCAGAATAATTATCACTCTCACTTAGGGAATAGGTTAGATCAACAGAAGGTCTCAAATCTTTTTTGCTCATTTCTAGTTCAGGTAAATATGTGTTTTCAATAAAAGAGAGATATTGGCCATAAGAGGAATTCATCAATTCTGAAAATAATTTCTTAGTAATTTGTGAATTAGATACGTCTATAACATAATCAAAATTTACATCTTCATCATAAATTTCTAGATCAAGTAACTTACTAACTTGAAGCATTAAATTATCTATTTTTCTATCATAATCTAAAGACACAGATTGTGCCTCTAATAGCTCATTTTCTAAATCTAATACTTCTGTTTTTGTAACTCTGTTTGCCTTAAATAATATTTCAGCTTCTAAGACTTTTTTTCTATAAAATTCTAAATTCAGTTGTTGATTTTTCTTTTTAAAGATCAATGTCTGTAAATTACTATAACCATTTAGGAGTTCTTTGATTAATAACTCTTTTTGATACTCTCTAAGATAGTCAAACGCTTGATTTCTAGTTTGCGTAGTAATTAAATTTAACTGGCTAAACCCACCGTTATAGAGGTTGACTGTGGCGCTTAATGTATGAGTATTTGAGTTAAGTGTAGAAGTACCATTAGTACTAGTAGTACTGTTTGAAACATTAAATGAATAATCAATTTCTGGTATGTAGAGTGTATCAGCTAATTCTAAATTTTTTTCATCAATTAGATTATCATACTTAAATTTAGAATTTGTTTCATTTTTTTCGACGAGAATTTTTATTAAATCAGTGATTTCATAGGATAAGATACCTTTTGAAAAAAATAAAAAGAATGTACTTAAAAAAATTATTTTGATTTTTGCCATTCTTTCTCCAAATTATTCAAATTCCATTTCAATTTTTTTTTATTCATTGTTTTTTCCATTTTTTTAAATCTTTTCTCAAATTTCCTATTAGAGTCCCTAATTACTGTTTCAGTATCTAGGCCTAATTTTCTTGATAAATTAATACATGAAAATAATAAATCTCCTAATTCCTCTTTAATTTTTCTCTTATTATTAATTTTCATTTCATTTGAAAGTTCATTTAATTCCTCTTTCACCTTCTTTAACGTTCCATTTGCATTTTTCCAATCAAATCCCTCTTTTGCGGCTCTTTTTTGAAGTTTAAGTGAACGAGTAACAGCAGGCAGGTTTACACTTACACCATCTAAAACAGACTTAGCACCTTTCTTTTTTCTTTCAAATTTTTTTTGTGTTTCCCAAAAATCATTAACATCTTGAACAGTTTTGATTGACTCATCACGCATAAAAATATGAGGATGACGAGATTTCATTTTTTTTACACTTGTATCAATGACATCATCAATAGAAAATTTCTTTTTTTCAGCAGCAATAACTGAGTGATAAATAACTTGTAGTAATAAATCGCCAAGTTCTCCTTCTAGCTCTTTGTTATTATTTGACTCAATTGCTTCGATAACCTCATAAGCTTCCTCTAAAGTATACTTTGCTAATGATTTGGAAGTTTGTTGTATATCCCATGGACATCCATTTTTTGGATTTCTTAGTCTCTTAACTACATCAATTAAATCATTTAATTTGTTCTTTTTTTTTACCATGCTAATGCCTGTGCTTGAAATATTTGACTCTTATAACTTCTAATATCTGCATATGCATCATAAATTTTATCTTGTTTTCTAGCGCATAAAATAAAACCTTCGCTCCAGTCTGTAGTTTTAAGGCATTTATGTCCTTTTTTATTTAATTGAGAAATAAAGGGCGAAAGTCGCTCTTCTAATAATAATTGTTTCAAATTTGGATCATGAGGGTGAAAAAAAGCAGGTAAATGCTCTGATGAAACTCTGGGTTCATTTAAAGCTTGGTCAATAGGCATATTTGAAAATATATAATTCATTAAAAATTGTGCTTGCCATTGATCTTGAGCGTCACCGCCCATAGTCCCACAACTTAAAATTTCTCTCTTTTTTTGATTGATAATCAAAGTAGGGCTCAATGTTGTCCTTGGTTGTTGTACAGGTGCTATAAAATTTACGTGACCTGGTTTTGATAAATAAAACGTCATTAATCTATTACCTAGGGGAAATCCTAATTCATTGATTACTTCATTAGATCTGATCCATCCACCACTTGGTGTGCACGAAATAGCATTATTATCTTTATCTATAATACTTATATGAACTGTGCCAGCGCCCCATGGTTTAATATCATTTTCAATTGGGAGTAATGATTTCTTGGATAGGGGGCTCCCTGGAATTATAGAGTCAATTGCCTTATCTTTAATTAATTGCATTCTTTTATTTAGGTAAGAGTCATCTAATAGGTGATTTGCTTTGACTTTTGAATTGTACTTCCCAGTAAAATACATCTCTCTGTCAGCAAAAGTTAATTTTAAAATTTCTGTAAATTTATGAATATCACCAGCTGAATTAAGTGATTTAATTTTTTGTTTGTTAAGCATTTTCAACATCATTAAACTAGTCAATCCTTGTCCCCAGAAATTAGTTTTATGAACTTGGTAATCACCATATTTTTCTGAAATTGTTTTTTCAAATTTCACATTAAAATTTTCAAAATCTTCTTTTGAAAGTAGCCCTTCATTTTTTTGTGAATATTTTAAAATTGAGTTTGCAACATCACCTTTATAAAAAGCATCATGCAATTTATTAAATTTATTATTTCGAGATCCTGTAATCTTTTTCTCGTAATTACCAAGATAATCAATTAAGTTTGCGTAAGCCGAATTTCTGAATAAACTTCCTACTTTTGGAATTTTATTATTTTTTAAATATAATTTAGCAGAATTTTTCCACTCTCTTATAAATTTACCTTTTAGACTTTTTAACCCAAATTTATTTTGGTTTATTATTCCTGTGTGTAAAGGATATCCTTCTTTTGCGTATTCTTTTGCATATTTAGAAATAGTACTAAAATCTAATGTTCCATATAATTGTAACATTCTAAAAATACTAGAAAATGCTGCTGGGACTCCAGCACATAATACTCCTTCATCTGGAACTTCTGTAAAACCCCTGGTAACTAAATTTAAAAAATTAAATTTTCTTGGCGATAAAGTATTTCCATTTAACACAACAGGGTTTTGGTTTTTGGGTTTTAATATCATCACACCTTCACCACCCATTCCAAACATTTGAGGATTTACAAGACCTTCAACTAACATTGCTCCAGCAGCAGCATCAAATGCATTACCTCTGTCTTGATTTAAAATATTATAGGCTGTCATTGAGGATAAATTTGAATGTGTTGCTACTGCACCATTAGTACCAGAGTAACTAGGTATAAAACTATTAGAATTATTATCTTCAATTCTATAAGATCTATTCATTACGCATAAAGTTTAGTATTAATAATTAAGTTAAATAGTTTATGAAATTTCATAAAATATTTCTTTTTTTAAAGATTGCATTATAAAGTTATATATGACCTGGAAGTTAATATCAAAATCTTCATATACACAATTACTTGGTGAATTAGAGACAAAATCAGAAAATAATCAGGATAAATATCGAATGTTTGTTACTGAAAAACATCTTAACTCAGGAAAATTTGCACATGGAGGTTTCTTAATGTCTTTTTTAGATAATGTTATGGGCAATGCTGCTTATAAGTCTTTTGGGAATAAACCTTGTGTTACTATATCCATGAACACTCACTTTACATTTTCAGCTCAAAAAGGAGATGAACTAATAGGCTTACCAACTATAGAGAGAATGACTAAAACACTATGTTTTGTTAATTGTAAAGTCTTTTCAAAAAATGAAATTATTGTTTCTGGAAGTGGTATATGGAAATTAGTTAAAACATCATCTATTAAATCTGTTAAAGACAAAAAAGCAGATGATGATGGTGGTTGGTAGCTATTTAATTAATCTATTTTGAAATTAAAGAGTAATTTTTCAGAGGCTAATGCGTGCAAAGCATTATTTTTCTCAATTTCTTTTTTTGTTGGACTTTGGGCAGTAAGAATACCAGATATAAAAGATCAAATTAATGTCGATTATACAGGTATGGGATATTTGTTTGTAATTTTTTCAATTGGCTCTGTTTTAACTATGATAGTTACACCAAAAATAACACAAATATATCCCTCAAAACAAATCTCACTGTTATCAGGTCTTGCTATAAGCATTCTTTGGCTTTTAATTCCATTTGCTCAATCTTTTATAATTATGGCAATATTGAGTTTTATTTTTGGTATTTGTTACGGACTATTTGAGGTAATTCTTAATGTTCAAGCTACTTCTTTAGAAAAAAGATTTAAAAAACCTATGATGTCAGGATTTCATGCCTTTTGGAGTATTGGATTATTATCTGGATCTTTGTTAACTAGTTTATTTCTGGAATTTAAAATAAGCTTTATAATAAATTCAATTATATTTGTAATAATCTTATCACCATTAATATTTCTAGGTAGTTTAACTATAAAACAAAATAAATCAGACTCTTTATCTATTTTGTCTATATTTTTCAATTGGCCCTTATTTCTTGTAATCTTATTTATTTTATCAATTACAGCAGTATTTTTGGAGGGCGGTACTGACTCTTGGGGTTCTTTATATATGAGAGATTACATTAATGCAGATGGTTTTAATATTGGACTTGCTGCTATAGCGTTTAATGGGAGTATGGTTATTGGTAGATTAATTGGAGATAAGTTAAAAGAAATATTTGGTATTTATAATTTTCTTGTTTACTCAGTGATAGGTTCATTACTGGGTTCATTAATTATAGTTTTAAGTAGTTCTCTATCATTAGCAATAATTGGTTTTATTATTGCTGGTTTTAGTGTTTCTTCAATTATTCCTATTTGTTATACCTTTGGGTCTTCTATTAAAAATGTTAATGCTACGGTAGGGATAACTATAATTACAATAGGTGTTTATGGGGTCTTTATGATTGCACCACCAGCTTTAGGTTATGTTGCTGATATCTTCGGTATTGAATTCGTCTATATTCCGATGTTAATACTTTTTATAATATCGAGCATAATAGTAACTTCTCAACAAAAGTTGTTTAAGAATTAATTTCTTTTTAATATTAATATATTTCCAAACAATACAAGAATTGCACCGACATACAAATTTAAGTCCCACTCCAAACCTTCAAATATCGTAGAAATAATTAGAGCAATAAGAGGCATAATTATAGCAATGTATGCGGCATCATTTGCGCCAATATTTTTAATTACTGATAAATAAAGAATGAAACCAAATACACTCCCAAAAATAGCCAAATACAATAATGAAAAGACGTATCTGTAACTGAAATCAAAATTAAGTTCAATACCAGTTACTAAAAGATAAATTAACAGTGTTATTGAGCCATACAACATCCCATATCCTGTAACAGCAATAACATTCAATTTAATTTTAGAGGTATACTCTGAAATTAAGTTACCAATAGATGCAAAATATGTCGCCAATACACCAAGTAAAATTCCAATACTAGTTCCTTTTGAAAATTCAAAATTGATTATTTCATCATAAAATATGAAAAGTAATCCTAACGTTCCAATAAAACCTCCAACCAAAGTCATAATTTTTGGAAATTTACCTTTAAAAATAATATTATTAATTACATTTAAAAATAATATTGAAGAAAAACATAAAGCAACAAATCCACTAATTAAATGAACTGTAGATAGATAAAACAGTACATAATTTATATTGAATAAAGAGACTCCTAGAGCAGCTATAAAGAAATGCTCTTTTAATGAAAATCTCAGATTTATTTTTTTTAATACACAAAATACTAAAATAATGATCGAAGATAAGAAAAAGCGATAAAAAACCGATGTCATTGGATCGACAATGCCTAGTTGAAATTTAATTATATACCAGGTTGGTCCCCAAACTATTAGTGTTGAAATAAATAAAAATATTGTATTGTTCAATTATGCCTTCTTTTGATGTTGTCTCGTCACCAGATATTCAAGAAATTGATAATGCCATCAATAATACAAAAAGAGAAGTTGATAATAGATTTGACTTTAAGAACACTAATTCAACAATCGAACGAAACGATTTTTCTATTACAATAGAGACAACCGACAATACTAAATTAACTCAATTTAATGATATTTTAAAAAATAATATCGTAAGAAGAAAAATAGATCCAAAATTTATTCACCTAAAATCAACTGAAACAGCTTCCGGAAATAGAGTAAGACAATTTATTGATATTTTGAATGGAATATCAAAAGAGGACTCAAAAAAAATAACAAATCTTGTTAAATCATCGAAAGCAAAGGTTCAAGCTTCAATTAATGGAGATGAAGTAAGAATTACTGGAAAGAAAAGAGACGATCTACAATCAATGATCGAATTATTAAAATCAAGTGATATAAAAATTCCTTTACAGTTTCAAAATTTTAGAGATTAATAACTTCCATAGTCGTAAAATCAATTAATCGCACAGTCGTAATTGTTTTTAGAAATTTAATACAATCCTCTGTTTTTACTTGAATAGTTTTAGTGTTGTCTAGTGGGTGAAAATTGCATAATTCATAGTCATTGATTTTTTTATCTAAGTAAAAACTTACATCCTTATCTACATTATTGATTAAAGAGTAGGGACTAACAGAGCCTGGTTTGACTCCAAGTTTATCATATAAATATTCTGCACTTCCAAAAGAGAGATTTCCTTGGCACTGTATAGTATTTTTAATAATTTTTAGGTCTACTTCAGTGCTATCTAAGCATGATAGTAAGTAAAAATTTCTCTTTTTGTCCCTCAAAAAAAGATTTTTTGTATGCGCACCTTGCATATTCAAATCCGATTTTAATTTGCTAGACTCCTCGACAGTAAAAAAAGCCTCGTGTTCAAAAAGTTTATATTCAACTTTTTGTTCATTAAGTGCGGCTAATAAACTTTTTGCTTCTAATTTCATTTTTATTTATAAAGTGTTATCTTATTTATATAAAAATATGAAAAAAAAAATTAACAGAAGAAATTTTATTAAAAAAGCCTCAATTCCTGTACTAGGTGCAGCCGCACTCTCTAGTTTTAATGTACACGCAAGCACCATAACAGAGTTGAATATGGTCACATCATGGCCAGAGAATTTTCCTGGTATAGGTTTAGGTGCAAACAGGTTGGCTCAGCGAATTGAGAACTTATCTAATAAAAGAATAAAAGTTAATGTTTACTCAGCTGGTGAACTAGTCCCACCGTTTGGAGTGTTTGATGCCGTGTCATCTGGAACAGCTGATTTATATCACTCAGCAGAGTTTTATTGGGGAGGAAAGAACAAAGCCTATCCTTTTTTTGCCGCTGTTCCTTTTGGAATGACTGCCGAGGAATTTAATTCATGGATATATTCTGGCAATGGTCAATCATTATGGGATGAATTAGGTTCTAATTTTAACATTAAACATTTTTTAGTTGGTAATACTGGATCTACATTATTTGGTTGGTTCAAAAACGAATTAAATAGTCTCGAGGATGTTTCTAAACTTAAAATAAGAAGCCCTGGTATGGGAGGAGATCTGTTAAAGACTATGGGGGCAACTTCTATAAATATACCAGGAGGTGAAATTCTTCAGTCTTTAGCAAGTGGGGCTATAGACGCTGCAGATTGGTCTAATCCAGTTATGGATTTAGCTTTTGGTTTTTATAAAGTAACAAATTACTGTTATTATCCAGATTTTAAAAAACCTACAGTTTCTATTTCATTAGGAATGAATTTAGATAAATGGAACTCTTTTGATAATGAAGCTAAGAGCATCATCGAGTATGCTTGTCAGTCAGAAAATCAAGAAATGTTGTCTGATTTTATGTATAAAGAGGTTGTGGCTATAGAAAAATTGAGGTCACTTGGTGTAGAATTCAGGCAACTACCTAACGATATTGTCATTGAAGCCAAAAAAAATATCAATGGTGTTTTAGATAATTATACTGATACCTCTCTTGGGAAAAAAATTAGAGATGATTATTTTCAATTTTTAGGTTTAAGAACTTCATATAAGGACTTTGATATTTCTAACTACTTGAATTTTAGAAAAATTTAATAGTGTGTGGAAGATATTCGCTAAATCTTAAAGATAATCACTCCTCTTTTAAGAAGGAAACTATAAATAACTTCAAATCAATATTTGATTATAAAAATGAAGATATTTGCCCTACAAATAAAGCGCCTATTGTCTTTAATCTAAACTCTAAATTTGTATTTAAACAATCAAGTTGGGGTTTGTCATTTGATTGGCTTCCGAAAGGAAAAACACTTTTCAATATTCGATCAGAGACAGTACACGAGAAATCTTTTAGTAATAGCCTCATTGCAAATAATCGCTGTTTGGTACCTTTTAGTAGTTATTTTGAATGGTTGAAAACCCAAGAATTGAAAGAAAAATATAAACTATTTACCAAAACTCCTGTCAGTTTTTTTGCAGGTGTATATAAATTAATAGAAGATACTGTTTATTATTCAATTTTAACTAAATCCTCTTTGGAAAATATAGAATTTATTCACAATAGAAATCCAGTCATTATTAATAAAAATAATTTAAGAAAATGGTTTTCGGACAGTTATGAAGAACTACTAAGATCTTCAGATGTCATAAATTATGAGTTATCGAAATAGTTATTTTCTAAATTTAAAGAAAGATAAAAGCTTTTCGATACCAGAAAAATGTTCCTCTAGTCTAGAATAAACTTTATCTATTTTGTTGATATGACCGTCTAGTCTTTCATAGAGGTTATCGATTTTCTTATCAAGTTTGTTTAGCTTACTGTTTAGCTGTTTTATGCTATCGGAGTCGCTTGATTTAGACTGCTTTTTTAACTTAATAACTTTATTCATACATAAAATATATTAAATTTCTGATTTGTTTGAAGTATGACAAAACAACGCTTTAGGTAAATCTTAAATCAACTTCAGGTATCCAGTTTTTAAGCTTTTCAATACGATTTTTGGGGGAAGGGTGCGTAGATAGAAACTCTGGTGGTGCGTTTCCTTTTTGAGCCTCAGCCATTCGCTGCCAGACTTTATATGACTCATGATTGTCGTATTTGGCCATAGTCATAAAGGCCAAGCCTAAATAATCAGCCTCCGATTCTTGTAATCTGTTAAAAGGTAAAGATAGACCTAAATTAACTAAATAATCATCAGCTGAGGTACTCGAAAGGGCACCCTCTAAAGCAATATCCAAGATAGTTGTGCCAACATTTATTGCTAATGCTTGGCTGGCCCTTTCAACACTATGGCGAGCAACCGCATGTGCAATTTCATGACCCATTATTGAGGCCAAACCATCATTATTAGCGGCAACATCTAAGATCCCTGTGTAAAAAGCTATTTTACCACCAGGCATACACCAAGCATTAAGTGTTTCCTTGTCATCAATTAATATGAATTCCCAATTATAGTTTTTTATCGAGTCTGATTGACCCATTTTTAAAAAATACTCTTCTACAGACTCTGTAACTCGGAAACCAACCTCTCTTACAGCTCTAAAATTTTGCCCAGACTCTATTAAATTTTCTTGTTTTTTGACTTGTTCGTAGGCTTGAAGAGCTTGTTTGTTGATACTTTCATCTGAAATAATAGAGAGTTGTTTACGATTTGTAATAGCTACCTCAGTACAAGAAGGTAAAAATAAAGGTGCACAACACGCACATGATAATTTTTTAATAAAATCTCGTCTTTTAAGATTCATGGTATTAATATAATCAAAAAGATATTCTTATGACAACCTGTTATATTAATGGAAAATACAAACCTCTAAATCAATCGTATGTCAGTGTAACAGATAGGGGTTTTCAATTCTCTGATGGGGTTTATGAGGTCATTGCTGTATTTAGAGGTGAATTAGTAGATTTAAATCTTCATTTAAACAGATTGTTTGTTTCATTAAAAAAAATGAACATGAAAATTAAATTCAATAGAAATCAAATAATTAGTATCACCAATAAAATCAAAAAATTAAATAATTTAAAAATGGGTATAATATATATTCAAATTACAAGAGGGGATCAAAACCCAAGGGAACATAAATACCCTGATAAACTTAAGCCTAATATTATTATATACTCAATTAATAAAAACTTTGAATATTTAAATAAGTTAGCACTAAAAGGTGTAAAAACATCTCTTTATCCAGATATAAGATGGCATAGGTCAGATATTAAAAGTATTTCTCTATTAGGTAATGTTCTAGCTGCAAATCATGCAAAAGAGAATAAATCACATGAAGCAGTATTATTTGATAATAGAAATATGATAACTGAGGGTAATTCCTCAAGTATTTGGATTATAAAAAAAAATAAATGTATTACGCACCCACTTAACTTTAGAATTTTAAGGGGATGTACAAGGCATAAATTAATATCAATTTTAAAAAAAAATAAATTTAAATTTGAGGAAAAAAAATTTTCTATTAAATCTCTGCTTGATGCAGATGAAGCATTCATGACAAGTGCTACTAATTTTGTAATGCCCATAGTTAAAGTTGATAAATTTACTATTTCAAACGGTAAGCCCGGTCTAAATACATTGAAGTTCCGTAATTTATTTATCAACGCAATATGATCTTTAGACTTTTCCTTTTCTTATTTTTGTTACCTATTACAGCTTACGCAAAAATAAATACAATTTACTTAGCTGGTGGGTGTTTCTGGTGTGTTGAGGAGGTTTATGAAAAATTAAAGGGTGTAATTGATGTTCGATCTGGTTATTCAGGAGGTCATGTTGAAAATCCAACTTATCAAGAAGTTGTCAAGGGTGATACAGGTCATATAGAAGTGGCTGAAATTGTTTTTGACTCAGATATTGTTAGTTTAGATAAGATCATTAGGGTTTTTTTTGTCAATATTGATCCTTTTGATAGTGTTGGTCAATTTTGTGATAAAGGTTATTCATATAAAAGCGCTCTTTTCAGCAATGACCAAATTGTTATAGATAGATTTAACTTTTACATAGATAAAATTCAGGAAAATCACAAACAGAAGGTTGAAACAATGATCTTACCTTTTAAAAATTTTTATGTTGCAGAAGAGTATCATCAGGATTATTACAAAAAAAATCCAATAAGATATACATATTACAAGTACAATTGCGGAAGAGAGCAGAGGATTAAACAACTAAAAATTAATTTGGGATGATTAAACTCTTATTATTATTTTCAATTGTTGCTATATGTATCTTTGTTTTCTTTGGTAATCAATTATCATCTCGATATAAAAAATATTTAATTATTTCATTAATAATAATTCTAGGATGTTTTTTAATTTTTTCAGGAAAATTAAATTTTCTACCTGTTGCCTTAGCTCCTGCTTTGCTTTTTTTTCGAAGGATCTCATCATTATTAACTATATTAAACTTGTTTTCGCGATCTTCTTTTGGCAGTAAGTTCAAACCAAAAATTAATACGAAGTATTTACAAATTGAAATTGTTTTACAATCACGTCAAGCTACAATTAATATTAGAGAGGGTGTCTTTAAAGGCCGTTCTTTTTCCTCCCTATCTCAAAATGAGGTATCGAAGCTCTTAGAGGAACTAAAAATAAATGATCCTCGTGGATTTAATATTTTAAATGTAATTATTAGTCAAAATAAACAATCTACATCTTCCTCAGACAAGTCACAAATGACAGAGGAGGAAGCACTATCAGTTTTAGGTCTTAAAAAAGGTGCTTCTGATGATGATATTAAAAAATCGTATTATGACTTAATGAAGAAATTCCATCCTGATAAAGATGGTAATAACTATTTATCTAATTTAATAACTGAAGCAAAAAATAAGCTTTTAAATAGTTAATTTTAATCTATAAGACACCTATCTCAATGAACGATATTAAGAATCTTGCAATCATTGCTCATGTGGATCATGGGAAAACCACTCTTATTGACAATTTATTGAAGCAATGTGGAATTTTTAGAGATAATCAAGAAATATCAGAAAGAATTATGGACTCTAATGATTTAGAAAAAGAGAGAGGCATAACTATTTTAGCAAAGCCTACCTCTATAATTTTTCAAGATACTCGAATAAATATAATCGATACACCTGGACATGCAGATTTTGGTGGAGAAGTAGAACGTGTCTTATCAATGGTTGATGGTGTTATCTTACTTATTGATTCTTCAGAAGGTCCGATGCCTCAGACTAAATTTGTTTTAGGAAAAGCTTTAAAACAAGGACTTAAGCCTTTAGTAGTAATCAACAAAATCGATAAATCTGACTCAAGACCAGACGATGTGTTAAACGAAGTTTTTGATTTATTCGTCTCTCTTGATGCAAATACTCAACAATTAGACTTTCCAGTTTTATACGCATCAGGTAGAAGTGGTTGGTGTGTTAATGATTTGTCAGATGATAGATCCAGCTTAACACCTCTGTTAAATAAAATTATTAGTCATGTGCCATCACCAGATGTTGATAATACTAGACCTTTTGCAATGTTATCAACACTTTTAGACTATGATCCATACTTAGGAAGATGTCTAATTGGAAGAGTAGAGCAGGGATCTGCAAAAATAAACGACAGCGTTCATGCTTTAAACTTATCAGGTAAAATCATTGAAACTGGAAGACTTACTAAACTTTTAAAATTTGAGGGAACCAAAAAAATAACTGTTAACTCAGTTAACACTGGAGATATAGTTTGCATAGCAGGTTTGTCAATCACATCAGTATCAGACACCATTTGTTCAACTGATATAGAAACACCAATAAAATCAACACCAATAGATCCTCCCACTATGTCAATAAACATTATGGTTAATGACTCTCCATTAGCTGGGACTGAAGGGAAAAAAGTAACATCAACTTTAATAAGAAATAGATTAATAGCTGAGGCTGAGACAAACGTTGCTATTACCTTCTCAGAAAATCAAAATAAAGATTCATTTGAAATTGGAGGGAGAGGTGAATTGCAATTAGGTGTTTTAATAGAAACGATGAGACGAGAGGGTTTTGAATTATCTCTTTCTAGACCTAAAGTAGTTTACAAAGATATAGAGGGGACAAAATGCGAACCCTATGAAGAAGTAACAATAGATGTAGATGAAGAGTTTTCTAGTATTGTTATTGATAACATGAATCAAAGAAAAGCTGATATGTTAGACATGAGAAAATCTGGAATTGATAAAACTAGGTTATTATTTATTGCGCCTTCTAGGGGACTAATTGGTTATCAAAGCAAGTTTTTAACGGACACAAGAGGAACTGGTGTATTAAACAGAGTGTTTCATTCGTATAAACCATTTAAAGGGGAGATTACAGAAAGAAGGGCAGGAGCGTTAATTTCAACAGGAAACGGTAAAGCAATAGCTTATGCCATTTGGAAGCTTCAAGATAGAGGTGTAATGTTTGTTAAACACCAAACACCTGTTTATCAAGGTATGGTAGTCGGTGAGCATACCAGAGATAATGATTTAGAGATAAATGTTCTAAAAGGTAAACAATTAACAAACGTCAGAGCATCTGGGTCTGATGAGGCCGTAAATTTAACCGCTCCTAGGATGATGTCACTTGAGGAAATGATGACTTATATCAATTCTGATGAATTATTGGAGGTTACTCCTAAAAATTTAAGATTAAGAAAAAGGTATCTTGATCCAAACGAGAGAAAAAAATTTTCTAAAGTTGGAAATTTATAAACTGTATTATAATTTACATTAAATATTTATAATAAAGTATTGTATTTACTAACTATATTTTAATTTATTATTAATTCTATTTATAAAGAAAAAAAACAAATAATCTGACTAAATCAAAAATAAAATAAACATAAAATGAGATATTAAGCATAAATATTGAGAATTAATTAAATTTTGGAGGAATTAAACTAGTATTCACACATTTTTATCTGATTAAATAGAAATTAGAGCACTAAATTAAGTGATAGTTATCATTACTTGCTAATAAAACTATCAAAACAGTTATTCAAATCTATGATTTCAAAAAAACTATAAAAAAAAATTAAAATCGGACATTTTTAGCTTAAAAACCTTATGTAAATTGCGACACTAGCAAAATTTAGGAAATATTTGGATTTTGAGTTGAAAGATTATCAATATTTTTTTCAGTAAATCAATAGTCAAATTCATAAAATTACCTAAGGATTTATACTTAATAAAATTTCAATATACCTAAAAACGCAAAAAAATTGAAAATAGACATTATTTTGAAAGCCATTTTATGGCATCTTCACATCTGTCATCACCCCAAAAAACCTCATTTTCAACGATAAATGTGGGACTTCCAAAAATACCTTTATTTTTAGCCATTTCTGTGTTTTTTAAATATTTTTGATCAATTTCGTCTTTTTGAGCTTGTTTTATTACATTATCTGAATCAAGTCCAATTTCTTTGAGAGTAGAACTCAGATTTGGTTCTGACCCAGGCTCCAAATGCTCTAAAAACCACTTTTTATATGTTAAGATAGTATATTCTTTGATCCACCCTTGATCTTTTCCCAAAATTGCAACTTTGTTGGCTAAATCGAACTCTTTAAGTGGGTAGGGTGCAGGTACTTTTGCATTAAATCCATAGAAGTTAGCTCTTCTCTGAACATCCCGCCACATATAATCAATCTTATCTCTTTTTTTTTCAGCCATAAAAGGGACATTCTCCATTTCAATCATTCTTGATCTCACACTGAAAGGACACCATTCAAATACAACTTCATTTTCAGTCTCTATCTGCGCTAATCTTTGCGTGGAGAGGTAAGTATATGTACTTCCAATTGAGTACCAGAATTCTATTTTTCTCATAGGTTCTACCTTAACTGAAATAATTGAAATTATTATTAAAAATAAGTGATCTGGTCACATCTGTCGCATGTATAAAAGGCCATGAAAAACATGTTTATGCAAATTTACAGTGGAGTGATGGACGCTGATTGGAATCCTCTAAGAAAAATACCTAGTGTGGCCCTGAGACACCTCATTATGCAACTTTTAGCATGGATGTGGTGTATCATTTTTTCACTATATTTTGGCTCTTTTTTGATTTTTGGCATCACAGCTAGCGCTCATTTTCTCCTTATTTTTGGAACTTTTATGACAGCGGCTACTTTTGCAACTGCTCCAAAAATTGTAAAATCTAAGTATAATAACAGTAAATAATATACTGTTTTTACTTACTTTTTACATACATCAACTTCAAAAGCACTAGTTAATTCTATAAGCCTTTTTGTTTGAATTTTTACAGAACTATTGGTAGATCCTGCTGCTGGTATAACGATTTCAAAGTTATTTAAGGACTTATCGTAATATATATCTAATTTATTTGGTAATCCAAAGGGACAAACCCCTCCAATAGGGTGAGAGGTGATTTGCAATGTCTCATCAGCAGTCAACATTTTTGCCTTTTTTTTGAAGAAATTCTTATATTTTCTATTATCGATTTTTACATTTCCAGAAGTCATTAACAAAATTGGTTTTTCTATAATTAAAGCAATTGTTTTGACTATTTGTCCTTTCTCAACATTATGAGCATTTGCAGCTTGTTCAACAGTTGCTGTAGACTCTTTAAATTCTGATATCTCTAGGTCAGGGGCTATAATACTAAGATGATCTTTGACTGATTTTATTGACATTTACACATTTATTTGTTGCATAATATATATTATAAGAATCTAGATAGTTATTTTAAGTCCATCGATAGTTATTTTAAGTCCATCGTAAGCTGGATATATATTATTATTAAACAGTTTTTTATATTCAGTTTCATAATCAATATGGGCAGTCATATGACTAAGAAAAGTTTGTTTTGCGTTTACTTTTTTTGCCCAATCAATTACTTCAGAATAACTAGCATGAGATGGGTGTTCATCATATCTTAAACAACCAAGAAACCAGCATTGAATGCCTTTGATTCTATCTAAATAATCCTCATCATAAAAATACTTAATGTCTAAATTATAAGCTATTTTACTATCAAAAATGAAACCATAGGAGTCAATATTTCCATGATTTTGTCGAATAATCTCAATTTTAAAACCCTCAATCTCAGTATTATTCCCATTAAGAACGTTAGCATTTAAAATGGGTTCATAACCATGGGTGGATGACTTTAAAAACAAATAAGAAAAGCTATTTTGAAGTGTCTCTAAAGTTATTTTATCAGCATAAATTGGTATTTTTTTTCTATTTATCATTGAAATAGTCCTTAAATCATTAATTCCATGTATGTGATCAGCATGAGAATGTGTGTAAATAACTGAGCCGACATTATCAATTTTATTGTCGATTAACTGTTTCCTTAAATCAGGGCTAGTATCAATTAGTATTGATTTCCCTGCTTTTTTTAAAAGTATTGAAGGTCTTGTTCTTTGGTTTTTAGGATTTGATTTATCACAATTACCCCATATGTTATGAGATAAAGGGACTCCAAAACTTGAACCACATCCTAATACATTTATTACAGTTTTTTCAGTCATTTATTTTAAAAAGCTTTTTGTAATTATAAGTACTAATTTCGCATGTATTAATGTAGTCGTTTCCAGTAATTTCACAATATTTTTCAACTATAATTTTTAAATAGCTTGGTTTATTAATTTTACCTCTTAAAGGGTCTGGCGTAAGATAAGGACTATCAGTTTCAAAAATAATTTTTTTAATTGGTAGTATTTTAATTGTATTTCTTAATTTATTTGCATTTTTGAACGTAATAATGCCTGACAAAGAAAAAAAACAACCTAAATCAATACATTTTTTTGCAAATTCTTCACTTCCAGTGAAACAATGTATAAGAATATCACCTATTTTTTTTGAGTATTTAGTTAAAATTTTAATCATATCTTCTTCAGCATCTCTCATATGAATTATACACGGTAAATTATTAACACTAGCTGCATCTAAATGTATCTCTAAGCTTTCTATTTGCTTATTTTTAGGAATATCATAATGATAATCCAAGCCTGTTTCGCCTATTCCAACAATTCTATCTTTAAATTTTTTAATATTTTCATTTAAAAGAGTCTTTATTTCCTCAGGTTTGATATCAAGAGTATTATTTGGGTGATGACCTAAAGTAATATCTACAAAATTAAAACCTTTAATTAAATTAATATCTCTCTGAAACTCGTAAAGATTAGAATTTATACTTAAAATTCGCTCTATGTTATTTTCTAGAGCATCTTTACAGATATCTGATACTGAATTTTTAAGTAATTCATGACCAAAATTTACATGACTGTCTATTAAATTATTCAATTTTAGTAAATAAAGGTTCAGGTTGTCGTATTTTTAGAAATTTTAAGTTAATTACCTCCTTAAAATTATCAAAAATATCTAATTTAATATTATTTGTATTTTCAAATAAATTGAATACTTCTGAGGTTTTTGAAGGCATAAAAGGAACTAAATATTGACTAACCCTGATAATGCATAGGCAAATATTAGCCAAAACTTTTTTCATTTGTTCAGGATCTGTTTTTTTTAATACCCAAGGAGCAGATTTATCGACATAATTATTTAAATCATTCATAAATAAGAATAATTTTTTAAGGTATTCGTCATATTTGTAATTTTCCATATACTCAAACAACTCTTTTTCAGAGTCATTAATTTGTTTTAAAATTTCAAAATTGAAATTATCTACAGTTAAATCAATATTTTGTTCTAAATTTTTACAAATAAAACTAAGTATTCTTTGTATTAAATTTCCATAGTTATTTGCCAATTCACCATTAATTCTATTTTTGATAGCCACCTTTGAAAAATCACCGTCATTGCCAAATGGAACCTCTCTAAAAAGAAAATATCTAACTGAGTCTAGACCGTATTCATCAATCAATTCTTTAGGGTCAATTACATTACCAAGACTTTTACTAATTTTTTGACCCTCATTTGTCCACCAACCATGCGCTACGATCTGCTTTGGTGGATCTAACTCTGCAGCCATTAAAAAAGCAGGCCAGAAAATAGCATGAAATCTGATTATATCCTTCCCTACTACATGTATCCCAGGCCAATATTTTTTATATAAATCAGAATTTTTATTTGGATAATCTAAAGCTGAAATATAGTTAGTTAGTGCATCTAACCAAACATAAACAATATGTTTTTCATCTGTAGGGACATCAATTCCCCATTTAAATGTTGTTCTAGAAACGGACAGATCTTTCAACCCTGACTCAACAAATTTAATAACTTCATTAGATCTAGATTTTGGGACTATAAAATTTGGATTATTTTTATAAAAATCTAACAGTTTGTCTTGCCATTTAGAAAGTCTAAAAAAGTATGACTCTTCTTCAACCCAAGATAATTCAGATCCAAAACTGTTATATTTTTTACCATTTTTTTCAACTATCTCATTATCAGCTACAAAAGCTTCATCTCTTACAGAATACCATCCGCTATATTTGGACAAATAAATTTCATCTTTTTCCAACAGAACTCTCCATAGATTTTGAACAGACTTTTTATGTCTTTCTTCTGTTGTTCTTATAAAATCATCATTAGATAAATTTAATAAATTACTTAAATCTTTAAAATTTTCTGAAACCATATCCGTAAATTTTTGAGGATCTATATTTTTTTCTTGAGCAGCTCTTTCAACCTTTTGTCCATGCTCGTCTGTTCCTGTTAGAAAATAAGAATTGAGACCTCTACAATCATAAAATCTTTTTAATATATCAACAGCAATTGAGGTGTAAGCATGTCCAATATGAGGTTTATCGTTCACATAATAAATCGGAGTTGTAAAATAATTATTAGACATATTTAATAAGATTAGAATTTAATCTTGTAAAATAGATTGAAATTAGGTCATTTGTTAATGTATTGAATTTTAAACTTTCATCTACATCAGTTAAATAATCTGAATGAAGTTTTAATAGATACTTGTAAAGTTTTTTATTATTTAAATTAGTTCTTAAATAGTAATTGAGTATTTTTAAAAATATTAATGAACATACGCTTATTTGATCTTTATTAAATAGTTTAATCTTTTCAAAAAAATCAGTACTTTTTAAATCAATGAAGGGGTTTATAAGAGAGTGTATTAATTCCTCTGAAATATTTTGATTTTGACTTACTATGTCTTCTTTCATTGAATTGAAATCACTAAAATTTATCTTTGAATTCAAATCTCTGATAACTCTAGCCCTTGAAATTATTGTTTCAGGTAAACTTATTAGGTTTTTAGAACAAAAAATAAAATAGGTTTTTGATGGTATTTCTTCGATGATTTTTAAAAGTCCATTTAAAGCATTAATATTTAAATAATTTACCTCTCTGACAAATATTACTTTGCTAAGGTTTAATACATTTGTATGTAGAAACTCTTTTTTCATTTTTCTTACTTGGTCAATTGTTATAAATTTTGATTTTTCTTCGGGCTCTAGAATAATAAAACTTGTATCTATTTCATATTGTTTCTCATAGAAACTATTTAAAATCTGTTCCTCCAAATATGAAACACTCTCACTATTAGTAATCTCTAATAAGTAAAAGCCACTACTCTCAGATTTTATAGTATTTACTACTTTATCAATTTGCATTTTTTTAGATTTAATATGATTTTGTCATGTACTTCATTAGCAGATAGTGATGCATCAATAGCAACAAACTTACGTTCACCTAATTTAATTTTAGATATTTCTTCATAATTTTTTTGAATTCTTGAGAATTGTCCAAAATATTTTTTATCAAATTTATTCGAATATAATCTTTTATTTTTCCTTCTTATTAAATTTTTTCTATCTAACTTCAAATAAAAAGTTATCTTTGGGATAAATTTCTTATCAATTAACTTAATTAAACTTATAATAAGTTTTTTTTCTTTAGAATTATATTTTTGATAAGCATAAGTAGAGTCAAAAAATCTATCAAATACAATGAAATCATTCTTTTTAATTGAAGATAATAATGCAAATCTAGATGCGAAGAAAAACATTATTAAACTTAAATTATCGAAATTAGACTTTAAAATTACATTCCTTATCTTTTCTAGATCTTTATTACCTCCAGGCTCTCTAGTAAAAGTAGATTTAATATTATTTTTTATAAAATATTTTTTTAAAAGTTTTATTTGTGTCGATTTTCCAGAATATTCAAAACCTTCAAAACTGATTACTTTCATTTTATATGATATTATTTAGTTAGATCCAAGAATGATATAATAAATAGCTGAAAATATTCTTGAAAAGAAATTCTTTTGCTCTATGTCCTCACCTGAAAATAAAGGAAATTCAGTATTCTTATCAGCAAACGATATTTGAAGTTTGGCTATTTGGTCGCCTTTTTGAATTGGAGTTGCAATAGGCTCCTCTACTATCACATTAACTTTAGCAGAAGATAATTGTGCTTTTGGAATGCTCACACTTATATCGTTTAAAGCAACTAAGTCTACTTTGTCGTCTTTACCTAGCCAAGTATCAGCTTCTTGAATAACCTCATTTTTTTTAAAAAAATCTATTAATTGAAAATTGTTGAAACCCCAATCCATTAATCTTAGTGACTCCTGGGCCCTTGATTTGGAAGAGTCTAATCCATTTAGAACAATAATCAGGCGTCTATCCCCTCTTTCAGCTGATCCAACCAAACCGTAGCCAGCTGCTTCTGTATAACCTGTTTTAAAGCCATCAGACCCCTCAAATGTATATAGTAGTGGATTTCTGTTATCTTGTTTGATCCCGCTGTATGTAAAATCACTTAATTTGTACATTTGATATAATTCATAATGATTTTCAATCGTGTACTCAGCAATTTTAGCAAGATCTTCAGCAGTGGTGTAATGATTGTCATCAGGCCAGCCACTGCTATTTGTAAAATTAGTCTCTGTGAGTCCTATTTTTTTGCCTAAATTATTCATTTCAATAGCAAAAATTTCCTCAGAGCCAGATATACCCTCTGCTAAAGCAATCGAGGCATCATTTCCGCTCTGAACGATAATTCCTAGTAACAAATCATAAACTTTTACTCTTTTGTCTACCTCTATAAACATCTTTGACCCGCCCATTTTCCATGCCTTTTTACTTACTAAAAACTCTTGATCTAATGATAAAGTACCATTTTTGATTTTTTCAAAGGCTACAAGAGCAGTCATCATCTTGGTCATACTTGATGGATATGTTTTGGCTTTAGAGTTTTTCTCTAAAAGAACTTCGTTTGTCGATAAATCGATTACAAGCGCCGTTTTTGCCAAACTTTCAATAGTAAGAGATTGTTTAGGAAATAAAATAATTATTGCTATAAATAATAAATTAAGGGGTTTTTTTTGCATTCAAATATCCATTTTTAATCAGAAAATCTAACTTAAGATTTATATCACTCTTTAGAAATGGGCCAGCAAAAACCATAACTCCCTCTTCATTTTCTTCATACAACAATCCTAAATTCTTGATTTTATTAGTTTTAAGCTTTGCTAGATTTATATCTTTATAAATTTCAACTAATATAGTGTTTTGTTTCTTAGAATTTTTAATATCTAGAGTTTTAATTTTCTCATAATCAAGTTTTTCACTGATTTCAGTTTGATCTTGATCTAACTGTTCAAATGAAATTTCTGTATCATCCATCTTTATCTTACTCTCTTCTTTTGAGTCGACAACATTTCTCAGAATTATTGATTCATCTTTTAAATATTCTAAATATACTTTTGCATTTAGTGATATTTTATCAATTATCTCTTGACTTAATGAAAGCCTATTTTCAGTATCTAGCTTAATATTTCTGACAATAATACTATTATCTAAGTTATTGGGATCTGATAATTTTACAACGCTGGGTATAGGCAAATTTGAATGATGTATATTATTGCCCTCTATTCTTGCATCTGTAACAAACTTTTCTAAAACACTTAACTCAATGTTATAATCATCAAGTGGAGATATAATAACATCCGATTTTTTAAAGTAATCTTGAGTTGTGACTTCTTCTTTTTTTATATCATCTACAGTATCAATAGATGTTACTGTACAAGATGATAAAATTAGTAAAAACAATATTTTATTTATATTATTTAAATTTATCACTTAATAATCCAACTGAAAGACCATAATAGTTTGAGCAGTTGTAAGAAAGAATATTTAAATAATTATCATAGACGATAAAATACCTGAAATCACCCTCTTCCCTACCCATCCTTAACAAATAACTATTAATATCTAAATTATCCAATGAATTTCCGTTCATTTTTTTAAAATTCATAAGTCTAAATTTACTTAAAGGTAATTGTTTAGACAATTTTTTTACTGCTAAACAACCTTTTTCTCTTTTAATGAATAATTCTGGTTCTAAAGATTTTATATTTGCTGGGGGTATTACTTCCCTACCCCATGTATAATTTGAATCCCATTTATTAGATCCTACGCCTTGAAGGTATCTTGCAATTGAGGCTAATGAGTCTTCAGTGTCTGTCCAAATATTTTTTTTACCATCATTATTAAAGTCTTGAGCGTAATTCAAAAAACTAGAGGGCATAAATTGATTTTGACCCATAGCACCTGCCCATGAACCTTTGAAATCAACAACATTAATATGACCTTGTTTAAGTATTTCTAAGGCATTATAAAGCTCTTTGGTGAAATATCGCCTTCTTCTCTCATCGTAGGACATGGTTAAAAGACTCTCTAACACAGGATAGTTGCCTGTTATTTCGCCATATGCTGTTTCTAGACCCCAAATAGAGAGAACAAATCTAGATTGCACATTATAATAATTATCTATTTTTTTTAATAAATTATTGTATTTACTGTAATTATTTAATCCATTATTTACCCTTAAATTTGAAATTGTTTTTTCAATGTACTCAGAAAAAGTCAATGTAAATTCAGGCTGGCATTTATCATTTTCAATAACTCTTTTATTGACCTCATATGGTGCTATTAATTCAGAAACAAAGCTTTTATCTAGGCCAAATTCACCAGACCTATTTACTATTTCATCTTTCCAATCATTAAATCCTGAAAAATCATAATTTTGAAGCACATCACAGTTTTTGGGATCATGGGCAATAAGGTTATTTATGAAAAAAAAATTAAAAATTACATAGAGAAAAATTTTAATCATAATCTGATTCCTGCCCTATTATATAACCATTATAATCTAATAGTTATTTCTTAAAATTTACCAAATTATATTAGTTACTGTTAAAAAAGATGATATTTGCTATAAATATTCAATGATTTTAACAAATACAGGAAAAAAATTTGTATATGCCTCTGTTATAATGATGCTACTTTCAATGGTCCTTCCTTGGGACTCACTAGATGATTATACTTATTCTGAGTCAATGGGTTTGCTCATGAATTTTATTCCTGCTGTTATATTTATATGTGCTGTGGCTATTGTTGTTTTAAAGCCTTTAGCTTTGTTATTATCTAAAATTGGTACAAATATTGTTTTTTTACTACTTTGTTTAATGAACGCTATCGTCTTGTACATGGGAATGCAATATTTTCCAGATACCTATACAATTGGTTATTTTTTATTTCCATCATCTGTAATTGTTTTTATGTTAGGGGCTATTTACAGTGTAAATCGAGTTGATGGAACCACTAGTAATTAATTAAATTTATAAAAAAGAATTTATCAATATTATTCCACTCATTAGTAACAACATTAAGTAAAATAATTTTTTAAATAATTTTTCTGAGATAAAACTTCTTATTTTTTTACCTAAAAGGAATCCAATAATTACTGGGAGAGTAACTATTAATGAGGGAAAGATTGTATTTATACTAATCAGCTTAATATAAGAAAATGATATAAATTGCACACTGCTATATAGCAAAAAAGCTAATCCCATAAATTGCACTGTTTTTTCTTTATTATATTTAAGTGATTGTAATAAGAAAACAAAAGGCATTGTATAAATACTAGTTAGGCCTATGATAAATCCATTTAGAGATCCAGTTAAAAGTTGTATGATTGAATTTTGGTGATTAGGTATAGCTACTACTCTATTTGATAGAGATAATGAGGAATTCATAAAAAGCAAAATCGCAATAAATATTAAGATTAGATCTGACTCAAGAACATTTAGTAAAAAAACACCTGGCACTATGATTAGTGTTGAAAAAACAAGAAAATATTTAGTATCTTTAATTATGACTTTTAAATTACTGCCATTTATCATTTGAAAAAAACCAGTAATAATAGTTGGTATTATCACAAGAGCTATTGTTTCTTTAACGTCGACAACAAATGAGAGTAAAGAAATTACAACAGTGATTAATCCGACACCAAGTATACCTTGGGTTATGCCGCCAATAAAATATGCTAATAAAATATAAAAAAAAGTTAATGTTGGAAGATTACTTAAAATCACTTAAAAACATAACATGAGTGGCCAAAGAATATATCAACTAATAATATAAAATTACGATTGATTTAAAAATAACGTAATATATACATTCTAGACGTTTATGACATCGGAAGGATGGCTGAGCGGTTGAAAGCACCGGTCTTGAAAACCGGCAAAGGGGCAACTCTTTCCTGGGTTCGAATCCCAGTCCTTCCGCCATTTGATCTATTTACAATTTTCAAAATGTATAATTATTATTAATTTTATTTAAAAGGAGAAAAAATGACTGATCGTGTATGTATAAATCTTTCCTATTCTGTACCAAATGATAAAGCTGCTGAAGTTGAAAATATTTTTAGCACCCATGGAAAATGGATGACTGAATTTTATTCTGATGGAACTGATCATTTATTAAATGCTTACTTTACTAAAGCACCAGAGTTTAAAGACCCTACCGATCCTAGTAAGGGCGAAACTGGAAACACATTATTTACAATAAATGAACAATTTGCATCTATGGAGAGTGTTCAAAGACATGTCGAAAATGCCAGTAAAAATGATTATTTCCCAGATTTTGCAAAGTTATTAGAGGACTACGGAAAAGTTTTAAGTATGGGTGGTAGTGTATATGTTTCTATAAGATAAAAAGGGAAGAAATAAAAAAAAGACAGAAATCAAATAGTCGAACAGTTTGAATATTATTTATATGTTAAAATTTATCTTTTAAAGTTCTCATTATGTCTAAATGCTCAGTTAAAGCCTCAAAAGATACAGCTAGTTCATATACAAGAGTGACTAATGCCAATAATACTAAAATAAGATGAATACCAAAACTTATAGCAGAGATAAAACTGTAATTTAATAACAAAAATAATAAGCTTGTGCACAATGCTATCCCTCCAAAAAGAGATAAGTAAAGTGTGTAACGTAATAATTTAAGTCTTTTTTCATAATGCAAGATATGAAAAGAATATTCACTTTGACTTTTAAATCTTAATTTATTTGTTTCAATATTAGATCGAGAGTCTCTAATTAATTTTGCAAGAGTTGCATACCTAGCTATAACCAATGTTATATAAATAGTGCAAGCAAAGAACATTGTCCCTAACATATTACTACTTAATAATATCTCGTGATTTACTATGTCCATTGATGAAAAATAGGTGATATTTACTTAAATTACTACCTCAAAACCTTCAAACTGTGGGTGATCCAAATATACTGTTTTATGTTCACCAGCATTTTTATGAGCCATCCTAAAAGCTTCTGATTTAGTCCAATTTATAAAATCTTGTTTTGACCCCCACTCACTATGCGATGCATACAGTGTATATTCTTCATTAGACTCACTTTTAATTAAATTAAATTTCTTAAAACCAGGGACTTGGTTTAAATGAGTATCTCTATTCCTCCAAATATCTTCAAAATGTTTCTCTTCTCCTAATTTTACTTTGAATCTATTCATTGCAATAAACATTTATTATCTCCTATGAGCTATTCTGAAATTATAATTCTTGTGTTGGTTCCTATTGCAATAGTAACTCTGGAACCAATGGGTATTTGTTCTGCACCTGATTGAACTATTGAAATATCATCATCTGTGTCATCAACATCTACAACATATTGAAATCCAGTATGATCCCCTAATGACGAGCCAGCAACATAACCTACTATAGCACCACCTATAGTTCCCACTACAGCTGCAGCATCTCTGCAGTCATCGTCAAAAATACCCTCTCCACATCCTACAACAAAACCTACTAAACCTCCTGTAAGAGCACCAATACCAGAGCTTTCACCAGTAATTTTGACTGGTTCAGCTGCAACGAGTGTTCCATATTTAACAGTGTTAACTTTTTGAGTATCTGATTTTTTTACCCCAGTATTAAAACCACCACACGCTGTAATCAATGCGAATAATAATAAAAAAGGTAATTTAGGCAGGTCTGTCATATTCAACAAATTTTTTAAGTGAATTGGTGAGAAAATTTTCATAATTATCTATATTATAATTGATATTTTCATTAATATCCAAATATTTTGGATCTAATATGAAATCAAATGATGGCTCAAAAAAGAAAGGTATTGATACTCGCTCCTCTTGATTAAATAATACTCTATGATTAGTTGCTTTCATTTTACCATTTGTTAAACACTCTAAAGCTAGACCTGTATTAATAACGAAAGCATTTGGGTCATGAGGAACATCATACCACTCTAAAGAATGTCTATTTTGAACTTGTAAACCACCTTTTTTGTCCTGATACAAGATAGTCATTATCCCACTATCTACATGGGTTTCACAACCTAAAGCAACACCGTCTTGAGAAGAAACTTCAACAGGTTTATCTTGTTTGGGATAGTAATTAAATCTCAGAGTAGAGAGTGTTTTGGGTCTTTGAAAAGCCTTTTCAGCTAAAGATAAATCTGAGGAAAATGAAGATATGATAGATTTAAATATGGTTATTCCTAAGTTATGAAGATCATCAAAATAATTATTTATCGTAATTTGCCACTCTGGATCTAAAAAAGACATATCGTGATTAACTTCAAATTTTTCCTTTTTTAACAAATCAACCATATTTTGCTTTAAAAGCGGATCTCCTATATCTAAACCCTCTTTACCGTTTACAGAACTAGGAAAATAACCCCTATAAACAGTATTAGTATTGGGGTTCCATTTTTTAGGAGCTATTTTTAGTTTCTCTTCGTCTTTTAAGTAAAAAAATTTTTTACAAGTTTTTAGAAGATTATTTATTTTTGAAATTGGAATACCGTGATTTGTGACTGTAAAAAAACCAATTTCTTCAGATGCTTTTTTAATATTCTTTGATACTTGTTTAGCAGCATCACTATTAAGATCTTTATCAATAATATTAGATAAATCTATATTTGGAATATAATTACTCTGCATCACCAATTTTAAAATATAGTTTTTTGATATATTTCTGTTTCCTTTTTATAGGGAGTTCATAAAATTCATCTATTGAAATTGGTTCACCTATTTTTTTTTGATTTTCAGTAAGTTCGGCTATTATAGATTCATAATAGTTTGCCCACTCTGCATTAGTTTTAGGGAGTTGTTGGTCTTCCATCATTTTAATCCTAACTTTTTATAGAAAAGATTTATAGTGTAAAATAAGTCCTTACTGTCATTATTTTTGATCTGAATAGAACTAGAACTTTGCATTTTGATAATATTTTCTTGTGCCATTTGAATTAAATCATCTAGTGTTTTTTGACTTGCTTTTTTAAAAGTAATATCAATAAAATTTCTTTTTATATTTATTTTTGAAATACCAAGTGTAAGAGATTTAATTTTAATAGTTAGTAAATTAAATAAATTAGTAACTTCAACTGGGTAATTACCATATCGATCATATATCTCATCTAAAACATTCTTGAGCTCTTGAATATTCTTTGAATTAGTAAATTTACGATAAATAATCAACCTGGAAATATCATCAGATATGTAATTCTTTGGGATGTAATACTCAAAAAATGCATCGAACTCAAATTCATCATAATCATCTTCAGTTTCTGCATTATTATTTTTTTGTCTTTCCACCTCTTCTTTTAACATACTTTGGTAAAGCTCTATTCCAATATCTTTCACATGACCACTTTGCTCATCACCAAGTAAATTACCTGCTCCTCTTATTTCTAAATCCTCATTAGCTAACTGATAATTTGATCCTAGATTTTCATAGTTAGCTAAAACTTGAAGTTTCTTTAGAGCTGTTTTATTGATTAATTTTTCACTGTCATGAAATAAATAGGCATATGCTCTTTTATTTGAACGACCTACCCTTCCTCGCAATTGATATAATTGAGATAAACCAAATAAATTAGAATTAAAAATTATTAGTGTGTTTGCATTTTTAATATCTATTCCAGACTCAATAATATTTGTAGAAATAAGGCACTGTATCTCACCTTTTGTAAAAGATATGAACACATCCTCAATATCTTTTTCTTTCATTTTACTGTGACCTACTCCGTAAGAAAGATCTATATTTAATTTTTTAATTTCATTTTCGACAAAAGGAATATGGCTTATTCTTGGTACAACAATAAAAATTTGTCCATTCCTTTCTAATTCATTCTTTATTGCTGAAATGAGAGCAACAGACTCATATTTTTGAACATAAGTTCTTATACTAATTCTATTTGATGGAGGTGTTCCAATAATACTTAAATCTTTTAAGCCTAATAAAGACATCTGAAGTGTTCTAGGAATAGGTGTTGCAGACAATGAAAATAAATGAATAGTTGGGTATTTGTTGATCAAATATTCTTTTTGATCGACACCAAATTTTTGTTCTTCATCTATTACCAGTGTGCCTAAATTATTAAATTCTATGTCTTTTTTAAAAAGACTATGTGTTGCAATAAGAATTTGAATATCGCCTGACTTTAATGAAATTAAAATTTCTTTTTTTTCTTTTGACGAAGTAAATCTAGATAGACATGCAACCTTAATGTTAAAAACTGAAAACCTCTCGCTAAATGTATTAGTGTGTTGCATTGCTAGTAATGTGGTGGGAACAACTATTACAAATTGAAAACCTGATAAATATGTTGCACATGCAATTCTTAAAGCCACTTCAGTTTTACCAAATCCTACATCGCCACATATAAGGCGATTAGATGGTTTATCTTGTTTTAAATCATTTAAAGATTGTTCAATTGAGTTTAATTGGTCCTCAGTTTCAACAAATGGAAATTGTTGATTAAATTTCTCAAGATCAGAATTATTATATTGAAACTCTTTGATGTTTATAGTGGATCTCTTTGCTGCATTTTTTAAAAGTTTATTAGCTAGAAAACGAATTTTCTTCTTAACTGAAGATTTTCTTAAAATCCAATCATTCGTGCCTAATTTATCAAGAAGTAGATTATTATCATCAAACCCATATCTTGAAATATAGTTTAAATTTTCAATTGGTAGTAAAAGCTTGTCGTTACCGCGGTAAATTAATCTTATAAACTCCCTAATTCGATTATTAATTTCAATATTATCAATGGATATGAATCTCCCAATTCCATGCTTTTGATGAACAACTGCATCTCCTAATGAAAGATCATTAAAATTTATTATAGTATCTAAATTCGTCTTTTTTGTAGTATGAGTGTTTTTATTTAGGTGTACGACACCATCAAATAGATAGTCTTTTGAAATAACAGATTTATAGAAATATAAATTATTACCATAATTTGATTCAATATTCTTCTTTTGATGAAATTCGTTTTCTATTGAGGGGGAATTTTTTCCACTATGAAAATATATTTTATTACTCATTTTAGAAAATTCATCTAAAGAGGTATTTGATGTAATTTTTAATGATTTAGGAGAACTAGATAATATATTTGTAAATTTAAAATTTTTTATTTTGTTATCTTCTAAATAATAATTTGAAAAAGGGATCTCAGGTTGGACTTGATCATAAATTGATTTAAGAAAATTTAGCTTTTCTTTTAATATTATGTCACTTCTATTAATTGTATAAATGGAATATCCCATAACGATATCCTCAAAATAACTATCTTTATTACTTGGCTCTAATAACTCAATATTAGGGTTAAATATATCAATCCTCTCTTTCTCATCTTTAAAAGTAAGTTGTGTTTGAGGATTGAATTCTTTTATTGTTTCAATCACATTATCAAAGAATGAAATTCTATAAGGATTATTATTACTGTTATAAATATCTAAAATATCACCTCTTAGTGAAAATTCGAGTTTATTATAAGCATTTGCTTGGTTTGAATGATTAAATTCAACTAATTTTTCTAAAATTGTATTAGCTTCAATAGTTTGATTTTTAGTTAATGTTAAAAAATGATTAGCATCTTTATTTATTTGAAATTTTTTTAAAAGATTATTGCAAGTTATTATTATTATATCATTATGAGTTAATGTCTGTAATTTTTCTGACCTATCAAGTAAGATGTCAGATGATGAACTTTCAGAACTGAATGGTAAAGAGTCATGTGCTGGAAAATAACATATTTTCTTATGGGGATAATGTATATTTAGAATATTTTCATAGTCTAGAGCTATCTTATCATCTTCACATAATAAAATTGATTTATTGCCAAATTTAGAAATAGGATTTTCCAATATTATTTTGATAAATTTATAATTTTAAGGTACTTAATTCTATCTTCTTTGAAAGACTCATTAAAAAATACGTCAAATATGTATTGTGTTTCATTCTTTAATAAATCATCTAATTGATCAATTAGAGCCTCATCATTAGTGTTTACAAGTTTTGAATAAATTCTCTCAAAAATTACATCTAATTCTTTTATACCTAATGTTTGACATCGATATTTTATTTTTTTTAATTTATCTTTGTAGTTATTATTCATGAATGACAACAGTTTCGATTTTTTATATCAGAATGTAGAAAAACTTAAAGGAATAGGTCCAAAGAAAGCGTCCTATTTTAAAAATCTAAATATAAACACAGTTATTGATATATTTTATAATTTACCAACTAGATCAATAGATCGTACTCAGGATATTGACTTTAAAAATCTTGAAAAAGGACAAACTATCACCACTCTCGTTAAGGTAAAAAAACATCATTTTCCTTTCAATCCTAAACTGCCCTACGTGATTGAATGTGAAAAAGGATCTTTAATCATAAACATAATTTATTTTTCAATAAGAGGGAATTTTCTTAGAAAAAAATATCCTGAAAACAAAGAATTAATTATTAGTGGAAAAGTATCATTTTATAAAAGCAACCTTAGTATAGCACACCCTGATTACATAGAAGAGATAGAAAATGAGGATAAGTTAAGAACTTTTGAAAATATTTATCCTTTAACAAGGGGTATCACATTAAAAGATATCAGAATAGTTTTAAATGACGCAAAAAAACATTTAAATAAATTTGATGAATGGTTGAACGAAAATATTATTAAAAAATATAATTTTTCAAGTTTCAATGAATCATTAATAAAAATGCATTTTCCCTCTGTGAAAGAAGATATAGAAAATAGAGAGAATTTTAGAAAAAGGTTGGCAGTTGATGAATTAGTATCAAATTATTTTGCTATTAGATACTTAAAAGAAAAAACAAAAAGAAAAAATGAGAGTTTAAATCTAAAATTTAGTTTACAAGAAAAATTGTTAAATGAGCTACCTTTTAAGTTGACAAAAAATCAATATAAAATCATGAACGATATAAATAATTATAATAATACTCAATATCGAGAAACTGTACTATTACAAGGTGATGTAGGTTCAGGCAAAACTATTGTATCCTTATTAACAGCAATCCCTTTTATTCAAAAACATAAACAAGTTGCGTATATGGCGCCTACAGAAATATTAGCTAATCAAATTTACAGTAATGTATTAAATCACTTAGATAATGAAGAAGTTAAACCTATATTGCTCACTGGAAGTAGTAAAAATAAAAGTAAAATTTATGAAAAAATAGAAAAAGGTATTTTTAATTTTATTATTGGTACTCATGCAATTTTTCAAGAAAATTTAAATTTCTTATCCTTGGCATATGTAATAATCGATGAACAACATCGATTTGGTGTTCAACAAAGACTGTATTTAGCTGAAAAAGGAATAAATACAAATATTCTATTAATGTCTGCCACACCTATTCCAAGAACACTTGCATTAGCTCAATATGGTGAAATAGAACAGGTAATCCTAAAAGAAAAGCCAGCTTTTCAAAAACCGATAATAACTAAAGTATCGAGCATTGACAAAATTAAAGATATAGAAATTTTGTTAAAGAAAAAAATTTCAAATGTATCTCAAGTTTACTGGATTTGTCCTTTAGTAGAAGCATCAGAGACTCAAAAGTACAAAGATGTAGAAACACGATTTAAGTCATTGAAAAATATATTTGGTTCAGAAGTTGAAATGTTACATGGTAAAATTAAAAGTGATCAAAAAAAGAGAATTATACAAAATTTTCAAAAAGGAAATATAAAAATATTAGTTGCTACTACTGTAGTAGAGGTAGGTATAGATAATAAAAATGCAGATTATATTGTAATTGAAAATGCAGAAAAATTTGGCTTATCTCAATTACATCAGTTAAGAGGAAGAGTAGGAAGAGGTAACAATCAAGGTTATTGTTTTGCTTTATATGGCAAGGATTTACCTGATAATACGATAAATCGACTAAAAATATTCAAAGAAAACTTAGATGGTTTTAAATTATCTGAAAAAGATCTCGAAATTAGAGGCACTGGTGACATATTAGGATATCGTCAAAGTGGTGACTCATTATTCAAGTTTGTAAATGTTTATCGTGATCAAGAACTAATAATAGATGCACTTCAATATGTAAAAAAATTGATTGAAAAAAAAGAGTATGAAAATGAAAAATTTAAAAAAGATATATATAAGTTACTTATGTTTTTTAAGCAGCAAGAAGCAATAAAACTATTATTTAGTTAACTTTTTAATTTTTTTCTTTTTAGGAAGAGCTTTTTTAATTTCCGGTGCTTTGGGTGTAACTAGTCCTGCAGAAATGATGTATTTGATTGCTTGATCGACAGACATATTAAGTTTGGTACATTTTGATAATGGAACAAACATCAAGAAACCTGTAGTTGGATTAGGTGTAGATGGCATGAAAACATTTATCATCTTTTGATTTTTTCTTTTTGCTATTTCCCCTTTTGTTTCACTTGTTAAAAATGCAAGAGCAAAAATATCTTTTTGAGGATATTCAATAAGAACAACCTCTTTAAAAGCATTAGACTGTGTCGTAGCAAATGTATCAATAATCTGTTTTACTGTATTATAAATTGAGTTTAAGCCAGGTATTTTGGATAAAACAGCATCAACTACTCGATGATAAAGTTTTCCAAAAAAACTTCCAGCTATGGCTCCTAAAATTGTAAAAAATAAAAAAGCAACTATTAAACCAACACCAGGTATTTCAGATGGAATACCAAATTTATTTAGAGGTATGAAAGGTCTAAATATTTTATCTGCAATACCAACTACTACCCATGCAACGTAAATAGATAAAGCTAATGGTGCAACAATTAATATGCCACTAATAAAATGATTTTGAATTTTTTTCATTTATATTAATTATTTATTTTATCTTCAAACTCAAAAACATTCTTATTATTAATTTCAAAAGATACTTTTATCGATAGATCCTTTACATCAGGGTTATTTTCAATGAATTGATTAAGTTCTTGTTGTGAGCTAATCCCTAACCTTTTCAGAAATTTTCTAACTTTTAATTGTGTTTCATCATCCATGAAATTGATAATATGGATTTTTTTTCATATTTGAAGGCTTTTAAATAATCAAAAACTATAAATGATAGTTAGGATAGTTTTCAATTCTAAGATAGTTGTAGATATGCCTATTACTACGATTAATCTAGCTAAAAAAGATAGTATTTTATTGCCTTTATATTTTTGAGAACTTCTCCAAACACCAATGCAAGATGTAAAGTAATAAATTAAATTTAGTACAAGATATAATGAAAATGTATAAATAAAATTTTGTATATGTATTTTTGTGACGAGCAAAAGAGGTGCCGAAATAAGGAAATTAACAAGAACGTAATAAATCCAATAACTTTTGTATAAAGGTAAATTACCTTTAAAAAGCTCCATAAGGTTATTTTCAATTTTAAATATGAAATTCATATTTTAATTCTTCCCCATTAAATTTTATTCCAGACTCTCTCATGAATATAATAAATTAATATACCGTTCATTATTTCATAAATTACAATGGATTTTGTCCAATCTAAGTTTGATGTAATAAACATAGCAGAAATAAATGTTATTGTAGATGCGGCTAATCTCCATGTGAGTGCCTTGAAAATGATATGAGTCTAATTACTTTTTTATTTATTAAATTTGCCATATTTGTATAAATTCCATACTCTTTCATGAAAATAGTATGTAATCATTATTAAAATGAAAACAATTAAAGCTACATAGAAAGGAGAAGTTACATCAAAATTTTCTGAACCATAAGAAATAACAAAAAAAATTATTATAAAAGTATTTATAAGACCAACTATTCTATAACTTATAGTTTTTAAGATTGATCTATTTTTTGTTACTTTCATTATTGAAGAATTTCATATTCTTTCAAATGAAGATTAGCTTTAAATTTTTTTGAATTAATTCTAAATTTAGCAGGAATTTTAATTATTTCTTTTTCAAATGAATAAACCGTTATAACTTCTAAATTATTTTTTTTATTCTCTTTATAAAGACCTTTAAAAAAAGGAAATACTAAATCTATAACTTCGACGTTTCCTTTGTATATAGAAGGATTATTAGATTTTAAGTTTTCTATATTTTTTGTAGTTGATGATAATTTATAAATGTTAATTCCATCAATAATTAACCTTTTTGAATCTGTTTGGAAAATAAAATATTGAACTAATTGTGATATCGGATCAGTGAAAAATTGATAATCATTAATTAAAGTATTTTGCAAATTAATCTGATCACTGGAGAGTTCTTTTGAAATTTCAATATTTGATATAGTGCCATTCTTGTTAAAAACAATATTTTCAAATCTATCCTGTTTAGAGCTTTTTGTTTTACTTTTGTAAATCATGGGATTGAAGCTATCATCTTTAATTTCTCCACTAACTTTTGTAATTGACTCATACCCATAAATTTTGTCAGTCACACCATAACTTTTAATTGTGAAATCAATTTCGTATAAATTATCTTCAATTTCTATTTTCCAGAATAAGTCTGCTAGGTGAATTGATTTCCAATCAATTTCATATTTTAGATTTATTACTTTAGAGTTGAGGTAATATGGATATATTAATAAAAAAATTATGAAAAATATGCGCATCAATAAAACATCGTATAAAAGTACTACTATCGATGATTATAATACTATAATTGATGTAAGAACCCCATTAGAGTTTGATGAAGACCATATCCCAAGATCAGTAAATTATCCTGTATTAACAAATAAACAACGTCATGAAATAGGATTGAAATATAAAGAGAATTCTTTTTTAGCCAAAAAAGAAGGAGCAAGCATTATTAGTGCAAATATTTCCAAAATTATTAATAAAATAAAATTTGATAAAAAAAATAAAACATTAATTTATTGTTGGAGAGGTGGTCTAAGATCACTTAGTTTATATTTAGTTCTTAAACAAATCGGCTACGACGTAACATTATTAGAGGGTGGATATAAGACATACAGAGGTTATGTAGTAGATTTTTTTGAAAATAATACTGATAAATTTAAATTTAACCAAATTATGGGTGTAACAGGAGTAGGAAAAACACTTTTTATCAAAGAATTATCGAAAAAATATCAAGTGATCGATTTTGAAGGTTTGGCAAAACATAAAGGCTCTATTTTAGGAAATATACCCAATACTGTTCAACCATCACAAAAATTATTTGAAACATTAATTTATGAAAAACTTCACTCTTTCAATTCAAGAAAAAATATATGGGTTGAAGCAGAAAGTATCAAAGTAGGAAAGTTAAGTATTCCAAGTAAAATCTGGAAAAATATGCCTTTGGGTAAAAATGTAAAAATAAAGAGTAATTTAACCGAGAGAGTAAAATTCATTTTAAAGGATTATAAATATTTTACAAATTCACCAGATTTAATGAAAAATGCACTTATCGTATTAAAAAAAATTATTCCAAAAGAAGAATTTAAACTTATTGAAATAAATTTAAAAAAAAAGGAATATTTTCAGTTTGTTAAATCATTAATTGAATATCATTACGATAGAGCCTATAGAAAGACTCGAGCTGAAAATGACAGTAATATATATAAAGAGATATATTTAAATAAAATTAACTTAATAAATATCAAAAAAGTTATTAAAGAGAATAATTATTTTTAAAATGGTCAAATTTTTTTACTTTGCCAAGATTAAAATTTTTTAGATTTACACCCTTTCCTTTTTCTACACTTCCAATACATATAATCTTAATACCCCTTTTAATTAAAAGTTTTTTTTTATTTAAATATAATAAGTTTTTAGGTGAGGTAAAAACTGGGACATACTCCTCTCCACTGGATAAAATAAGAGAAATATATTTTTCTTCTTCAAAGAACTTATAAAGCTTAGAATTAACAGAGGTGAGATTATTTAATTTAATTTTTTTTTTGGATTTCAACGAAATAGTTTCTAAAGTTGATAAAAGACTATCTGATAAATCCATACAACTTGTAATATTTTGATGCCTAAATATATCTTGATAAATATACATTTTAGGTTTTAAAAATTGTTTTACTGATAAATTTTTTAAATGATTAGGTAATTTAAACTTACTATATAAACTTAGGTATCCTAGTTTTGAATATCCAATTCCTGAAAATGTATAAATTTTATCATCAACCTTAGCATTAGATCTCTTTGTTATTTTAGTATTATTAATTTTATCGCTAATAATTGTTAAAGATAAAAATATTTTCTCAGAAGAAGTAGTATCCCCACCTATTATCTCAATCTTATTTCTTAGGCATATTCTATGAAAATTAGTTATTATTTGTTGCACAAACTTATAGTTTTTATTAGGGAAACTAATATTTAATATTACATATTTGGGTATGCCACCTGAGGATTGAATATCACTATAATTTGAAAGAAAAAGTCTGTGTGCTATGTTTTGAGGAGTAAAATGCTTTAAATCAAAATGCTTATTTTCAACTAAAGTATCAGATGAGATTAATTGTTTTGTTGTGTTTATATAAGCACAATCATCACCTATTTTCTTATAATTCTTTTCAAAGTAATTAATAATTTTTTGCTCATATGACATTAAATAAATATAATTGAATATGAATTCAAAAACAGAAATATTTAACTAATTTTTTTTCTTACCAAAGGAAATGAGTCTCTTTTTTTAGTTAAAACTAGTTGGAAAATCACATTATCACCTTTAGTAAAAGATAATTCACTTAAATTTAAATAAGCTTCCCACATTCTTATAAATCTATCATCATATAGTTTAAGAACTTCTTTTTCTTCTTTTTTAAAATTTTTAAACCAATGAGAAAGTGTTTTAGCATAATGTAATCTAAGAACCTCTATATCTGAGATTATAAGTCCAGATTTTTCTACAGCTGGCATTACCTCAGACAAAGATGGTATATAGCCACCAGGAAAAATATATTTTCTAATAAATGCAGGAGTCATTTTCGGAACTCTAATATTACCAATTGTATGTACTACCGCTATGCCATCATCAGATAATAAATTATATATTTTTTTAAAATAGGTTTTGTAGAAGGGTTTTCCTACATGCTCAAACATTCCAACAGAAACTATTTTTGAATAAGAATTCTCTTCATCTCTATAATCTTGTAAAGAATAGGATAAATTTTCTTTTTTATCTGACTTTTTAAGTTGGTCATTACAGTATTTAATTTGCTCTTCAGATAATGAAACACCCTTTACTTTACAATCATGATGATCTGCAAAGTGTCTACTAAGTGATCCCCACCCACACCCTATGTCTAAAACTCTATCATTAGAATTTAATAATAATTTGTCAGCTAATCTGCTCATTTTGTTAGTTTGTGCTTGTGTTAATGAGTCGTTTTCATTTTCAAAGTATGCGCATGAATATTGCCTAGTTTCATCCAAAAATAAGTCATACAACCTATCAGATAAGTCATAGTGACTTGCGACATTACTTTTTGAACTCTTTACGAAATTTAACTGAAATAGTGGATTAATGATTAAAATAATTCTGAATATTAGTGTATTTGATATTTTTTCAAGATATTTATTATAATTTTCAATAAGTAATTCAGAAAACTCATAAAAAGTCGAATTGTTTAACTCGTAATCTTTATCCATATATCCTTCTGTGAGTACGAGAGAAGGTGCATAAAAAATTTTATTTAAAAATTTCTTATTATTGATCTGTAAAATTAATGGATCTGTGCCGTTGTCAATAAGATGGTCATTTCCCTCAAATTTTATAATAACAGATCTTGTTTTAATTAAATGTTTAATTAAAAATTTGAGTACCCTAAAAGACATAATTTTCTTATAAATATCTATATATACAAAATTTATAAAATTTTATCATATATTGATTGATAAAATGAATTAAAATATCAATTAAATAGTTGAACTTTTGATATTAAGCTAACGTAGTACAAAATATGCATACCAAAGAAAAAATTGAATTTATATCAAATTGGATAAAAGATTATGCACATTCAAATAATGTTGATGCGTTAGTTATTGGCATTTCAGGAGGCATTGACTCTGCTGTTACAAGTACGTTGTCAGCAAAAACAGGCTTGAGAACGTTTGTTGCGAACATGCCAATACTTGATCACAAAACAACTAATGAAAGAGGTATAAATCACATAGACTGGTTAAAAAAGAATTTTGGTAATGTAACAGACTTTAAAATAGATCTCTCTCTTGTATTTGAAAGTTTTAAGTCAGCTCTCGATAAAAATGACTCAGAACACGGTTATGCAAATTCACAGGCTCGATTAAGGATGATGACTTTGTATCAAATAGCTGCTAGCAATAACGGAATCGTTGTTGGCACAGGAAATAAAGTTGAAGACTTTGGAATAGGTTTCTATACAAAATACGGTGATGGAGGAGTTGATATTTCTCCAATCGCAGATTGTCTCAAAACAGAAGTATGGGATATGGGTAAGGAATTAAATATAAACAAAGACATAATAGATGCAGCCCCAACAGATGGTTTATGGACTGATGGAAGATCTGATGAAGATCAAGTTGGTTTAAGTTACTCTGAAATTGAAGAGGCAATGCTTAATGAGAAATCATCAAATAGACAAAAGTATCTTGAGATTAGAAAAAATAACGTTCATAAAATGAACCCTATCCCTGTTTGTATTTTACCAAAATAGACTTTTTAAAACTTATACTCTTGAACCGTTCGTGTTATCAAAAAGGTGCACTAATGTATTAGATATATCAAATTTAAATGTATCTCCTGCATTTAGATTTATTTTGGAGGATAATTTACAACTAAACTCTTGATCACCAATTTTTGAATAAATGATCATATCTGAACCTAGATATTCCACTAGGTTTGCTACACAAGTATGCTGTCCATTATCTGAAATTAGGATATCGTCTGGCCTTATACCTAAACTAGCATCATCGATGTTTGCAGAATTATTAAGGTTAATTCTCATATCAGCTATATGAGCTATGCCATTTTCGATTTTGCAATTAAATAAATTCATCTGTGGGGATCCTATGAATTCAGCAACAAATTTAGTGTATGGTTTAGAATATATCTCTTTAGGTGTGCCAACTTGTTCAACAACACCATTGTTAATTACTACTATCCTGTCTCCTAGTGTCATCGCCTCTGTTTGATCATGAGTAACAAAAATACTTGTTACGCCCATTTGTCTTTGAAGACGTTTGATTTCCAAACGCATTTGATTTCTTAATTTTGCATCTAGGTTAGATAGTGGTTCATCAAATAAAAATATTTTTGGATTTCTAACTATGGCTCTTCCCATTGCAACTCGTTGTCTTTGGCCTCCTGAAAGCATACTTGGTTTTCTTGTGAGTAATTGATCTATTTCCAGGAGTTTAGCAACATCATTAACTTTGTTATTGATCTCTTCTTTAGATATTCCTCTATTTTTAAGACCATAAGCCATGTTATTAAATACTGACATGTGAGGATAAAGTGCATAATTTTGAAAAACCATTGCTACATCTCTTTCAGACGGATCAATATTATTAATAACATTACCATCTAGCGAAATTTCCCCATTTGTAATATCCTCTAATCCGGCTATCATTCTTAATAAAGTTGATTTACCACATCCACTAGGACCAACAAATACAACAAATTCTCCATTATCAATATTTAAAGAAGTCTCATTAACAGCTTTAGTGCCATTGGGATATATTTTAGTAATATTTTGTAATTCTAAAAAACTCATTTTTATTTTTCTGTTTGAATTAATCCTTTGATAAACCATCTTTGAAGAATTACAACAACTAACACAGGTGGAAGCATTGACAATATAATATAGGCAAATCTCTCGCCTGTTCTAGGTAAAGCAACACCCTCATAATTTTCTGTAAAAATAATCTTCATTCCCATCACTACTGTCCAATATTTTTCGTCAGTAGTCATTATTAAAGGCCATAAATATTGGCTATATCCATAGACAAACATGAAAATAAACATAGCCGCTAACATTGTTTTTGATAGTGGCAATAAGAAGTCAATAAAAAATCTCCAACTATTTGCACCATCTAATTTTGCAGACTCTAACAATTCATCAGGAATTGTTTTATAAAATTGTCTAAAGAAAAATGTTGCAGTAGCAGAAGCAACTAGTGGGAGTATAAGTCCCGTATATGTATTTGTTAGACCAAGATCAGATACAATTTTATAACTTGGAAAGATTCTTACTTCTAGTGGAACTAAAAGAGTAATAAAGATTAGCCAAAATATTGGAACAGCTAATTTAAATCTAAAATAAACTAATGCGTAAGCTGACATAGCTGAGATGACAACTTTCAATGTTGCGATACCAAGAGCCATAATAAAACTATTTACAAACATTCTTGCTGCAGTAACTTCCTCAGACCAACCCCCTTTTTCATTCAAAACTTCATTGTAATTTTGAGAAAAACTCTCACCTAAAAAAAATTTCATTCCCTCAGTCATTATTGAAACATTATCATGAGTTGAAGTGGCAAAAGAAAACCAAATTGGTAATACCATTAATAAAACGCCAAGTATGAGAATAATGTGTGTTAGTATTTCTAATGGTTTGAACTTCATTTATTTTGAAATATTCCTTGAATAAATAATTTTTGTAGAAAAATAATTATAATTACTGGTGGGATCATTGACATAATTACAAAAGCAAAGCGGTCAGAAATAGATCCGTACATTGTCTTAAGACCCATTACAACAGTCCAATATTGCTCACTAGTAGTCATTATTAATGGCCAAAGATATTGATTATAGCCAAATACGAACATAAATATAAAAACAGCAGCAATCATCGTTTTAGATAAAGGAATTAAAAAATCTATAAAAAAGCTCCAACTATTAGTTCCATCTAATTTAGCCGCTTCTAATAATTCATCAGGAATTGATTTATAAAATTGTCTAAAAAAGAAGGTTGCTATTGCAGAGGCAGAGATGGGTAGAATTAAACCAGCAAATGTATTTACAAGATTTAATTTTGACATAACTATATATGAGGGCATTATTCTAAGCTCCAAAGGAACTAATAAAGTAATAAAAATTAACCAAAATATAAAAGTCGCATATTTGACTTTAAAATAAACTAAACCATATGCGGCCATAAGTGATGTTATTACAGATAAAGTTGCTATACCTGTTGCCATAACAAAACTATTTAAAAACATTTTAAGAGCTGTTATTTCATTAAAAAAACCAGATTGTTTAAATAAAACCCTAGAATAATTATCAATAAAATTATCTCCTAAAAAGAATTGTAAACCGTTTGTATTTATAAATAGGCTTGAATGTGTTGAGCTTGCAAAAATTATCCATATTGGAACAACCATAATAAGTAAACCAATTGAAAGAATAAAATGATTAATTGTTGAAGATATATATTTAGTCATTAATTGTAGTGAATTTTACCTTCTATGTATCTGAATTGGAAAATTGTAATGACAAGAACTATTATCATCATCATGATTGATTGGGCACCAGCACTTCCAAGATCTAAACCTTTGAAGCCATCAATGTAGGCTTTATAAACTAAAGTTTTAGTTTCGCTACCAGGAGCTCCAATAGTGGTTGTATCAATAATTCCAAATGTATCAAAGAAGGCATAAGTTATATTAATTATAATCAAGAAAAAAGTAGTCGGCATTAATAAAGGAAAAGTAATTGTCCAAAATCTTCGAATGTTGCTTTTACAATCAATAATAGAAGCTTCAATAACTGTTTTTTGAATAGCCTGAAGTCCTGCTAAAAAGAAAATAAAATTTGCACTTATTTGTTTCCAGGAACCAGCAATAATGACATAAATATATGCATCAAATACATTTTCATACCAATTAAAACCCCATAAATTATTAAATAAATGATGAAGTAAGCCATATCTTTCACTGAAGAAATAATTAGCCATAACACCAACAACAGCTGGTGCAATAGCATAAGGCCAAATTAAAAGGGTTTTATAAGCACTTTTCCCATGCATTACTTTATTAGCTTGCACAGCAAGCAATAAACCAATTGAACCTGTAATAAAAGTAATTACGAAACTATAGATAATTGTAAACTTGAAAGCAGTAAAATAAGAGGGATCAGAAAAAATAAATAAAAAATTATCAAAACCAGCAAACTGAGAACCAAATCCAAAAGCATCTTGCATAGTAAAGGCATCTTTAAACGTTTGAATAATTGGCCAATATAAAAAAATTAATAAGATTAATAGCTGAGGAGCTAAGAAAAAATATTGAGAATAATTTGATTTAAATTGAACTTTTTTCATTAAGTTAAAAGGAGGATATTATAAATACCCTCCTTTTTAAAATAATATTAATTATAGGGTTTTAGCAAACTGTTTTAATAGTTTTGCTGCACCCTTATCCATATTGCTTAGAGCTTTTTCAACAGTGATATCACCATTAAGCATTGGCTCAACATTTTCGTATATTACTTCACGAATTTGAGGCCAGTTACCTGCTCTATATCCACCAGGGATAGTTGAACCTTCAAGACCTAATTGATCACCAACAGCTTTATGATAAGGAGAAGCTCTATAAAAATTTATAGTTTCAGCTAATTCGATACCACCTTTTGTTACAGCAGCATAACCTGTCATGTTATGATAGTATAAATCCATTTCTGGTGAACCCATAAATTCAATAAATTTTGCAAGTCCTTTATACTCTTCTTCTGTATGACCGTTTAAAATCCAATTAGCAGCACCACCAATAAATGTTGGATATTCTTTACCGCCTGTTACTGAGTCCCAATATGGTATTGGGTTAGTTGTAAAGTTTGGAAGTACACCTTTCATACCTCCAAAAGATGCAGCAGATCCAAACCAAAATGCAGCCTCACCGTTAGTAAATGGTGCTTGATTATCTCCCCATGCTCTTCCCTTGTAGCCATAGTAACCCTTTTCATACCATTCTTTAACTTTAGTCCAGTGATAAACAAAAGCTTCTGTATCCGCAAAAAGTGTTTTTGTAGGAACAGCATCATAGCCATTATTGCCATCTGTCATCAATAAATTATGCCTTGAGAAGAAATTTTCAGTCCAAATCCAAGGACTGTGACTTTGAAGAAGAGGAATATATCCGGCATCGAGTATCTTTTGAGCCATACCTTCAAATTCTTCGTAAGTTTTTGGAACCTCTTCAATGCCAACTTCATTTAAGATATCCATATTGGCATACATGAGACATGTAGAACTATTAAATGGAACACCGATCATTTTTCCATCACCATCAGCATAAAAGTTTTTTATACCAGGAATGTAGTTATCAGCATCAACATCAATACCATATTTTTCGGCCATCTCTTCAAAGCCGATAACAACTCCATTTTTAACTTGTGCTACCATGATAGCTGCACCTGCATCATAGACTTGTGAATAATGAGGTTGATCACCTGCTCTAAAAGCAGCTATTGTAGCTGCCATGTTGTCCTCATAGCTTCCTTTACCAGTAGGGATAACCATATACTCATCTTGTGATTCATTAAATCGATTAGCTATTTCTATGATTACATCACCTAAAAAACCACTGTTACCATACCACCAATGAATTTCGGTTTTACTGTAACTGTTTGAAGTAAATGCAAAAGAAACTAAAAGTACAAAAATACTAATTAGTTTTTTCATTATGTCCTCCTATTAGAACGATCCTGTTGCCATTATATTACTATTTAATAGTCTCAGGAATAGATTGGTTGTGTATAACTTAATAAAAAAATATTAAATATTTATGAAATTTAAAATAAGCTTTGATTTATATGTTTTTTATTAAATATCTTAATGCGTAAATAAATCCATCTTTACCCATACCTATAATTGAACAATTACAAGCTGGTGCTATGAGAGACTTTCTTCGAAAGTCCTCTCTAGAGTATATATTGGATAAATGAACTTCTATTTTAAATATTGTTTTAATTTCAAGAGAGTCGTGTAAAGAAACCGAAGTATGAGTCAAACCACCGGGATTGATTATGATACCAACGTATGACTCGTCTAAGCCATTTATTTTATTGATGATCTCTCCTTCTATATTACTTTGGAAAAAATCAAGTTTACATCCTAATGTTTCAGACTCCTTAAGTAGCTCGTTTTCCAAATCTTTTAATGTGAAATTTCCATAAACACTCTCTTTGCGTTTACCTAACATTTCTAGATTAGGGCCATTAATAATTAAAATTTTATTGTCCATATTTATTGAACTTATATCAAAGATTTTATCATTCCCAATGGGTATAATTTTAAATATTTTTATATTTTTTTAGTTAAAATCACTATATTTATGATATTTAGTTAATTATTAATAGGAGGTTAGTTATGAGAAAATTCATTATAGATATGACTATGTCGTATGACTTTCAGGTAACTATAGAGGCTGAGTCGGAGGAAGCAGCAAAAGCAAAGTTTACAAATACACCATTAGAACAACTTGGTAGCTATAAATTTGGCTCATTTTATAAGACATTTAGAGGTATAAAATTAGATGAATTTGATCCAAGATTTTATAAGGACGAAGATAAAGTAAGATAATCATACGATGAGTAGAACAATTACTGAAAATCTTTTTGGCACACACTTCTTTAGCAAGTATTACCTAACTATACTAGGAGTGATTTTACTGACTATATCTTCTAAAATTTCTATTCCCTTTTACCCTGTTCCAATGACATTACAAACTTTGGTGGTTTTCTTTATAGCTGCATCAATGGGCATGATTGGGTTTTATTCAACATTTATTTATGTGGTTTTAGGTGTGCTAGGACTGCCTTTATTCGCTAATGGTGGAGGAATTGGCTACATTTTTTCTCCAACATTTGGTTTTTTATACGGAATGGTAATTTCTGCGTTCATAATTGCATATATTCTCAAATCTGAAGTAAAAACAGGTTTAATCAAGTTATCGGCTACTATTCTTGCAGGTGCATTTGTTATATTTTTGTGTGGTATTAGTCACCTTTCGTTTTTTGTAGGTCTAGAACAAGCAATAAATCTTGGTTTATTGCCATTTTTGTATAGTGAATTTCTAAAGATTGTATTGGCTATAGCTATAATTTTTGGGTTGATTCAAAGAGTTAATCAAAAAAATTCATAAATAAGTTTTACTTACAGTTTCGAATATTGAAAAGTGCCGAGATGCCAATTCTTGTCTATTCTTGCTGTATCCTCCACCTATAACAGTACAAAGAGGTATTTTTTTTTCTTTGAAATACTCACATACAATTTCATCTCTTTTTTTAATGCCATCATCAGTAAGGTTTAAATTACCTAGATCATCGTTAGAGTGAACATCAACTCCTGCATCATAAAAAACAATATCTGGTGTAAAATGAGTCTCAATTTGATCAAGCGTTTTTGTGAGGATATTTATATATTTAACATCATCTACTTCATCATCTATTGGTACATCTAAATTGCTATTTTTTTTGTCAAATGGAAAATTATTTTTACAATGAATTGAACATGTAAAAATATTATCAATATTTTCACAAATAGAAGCAGTTCCATCACCTTGATGAACATCTAAATCTAATATTAAAATTTTATTTATTTTTTTTTGATTAAGTAAAGTTATCGAGGCATAGGCTAAATCGTTAAATACACAAAAACCAGATCCACAATCTTTAAATGCATGGTGAGTTCCACCTGCTAAATGACATGCAATACCATAATCCAACGCCAATTGAGATGTTTGTAGTGTGCCTTGTATAGCTAGGAAAGATCTTTTAGCTAATTTTTCACTCCACGGTAAATTAATTCTTCTTTCCTGATCTCTTGATAGATTACCTTCTTTAACACTCATAACATAATTACGGTTGTGTACTACTTGTACATCATTTATAGGAGCTGACTTACTTTGATGAATTGTTAAATTTGTATATAAATTTGAGTTTTTGATAAAATTATATAAATCAGAAAATTTAGTACCAACAAATCTATGGCCCTCTGGTAGAGGAATGTCATAGTTATCATTGTAAACAACATTTAGTTTTTTCATCAATATAAATTTTCTTTAATATTCGCTAATCTTAACTATTTCATCAGACTCATATGTAGTTTGATCTAAGTTCTTCTTTACAATATTTGACATTGCATTAGCTACTTTTTTTGCATGAATTGGTATCATTTTTTTAAGCGGGCCTAAAAATAATGGTGTTAATAGCTTGAAAATTGGAATTCCAATTTTCTCAGCAAGTCTAAATTGTACTCTTGTACCTAGTAAAAAAGATGGTCTTAAAATACCAAGGTTATCAAAGTTTAATCTTTTCAACTCTTCTTCAACTAGGCCCTTAAACCTTAAATATTCACCTTTATTATTAGGATCAGCAAAACCAGATGAGATATAGACGAAGGACTTAATTGAGTTAGATTTACATATTTTGGCTATTTCCTTAGGCAAATCTAGCTCTACCCTTTGATATTCACTTTTTTCAGGAGAGTTTTTCTTTGTTGTACCAATACAAAAAAAACAACAATCAGCAATAATCTGATCTTTAATATTCTCAACATTTTTTAAATCTGTATTAATAATTTCTAATTTTGGATGTTTTATATTTACTTCAGAACGCGTAAAAATTTTAATGCTAGTATAATATTCATCTTTTATTAAGTTTTTTAATAAATAACTGCCAACTAAACCAGTAGCACCAAATATCACTGCCGAAGACATATAAAACTTATACATTAATATTATTAAAAAAAAGAATATTTTTGGGATTTAGGAATATTTTTCTTTTAAAGTATTTTTTTGAACTTTTCCCATGACGTTTTTTGGAAGTTCATCCAACAATATATATTTATTTGGAATTTTATATTTCGCTAAGTGTTTTTTTAAAAAATCTTTAAGATCATTTAAATCTGTAAAATTATTCTTCATAACTATTGCTGCAATAGGTACTTCACCTAAATCGTCATTAGGGATACCAAAAACAGCAGACTCTAAAACTAATTCGTGTTGATTAATAATATCTTCAATTTCTTTAGGATAAACATTATATCCACCACTTATGATTAAATCTTTATTTCTTCCAGATATGAATAGATATCCATCATTATCAAAATATCCAATATCACCGGTTATAAAAAAACCATCTTTAGTAAATGCCTCTTGTGTCTTTTTTGGATTATTTAGATAACCTTTAAATACATTAGGACCATTTATTTCTATTGTTCCAATATCATTTTCTGATTTATTATTATCACTTTGAATATTATTTATTCTTATTTTAATATCTTTTAAAGGTTTACCAACTGATCCTGCCTTTCTTTCCCCATCACAAGGATTAGAGGCATTCATATTAGTTTCAGTCATACCATATCTCTCTAATATTTGATGACCGGTTACTCTATAAAAATTTTTAAATGTTTGATTTAACAATGGAGCACTTCCAGATATAAATAATCTCATATTTTGTGTTAATTTCTTATCTAGTCTTTTGTCATTCAACAATCTCGTATAAAAAGTTGGAACACCCATCATCAGAGTTGAATAATTAAATGCTTCAATAATTGAGTCTGTATTAAAATTTTTTATAAATCTAATAGTAGCTCCACTTATCATGGAGGTATTAATAGCAACAAACAATCCATGAGTATGATAAATTGGAAGTGAATGGATTAAAGTATCATTGCGATTTATATTCCATAAATTTATTAGTTCTTGAGCATTTGAAACTAAATTTTGTTCAGTTAACATAGCACCTTTAGGTTTTCCTGTAGTCCCAGAGGTATATAAAAGTGCTGCTAAATCATTATATGTTCTTTTTGATGGTTCAAAAAAACTATCAAGATTTTCTAAACCATCAGTAATCTCTCCAACTCCGTTTGCATTTAAAGATAAAATTCTACAGCCAATTTCATCGCAAAATGGTTTTAAACTATCTATTTCTGATTTATCACAGATAAGAAAAGATGGTTTTGAGTCCTTTATAAAATAAATTGTTTCATTAACTGTATAGCTTGTATTAAGTGGAAAAAAAACTGACCCAGTAAGAATAGATGATAAATAAAGAGCTAAAGTCTCTTTACATTTGGCGGACTTTACAAGAATGTGACTACCTGATTTTAACCCTAACTTTGATAATTTGTGAGAAATTTTTGATGCAAGAATTATGAAATTTTTATAAGTAATCTCGGATCCATCATCTAATATTAAAAAAGTTTTATTATTGTCTAAATTAGTTTCAACAAGATTTGAATAGAGTGAGTCTGTCAAAGTATATCAACGGAGTAATTAGGTTGGCCCTGCAATATATACAGGGCCTAATAAATAAAATAAAAAATCTAGATTATCCTAGTATTATGGTAACCATTTCTCCCAAGTAGATTTATTGTTTGCTTTCCATTCAGCAACAACATCATTAAGTTCACCACCTTCACGAACTTTAACGAGCATCGCTGCTTGATCTGCATTTGATAATGCCATTTTACCAAAGAATTCAAGTGCTTTTTGGTTTTCTGGTTTAGCAAATGTATCAGGATTACCGTAGTTCATTGGATAGTCAACAGCCCAACCTGTTGCTGGCCAAGAGTCAGCTCCACAAGTTTCCCAGTTGTTTGCCTCGGTAAAGGTATCACAAGTTTTATTTGGAGCTAATTTTACACCTACTAATTCGTTAACACCAAAGAACCAATGAGGCTCCCAAAGATACATTAAGAAAGGTTCACCTCTATCGTACATACCTTGCGCTTCAGCAAGAGCAGCTGTTTCAGTTCCTAATTCATCAGCAACAAAGTCTAAACCAAGTAGGTCTAATCTTTTTTGATCATGACAGTTCCAACCAGCAACTGGACAACCAATTAATCGACCTTTACCACCAGACTCCATAGTCGCAAAATCTTCTTTGAATTTATTTAAATCAGCATAGCTAGAAAAATCTGGATTTGCATCAGCCCAATATTTTGGAACATAGTAATCTGACATACCGGTAATACCAACAGTTCCAAGTAATTTTACACTTCCATCACCTGAGTAAGTCATTTTAACTTCCCCACCATGAATTAAGTCGCCATTTAACATAACCTCATCAGCTTCAGCGTAACTAGGCCATGACTCACATGCAAAATCAATATCACCTGCAGCAATAGCTTCCCACAAGCCAGTTCCTGAGGCAAATACGATTCTATCAATTTCGTATCCTAACTCATCTTCAAGTATGCTTACAGCTACTTGACATGAAATCTCTCCACCAGTCCAGTCAGCGATTGCTGCTAATAATTTTTCAGCATTAGCTTTACTGAATGTTGCGGTAAAAAGAATAGAGGATAGAATAAAAGTTATAATTGTTTTAGATATTCTCATAGATTATCCCTCCCATAAAGTGTTTATATTAACAAAAAATAATCAAAGTACATATGTTATTTATTCATTAATAGGTAACAGAACTCTATAAAATATGTTTTTTATTAATTAATTAAGTGTAATACTATCAAAAATGATGAAAACTAAAGTATTTCTTACATGTGCTGTTAATGGATCCGGTGACACTGCATCAAAACATCCTGATCTTCCAAAGACTCCAAAACAAATAGCTAAATCCGCAATAGAGTCTGCTCAAGCAGGTGCATCTATAGTTCATATTCATGTCAGAGAGGAAGATGGAACGCCTAGTCGAAAATTTGAATTTTATAAGGAAGTAGTTGAAATAATTAGATCTAGTAACACTGATGTAATTATTAATTTAACAACCGGTATGGGAGGTGATTTAGATATAGGTGAAGGAGATAACCCAATGGATTTTGGTCCATATACAGATATGGCTAATATTATGGAAAGAATATCTCATGTAGAGGAATTACTTCCGGAAATTTGTACACTTGATGCTGGAACTTTAAATTTTGGTGATAGTTCTGTGTTGGCAGTCAATACTCCAAATGATTTAAGAAAAGCAGCAAAACGATTAAAAGAAATTGGGGTTAAACCTGAAGTTGAAGCATTTGATTTAGGTAATATGTGGTTTGGTGCTCAGCTTTACGAAGAAGGATTACTTAGCGACCCACCCTTATATCAAATGTGTTTAGGAATTCCCTGGGGAGCTCCAGCAAAAACTACAGCTATGATTGCAATGTTAGATGTCATGCCTAAAAATGCTATTTGGTCAGGCTTTGCAATTTCAAGAAATGAAATGCCCTTTGTTGCACAAACAGTTTTACTTGGAGGTAATCCCAGAGTTGGGCTTGAAGATAATTTATATTTATCAAAGGGAAAACTTGCAACTAATCCACAATTAGTTGAAAAGGCAATAAAAATAGTTCATGAGTTGGGCTCCTCTATTATGAGTCCCCAAGAGACTAGAGATTATTTAAAGCTAAAAAAAACTTAATCCATTCTCTCAGTATTTCCATCAATAGAAATTACTTGACCTGAGACTCTAAGGGAGTCTTGAGAAATTAAAAAGGAACACATTTTTGCTATATCATCTTCATAAACCCATTGTTTTAAAGAACTCATAGAAACAAAATCTTTTTCAATTGATCTTACAGATTGCTTTAACATTTTTGCTTTCGCTTTTATGACTCTTATCATTCTCGCACCTTTAACAGAACCCGGGCATATTGCATTTACTCGTATATTAAATTTACCTAATTCCATTGCTAAAGTTTTAGTAATACCAACTAAGGCCCATTTGCTTGCCGCATAAGGTGATCTATTAGGAAAACCATCAATACCAGCTGTAGAGGAAATATTAATGATTGAGCCATTTTTAGATTTCTTAATCATGGGTATTGCATATTTAGTAAAATAAAAATGACTATTAATATTTACATGTAAGGTCTTTTCCCAATCATCAGATTTAATTTTCTCTAAAGGAGATGTGGGTCCAGCTATTCCAATATTATTTATAAGTCCATCTATTTTTTTTGTTTTATTTGATATTTCTTTATAAAATTTTTTCACCTCATCTTCTTTTGAAGCATCGCATTCTGATATAAAAAGTTTTTTATTAAAGTATGAATTTTTTTTTAGTTTATTAATATTTTTTTTATCAATATCACATGTATAAACAATAGCACCTTGTAATAGTAATAATTTTACAGTAGCTAGACCTATCCCAGAGGCACCAGCAGATAAAATAATTTTTTTATTTTTAAGGAAATTATTTTGCATCAAAAGAATTACTATCAGGTTTAATGGGAATAGATCTATCTATACCCTTTACAATTTTTTTTTCTTTATCATAAAAAGGTAAATCCACAACGACTCCAGTGTGTGAAGAATTATCTGGGAGAATTATTTCTATCTCTTTATTTATATAATCATTTGGTTCATAAAATCTTACATAACCAATTCCTTGTTGGAGAGTTGGAGACGGTACACCTGCTGTTATGTAACCGACATGTTTATCATTAATTTTTATTTTACTTCCTGCTTTAGGAACTGTTGTTTTACATGTTATTCCAAATAAACAAGTCCTTTTATCTTTTTTAATTAACGCATCTTTACCGATAAAATCTTTATCCATATTCACAAAATACCCAAGTCCAGCTTCGAAAGGAGTAATTGTTGTATCAATATCAGTTAAATTTCCAAAAATACCACCCTCAATTCTTCTTATGGTCATGGCTCTTGAGGCAGAAAATTGCATACCATATGGTTTACCACATTCAATAAGATAGTCCCACAGAGCCAAATGGTCTGTGTTAAAACCATCACAAAAAATTTCAAATCCTAATTCATTTGTAAAACCTGTTCTTGAAACATATAAAGTTTGCCCTCCTAGATCAAAAAAATTGGATGTAAAATAAGGCATATTTTCATCAATCTTTCCATTGGAGGCTAACTTCATGATATCGATTGATGCCGGACCTTGAATTTGAAGAACTCTAGATTTAGGGTCTTTTATTTGAACATCATAATTTGAACTATGAGCAATAAGCCAATCTTCAAATGGGCCATCCGCTTGAACGTACCAAAACTTTTCTTCATCAAATCTAAATAAAACTCCATCCATGAAAATTCCACCTTTTGGTGTACAGGCAAGAGCATAATAACCTCTACCAATTTTTGTTTTTGAAATTTCTCTTGTCAGCACTTTATTCAAAAAAGAAACTGAGTCTTTTCCTGATATTTCTATCGGTTTTTCTGGAACATCAAATAAAAGAGCTTTTTGTCTTAAAAGCCAATATTTTTCTGAAGGATCTTCATCAATTTTCATAGGAAAGTATCTTCCTGCATAGACGCCTCTAACCATATTCGAAGTATTAGTACGCTGAATGAATGGAGACTCTTCAAATCTACGAGCACTAATTTTAATTGTTTGATTTAGATCAGCTTCTTCTTGTAAATTTCCCATTTATTTATCAATGACTCTATTAGATTTATAATCACGAATAATAACAGGAGGGTCAAATGCTGTCACAGGTGAAATTTTATCTTTAACTAATTCTACTTCGATGAGACATGAGTGTGCTATAGGACCTTGACCTAATTTTGAAGTTCCTTTGTCTTTTGTAAGGACATTAGGATTGCCATGTTTACAGATAGTTTTTAAATTTTTAGTGTCCTCAGGATCGTACCATGCACCAGTACTAATTTGAACAACTCCAGGGCGGATATTATCATTAATGTTTACACCAGCTAAACAGGCACCTCTATCATTAAAAAGTTTTACTATATCTCCCTTATTTATTCCACGACTGCTCGCATCAATACTATTCATTTCAATTGGTTCACGATCTTTAATTTTGAAAGATTTACTATAACCTCCGTGATCCATTTGACTATGTAATTTATTTTTTGGTTGATTAGATATTAAATGTAAAGGATAGTTTTTATTTTTACTTCCAAGCCATTCACAGGGTTCTAACCAGGTTGGATGACCAGGACAATCATCATAATTAAAACTATCTACTGTTTTGGAATATATTTCTATTTTTCCACTTGGAGTGGAGAGCGGGAATTTAGTAGGATCTTCTCTGAAATCTTTTAACATGATTGTATTTTCTTTTGGTGGTGGAACTTTAAACCACCCTATTTTTCTAAACTCCTGGTAGCTAGGAAAATCAATATTTTTTAATGTCTTTGATTTGACTGATGTTTCTTGATAAATCCATTTTTGCCAATCTTCTTCATCTCTTCCTTCAGTAAAAAGATTTTCGACATCCATTTTTTTTGCAATTCCTCTAAAAATATCAAAATCACTTTTAGCCTCTTTAAAAGGTTCAACTAATTTTGTCATTGAGATTACATAAGGATCTCTTGGGGTAAGCATTATATCTTGTCTTTCAAGTGGAGTAGTGCAAGGTAAGATAATATCTGAATATTTAGCTAAAGAATTCCAGCACCATTCATTAGAAATAACGGTTTCAGGTTTTTGCCAAGCTAGTAAAAGTTTATTAATATCTTGATGATGATGAAATGGGTTTCCACCTGCCCAATAAATTAATTTAATATCAGGATATTCATACTCTTTGCCATCAAAGTGAAAAGTATCACCCGGATTTAAAAGTAAATCACTTATCCTTGCAACTGGAATAAAATTTTCAATTTTGTTATCAGATTGTGGAAAAGCAGCACCAGGAATAATAGAGAACTGCCCACCAATGTGATTAGTTGCACTATAACCAAATCCAAATCCACCACCTGGTAAACCTATTTGACCCAACATTGATGCCAGCATAATTGCTGCCCAAAAAGGCTGTTCACCATGATCTTGGCGAGTTAAAGACCAACTAACAGATATCATAGTTCTCTTTGAGGACATGTCCCTTGCTAGAGATATAATTTCTTCTGATGAGATTTCACTTATTTCTGAAGCCCAATTAGCATCTTTTACTACCCCATCTAAATCTCCTAAAAGATATGGTAAGAAAATATCAAAACCTTCTGTGTATTTTTTAATAAATATTTCATTATATAAATTTTCTTTATATAGAGTGTGTGCTAGACCGAGCATAATTGCTACATCAGTATTAGGTCTTAAAGGTAACCACTTTCCTTTAACTTCATCTAACAAGTCACTTTTAAGTGGACTCAAATTTACAAATCTTATGCCAGCTTTAGCAGAACTAATAAGTTTTTCTTTTTGATTATGACTTCCAGTTCCACCTTGAGCTATTTGACCATTTTTTAAAGGAACTCCTCCAAAACATACAAATAGTTCTGTATTTTCTTCGATTGAGTCCCAACTTGTGCAGGTATCAAGATAGGCTCTATAACTTCCAAGTATATGGGGAACCATTGCTTCTGCTGCTGCAAAACTGTAAGTAAACTTTGATCTCGTGTAGCCACCAATGCAATTTAAAAAACGATGTAGTTGGCTTTGAGCGTGATGAAATCTTCCAGCACTAGCCCAGCCATAAGATCCACCAAATATTGAGGAATTACCAAAGTTTTCTCTTACTCTGTTTAATTCTTTGGCCACTATATTTTCAGCTTCATCCCAAGATACGGCCACAAAAGGATCTATCCCTCTTAAGTTATTGTTTGTTCCTGGTCCATTATCAATCCAACTTTTTCTTATCATAGGCTTATCAATTCGTGTTTGATTATTGTGAATGTCTACAATACCTGGTCCTATTGGTGATGGATCTTTATCATTTTCCCATCCAATTAATTCTGTGACTTTCCCATTATTTACTTTTGCTCTATAAGTTCCCCAATGCGAACTAGTTAAAGGAAGATCTTTCTTAAAACCCATTAGGATTTATCTAATCCAAGGGCTTGTCTTTGTTTCTTAGTCCAGGCGTGGGTTATCCTATCGATGATAATAGCTAGAAGAACGATAGCTAAACCGGCTGATAGACCTCTTCCTGTATCTGATCTTTGAAGTGCATTAAATACTTGGAGTCCTAAACCTTTTCCTCCAATCAATGGTGTAACAATTTGCATTGCAAATGCCATTATTACAGTTTGATTAAAACCCATGACTAGACTGGGAACAGCTAGTGGAAATTTTACTTTATTTAAAGTTTGAATTCCTGTTCCTCCAAAAGATTTAGATACCTCTGAATAGCTCCCTGAAACTTGTGACAAACCAAGAGCTGTTAATCTTATTATTGGTGGCACAGAATATATAACTGTTGCAATAACTGCAGATACTATATTTCCTCCAAAAAACATTAAAACAGGAATTAAATAGCAAAAATAAGGCAAAGTTTGCATTGCATCTAAAACAACATTTTGGATATCTCTGTACCATTTATTGTAGGATGCTATTACTCCAAGTGGTACACCTATAACAAAACAAATTAAAACTGAAACCAATACTGAAGATAATGTAATCATTGAATGCACCCACATACCTGTAGCTCCAATAAAGGCTAATAATATTGCGGTAATGGTGGCAAACTTTATTCCAACTGTAACATATCCTATAAGTATAAAAACAATCATTGTATACCACCAAGGTATCTGAGTTAGAAATAAATTTAATGGATTTAGTAAATACAAGTAAACAAAATACTTCATGCCTTTTGCAAATGATATAAAACCAGGATCAAGAGTCATTGCCTTAACAGCATCTTCTATTGGTTTTTGGATATCAATTGCCCATGTTTCTGGGAAAGTTCCTATACTATAAATGTATGCATCAAAAATATAAATGAAGATAAAAATTAAAAATGATGAAAATAAAAAATATCGTTGATTTATAAAATTTTTAACAGAATTATTATCAGATTTATTAAAAAGAGAAATTAAGCTAGAAATAATATTAGCAAAAACATTAATAATAGTTGTAAAAAATTTATTTATAAGCTTTACAGATATTCTCAAGGGTAATTCAATTAAGTTTGCTACAGGGTTTCTGTGTAAATTTTGTGGTAATAAGTAAAATTTTATTACATCATCTGGTAAGCTATCTTTTTCTTTACTAATAGCACTACTTATTCTGTCAAACATTATAGCCATAAATAAAATACACAAGCCCCCTTCCATCGCCCAACCAACATCTAATTTTCTAATTGCTTGCCATACTTGACCACCTAAACCCTCAGCACCAATAAAAGTTGCAAGAACAACTAAAGCTAAAGCCATCATAATTGTTTGATTAACACCCATCATGATACTTGGTAAGGCCATTGGAATTTTAATTTTAAATAAAAGCTGAAGTTTATTAGATCCAAAAGACTCAGCTGACTCTATTGTTTCTTTAGATACTTGTCTTATTCCTAAATTTGTTAACCTTATAATTGGGGGCATAGCATAAATTAATGTAGCAAGTATTGCTGGAGCACCGCCAATTCCAAAAAAGAACATAGCAGGGAATAAATATACAAAGGCAGGCATGACTTGCATGGTGTCTAAAATAGGTTTTAGAAAATTTTCAAATCTATCACTTTGAGAACTAAGTATTCCTAGGATAACTCCAAAAATTACAGATAAAATTACTGATAAACCCATTAATGCTAATGTTTGCATTGAGACTTCCCACATGTCCACAGCACCCCAGAAATAAACTGTAAACATACAAAATAGAGCTAATTTAATACCACCATATGCTAAAGCTGGAAGAGCCATTAAAGACATTATTAAAATCCATGGAGATTCAACAAAGAAATTTTCTAATGCCATGTAACCGGCTTGTAAAAAAGAGGCAAATAATCTCGTTATCCATCTATAGTTATCTTTTAAATAATCCTCTCCAGCATTTATCCATGCGGTAAATTTAAATTCATCAGTAATAGATTTAGGAAATACAGTAGGGTCCTCATTAATAATCGACAGATAATATGCAACTGCCCCAATGATAAAAATACTTAAGTAAAAAATTATATTTTTATTTAATTTATTTTTAGTATCTATATTTTGATTTAAAGACATATTTAAGTATATTTATTCAATTATATAAGAATTTATAAAAATAATTTTATTTTAATAGTATTAATTCACAATTATAATAGCTTTAAACCTGAATAATATGGATAAAATTGTTTGCTCAAATATATGGAAAATTTTTGGCAATGACGAAAAAAGAATTTTAGACAATTTAGATCCAAATTTAAGTAGAGACGAAGTCCAAGAAAAAACCGGACATGTAGTAGCTGTAAAAGATGTAAGCTTTTCCATTCAAAAAGGTGAAACATTTGTTGTAATGGGGTTATCAGGTAGTGGAAAATCAACTTTAGTTAGATGTTTAACTAGATTAATTGAACCTACATCTGGATCGGTAATTATTGATGATATTGACATCACAAAAATAAGTAGAAATAGCCTTCTTGACCTTAGAAGAAATAAAATGAGTATGGTATTTCAACACTTTGGACTTTTTCCACATCGGACAGTTCTTGAAAATATTTCTTATGGTTTAGAAATTAGGGGAGAAAAAAAACAAGAAAGATTAGACAAGGCTACAGAGTCTTTAAATCTTGTTGGTTTAAAAGGTTGGCATAACAATTATCCAAGAGAGCTATCAGGTGGAATGCAACAAAGAGTTGGTTTAGCACGTGCAATGGCAGTTGAGCCAGAAATCTTAATATTTGATGAACCATTTTCTGCTTTAGACCCATTGATTAGAAGAGAAATGCAAGACGAACTCTTAGACATACAAAAAAAATTACAACGAACTATGGTTTTTATTACTCATGATTTTTTAGAGGCAATAAAAATGGGAGATCATATTGCTATTATGAAAGATGGAGAGATTTCTCAGGTTGGAACACCTGAAGAAATTGTGGCAAACCCAGTTGATAAATACGTTAAAGATTTTTGTGAAGATGTTCCAAAATATAAAGTATTAAGCGCAGGAAAAGTTATGCGTAAGGAATGTTCTGATGAGTCAAAAAAATTATTTTCTGATAAAACAAAATGCATAGATGAAAAAGCTAAAATTGAAACATTAATTGACCAGATATGTGAAGATGATACGGCCTACCCTATAATAAATTCTCAATCTGGAGAGCTAGTTGGAGAAATTGATCGAACCATTGTTATGAAGTCTATGAAATCTAAATGACCATATGATTTAGTTTGGTTTATTAATTTTCTTATTTTTATCTCTCCAAATAATAATCATTCCTGCAAAAACTATTAATAAAACTCCAGGGAAAAGTTGATCAAAAGGTGCTTCACCAAAAAATATCCAGGCTAGAATAAAAGATGAGGGTATTGCTAAATATTCAAAAACTGCAATCTTACTAGCTGCTATTAACCTATAAGAGTAAATAAATAAAATTGCAGCAGTTCCTCCAAAAATACCAATTAGAGATAAAATTAAAAAGTCAGTATTACTCTCGATATATGTATGACCAGTTGTAAAAAAAATAAATATTAACGAACCTAGAAAGGATGAAAACAGAGAATAAAATTGAATTTTTCCTGTAGTAAAATTGTCTGGTATGAATTTTAGTACTATCACTTGGACAGCCCATAAGAAAGCAACTAGTATTGGTAAAATAGAATAATAGGAAAAAATACTACTATTAGGTTTCATAATCATTACTACTCCAACAAAGCCAATTATAACTGCTGACCATCTATATATACCCACTCTATCTCCCAAAAAGAAAATTGATAAAATTACTATAAAAAATGTAGAGGAAAAAGTTAATGTAGATGCTGTAGCAAATTCCATATTATTTATAGCAATGTAATACAAAATATTAATAGCCAAAAAACAAGAACCTCTTATAAAACAAAATAAAATAAATTTTTTATTTAAATTTTTAAAAAGATCTGAACTTTCTTTATTATAAATTAGTAAAAGTATGAGAGGAATTATTGCAAAAGTATTTCTAAAAAGAGCTAATTGAATTGTTGAATATTCACCTCCTAAATATTTTACAATCAATCCGTGTATATCTATGAATATTACTCCAATAACCATTGCAAAGATTGCAAGAAATGTATTTTTTTGATTATTGATAAAATTAATCATTTCATATCACTATTAACTTGTTATAAACTTTATTATCTTAAATGAAAAACTTTAAACTAAATGAAAAAGATATTCTCTCTAATCAAGACTGGACGTTTCCGACAACCACGTATTATGGACCAGGAAGATTTAATGAAATTGGAAAATTTTGTGAGGAATTTGATATTAAAAATCCTCTTATTGTAACAGATAGTGGTAGTAAGGATCTTCCTTTTATTAAAAAGTTAATAGAATTATTGTCTAAAAATAATATTAAATCAGATTTATTTTATAATATATCTCCTAACCCACGAGATGACGAGATATCCAAAGGATGTGACCAATTTAAAAATGGAAGTCACGACTCAATCATAGCTATTGGTGGTGGAAGTGCAATGGATGGTGGTAAATCCATATGTTTAACCGTTAATAGTGAAACCCCATTATGGGATTTTGAGTTTGAACAACCTGTTCCAAAGATAACAAAAGAAAATGCATTTCCAAAAATAATAACCATACCTACGACTGCAGGAACTGGAGCTGAAACAGAAATAACAGCAATGGTTACACATTTAGAAAAAGGAATGAAATTTTGCATATGGCATCCAGATGTAAGGCCTATATTTACACTAGTAGATCCAGAGTTAACATTAGAATTGCCTCCAAAATTAACAGCGTGGACAGGTGTCGATGCGCTTGTACATAGTATCGAAGGATACTGTGTGCCAGGTTTTCATCCACTTTGTGATGGAGCTGCTTTGGAAAGTCTTAATTTAATTTCAAAATCTCTTGTTTTAGCGGTAGAAGAACCAAATAATTTGTTGGCAAGAGGTGGGATGATTATAGGGTCATACTTGGGAGGAATATCCTTTTTAAAGGGGTTAGGTAATGTTCATTCTATATCGCACATGGTTGGAGCAGAATTTAATACTCATCATGGTTTGACGAATGCTATTGTTTTACCGCCTGTTCTTCATTTCAATTTACCAGGTATGGATGAAAAAGTTCAAAGAATGTCAGAGGCTATGCAATTTGAAAGTCATACAGTAAATGAATTTACTCAAAATATCGAAATGTTACTAGATAGATTAAGTATCCCTAAAAGTTTAAGTGAGATTGATGTTCCCGAAGACTGTGCTGAAAGGATAGCAAAAAAAGCAATGCAGGATCAAGCCTATGCAACAAATCCAAAAGAAGCATCATTGTTGCAAATGAAAGAAATTGTTACTCAAAGTATAAAACAAGCTCGCTAAGCCTCTATGCTTGAGGATCAATCTGTTGAAAAAATAATACAAAGCATTCACCAGCGTCAAATATCTATCAAAGAGGTAATGGAATACTATTTGGATAGAATTGAAAAATTTAATCCAGATTTAAATGCAATAGTGCTTCTCAAGGATAGAGGGGATCTTATAAAAGAAGCTACAAATAAAGATAATTCAACTCAATCTGAGAAGACTTTAAATGGAATTCCTATAGCTATTAAAGACTTAAGTGATGTAGTTGGCATTAAAACAACATATGGCTATCCTGGAACAAAAGATTATTTTCCTAAAAAAAATTCATTATTTGTAGAACGTCTAATTAAAAGCGGAGCTATTATAATTGGAAAAACTAACACAGCGGAATTAGGTGTTGGTGGACATACAATAAACAGATTGTTTGGCCCAACTTCTAATTATTATGATAACTCAAAATCTGCAGCAGGATCAAGTGGAGGAGCCAGCACAGCTGTAGCCGCAGGACTGATACCATTTGCAGACGGCACTGATCAAATGGGGTCATGCAGAGGACCAGCAGCATATGCAAATATTTATGGATACAGACCTACACCTGGCTTAATTTCAGTAGATAGAGGGAACCAATTATCAAAAATTCCCATACTCACAACACCTGGTTGTTTAGCAAAATCACCAAGTGATATGGCATTTTTATTAGATGAAATGATTGGAAGTGATACAAGGGATAACTACTCATTTGATTTAAAAGAACTTTTTAAAAATCAAAAAATAAAAGATGAAGATTTAACCAATATCAAAATAGGTTGGTTATCTAATATGAATAACAATTATAAAATTGAAACAAAAATTTTAGATATGTGTGAGTCTCAACTTAAAAAATTAGAAAACTTGAATATAAAAATTGAAAGATTAAAACCAGATTTAGATAATATAGCTCTATGGAATAGCTGGATTACGTTTAGATCAAAAAGTATTTACGATGATACTTTAGCAATGAATATAAATGATATTAATACAATGACTTACCAAGCTATATGGGAGTTCAATCAAGGAAAAAATATAAAAGATGAAGACTTAGATAGTGCTTATAAACAAAAAAAAAGGTGTTTAGAACAAATTGAAAATATTTTTAAAAACTTTGATTTTCTAGCTTTACCCTCTGCACAACTATTTCCATTTGATAAAAATCAACAGTTTCCTGAAAAAATAAATTCTTTTGAGTTAGATACTTACCACCGTTGGTTAGAAATTTTTATATTATCCAGTCTTCTTGAATTACCGACATTTACTATCCCTGTCGGATTTGATGAACTTGGTATGCCAATGGGTATGCAGATAATTGGAAAAAGGAAAAATGATTTACAATTATTTGCTTTTGCAAAAAAATATGAGGAAATATTTAACTTTAGTAAGTTTAAACCTCTGTTAGATTAATTATAATGAGGCACCCTCATCATTATAAAATAGCAGCTGCCCTTGCTATATCAGCTGGATCATGGGGAATATATTGGTTACCACAAAGAATATTAGAAGATGGTGGTCTTACTGGTGGTTGGGGAACCATCTCACAAATGATTATTGGAGTTTTAATTTTATCTCCAATTGCAGTGTGGCGTAAAATTAATGGAAGAACTTTTGGTTTAGAGCTACCGATAACAGGCTTACTTTGCGGGGGTGGTTTTATTTGTTATGCGTTGAGTTTTCTTTTAACTGATGTAGTTCGAGCATTAATACTTTTTTACATGACACCAATATGGACTACTATTTTTGAAATTTTATTTTTAAAAAAAAGACCTGGGATAGAAAGAGCTTTAACACTTGGTTTAGCTTTGGGGGGGCTATGGGTAGTATTTAGTAAGCAAACAATAATCCCTTTACCAGAGAATGCTGGTGATTGGTTAGCTTTTGCAGGAGGGGCATTATTTGCTGGAGGGATGATAAAATTAGAAATCGCAAAGACAGATGGTGTATTTCCAACTATTTTTTCTTTCTTTTTTTATGGAACTTTATTTAACATTGTCGCTGGCTTCTTTTTAAAAGATTATTTAGGACCTATGCCTACAATGGAATCTTTCGTTGCAATGTCTTCATTTCTTTTCTTTATATCTGTTTTTTATTTTATACCCACAGGTATAGTAATATTCTGGTCTCCTAGCAAATTAGGTGCAGGTTTGTGTTCCATTCTTTTTTTATCAGAAATACTTGTTGGTGTGACTAGTTCTAGTATTTTGACAGATGAGCCTTTTGGCTGGCGAGAAATAATAGGAAGTTCAATGATTGTACTTGGTGGAATTTTAGCAGTAGTACTAGCGCCAAACACAAAAAAATCATGATTTTTAAAGAAAAATTAAATAACAATTCAAAAATTTTCCTCGATGGTGGAAATGGTTCTGAGATTGCTAAATTAGGTGGAGATATGAGCCCTGCTTTTGCAGCATTATCAACAATTACATCTCCTGATATTGTTGTAAAAGTTCATGAAAACTTCATCAATGCTGGATGTGATATCATTACCGCTAACACTTTTGCAACCAATAGACATGTTTTACAAAGTTTAAATCGTGAAAAAGAAACTATAGAATTTTTAACTAGATCTGTCGAATTAGCAAGAAAAGCATTAAAAAACTGTAATAAGGAAAATCAGGTTGCTATAGCTGGAAGTCTCTCTAATTTTTTTGCTTTAAAGGAAAATGAATTTGTACCTGATCCAAGATTTATTCCGTCATTAAAACAAGAAGAAGAGAATTATATAGAGGCAGCTAACACACTAAAAAATTCTGGTGTAGATATTTTAATATTAGAAATGTTATTAGACAAAGACCATTCTCAATTATTATTGAATGCTGCTATGCAAACTGGTTTACCTGTATGGGTTGGATTAAGTTGTTGTGTAAGTAAATATGATAACACGATAGTTGGAAGAAATTTTAGAGCTGAAAAAGAGAAATCACTAATTTATGATGAAAAAATATATCAAGAACAACCAAAATTTTTACCTGAAGATGATATAATTTTATTTGAAGATATTATAAAAACATTAACAAATATTGGTGGAGATGTTTATGGTATTATGCACACGTGGTTTCAAGATAGCTATGGTGGCTTGAAAATTATAAAAGATCATTGGAGCGGCCCTATGATGTTTTATCCAGAAATACATAAATTTGATACAAGCACACATGAAGCTATAGCTACATGTAACGAAGATGAATTTGCAAATTCTTGCCTAGAATTTATCGATGATCAAATACAAATCATTGGTGGATGTTGTGGTGTAAGTGATAATCATTTAAAGAAATTAATTGAAAAATTTTAAAGAATGACATTCATAAAAAAAGTTGAGACGTGGATAACCAAGTCAAAACTAACTGAGGATGGATGGTCACAAATAAAACCATTTATATTTTTAAAATTAACTAACTCTGATGGTTTTGAGGGCTGGGGTGAGGCTTTTTCATTACCTGCAAGAGAAAAAGGAATTGTAAAAATTATTCATGATTTAATGAGCTCTTTATCTCAATTAAAAGACATAACACCAGATAGATTTTATACAGAGTCAAATTTAATAGCTGATGGACATCGTGGAATTGACTTTTCCGCTGCAACAAGTGCTATAGAAATGAGTCTTTGGGATATAGAGGGGAAGAAAGAAAAAAAACCTCTTTATAAAATATTATCAAAGGATTATAGAGAAAAAGTCCCTGTTTATGCAACAATATGGAGTAAGGATTTTAAAAATGATGAAATGTTATCATCAAGGTGTTTAGAAACACTAAGCAATGGTTATGGAGGAATTAAAATATATCCACTTCAAAACAGAACTGCCGAGCAAGCAGCAACATGTGTTTCAAAAATAAGAGATGTTTTAGGATATAAAATACCTCTTATGTTAGATCTAGCCTGCCCTAAAGATACAAATGTATCATTAAAACTAGCTTCACTTGTTCAGAAATTTAGACCTTATTGGTTTGAAGAGCCAGTTGATGGTGAAGCAACAAGATCACTTAAAGATATTAGAGAGAAAACAGGTTTGAGAATAGTTTCAGGTGAAAAGCAATGTGGATTAAATCATTTTATTGAAACTTTAGCTTTGGATGCAGTAGATATTTTTAATCCAGATATTTCAGGTGTTGGAGGAATTATTGATATGATAAAAATAATCAAATTATCTCATGAAAAAAAAGTTGCGGTTTCTCCTCATTGTTGGAATTCTATGTCAATTGCAGCATCCGCGATGGTACATGTATGTATGAGTTTTGCAAATACGGAGATGGCAGAATTTTTTCCTGAATATATTCCATACTCATTAAAATTTAGTAATCAAAACTATGAAATAAAAGATGGATTTGTCAAAATAGAGGACAATGAAGGTTTAGGTATAAATATTGATACTAGATTGTTAATGGAAGATACATCTTCTTACAAAGAAACAGAATTTGCTTAAACATTAATTCTTTAAAACTGATAATGCTTTAATATGACTAGGGCTGACTCCACAGCAACCACCTATAATTTGCGCTCCACTTTCAACCCATAATTTAGCTTCTTTATAATACTCTTGTGGAGAAATACTCTCTACCACATTCCAATGTGGTTTTTTAAAAAAACCGTTATTCGGATATGCCCCAATAATACCATTGTAATTACTTTTAATTATTTGAATTCCTTGATTTATCACCTTTATATCTGAATGAGCTATTAATATAGGACCATCATGAATTTTTTTAAATTTATTAATTGAATTTTCAAAATCATCGTAAAAAAATGCCTCAGAATTACTTATACTTTCTTGATATCCAAGCATAAGTTTATCTCTTTCTCTATCCAATGCACATGATATTGAGAGCCATACTGATATATCAAATTCATTAGAACAATCTAATAATGCCTCTATAGTTCTTGTCGATGAAGTCATTGCTTCAAGGATAATTAAATCAACACCTGCTTCAGATAAAATACTTAATTGTTTTAAAAAACCTGGTTTTAAGAATTTTGGTTCAATTCTATCCCAACTACCATATGTAGAAACTGAACCAGCTACACATACATTAGAATTAGAATTATCAATAACATTTTTAGCTATTTTTACACTTGCTTTATTCCATTCTTCGATATGGTTTTCATAGCCATATTCTTTCATTGAAATTGGAGTACTAGCGTAAGTATTAGTAGTAATTATATCTGAGCCTGATTGAATAAAATTTTGATGGGCTTTGTACACGATTTCAGGATTATCTACAGAACATCTGCCAGACCAAAGATTATTATCCATAGATGCTCCAAGTTTTTCTAGTTCAGCGCCCATCCCACCATCAAGAATAATAATTTTTCCTGAGTTCAATTTATTTTCAATATCAGAATAAGACATAAAAATAAAATAAATCTCTATTTATTAAGGTAAGTGTAACCACAAATTTTGTTGCCATCTAAATCTCTGATATAAGAATAATACTCACCTTCATATCTCTCACCTGGGGCGCCTTCATCTTTTGCACCTAAGCTTATTGCAGTAGAATGAAATAAATCGACAGCTTCTTTATTATTTATATAAAAAGAAATTTGAGTTCCGTTACCAACTGTTGCTTTTTCTTCATTGAAAGGAGTTGTAACATAAAATTCTACTGCTTCAGGATTTGATTTAGGGGCATAGGAGCCATAAGTATCAGTTTTTTCAATTCTCTTTAAATCAATAATATCAAGAAGGGTATCATAAAACCCAGTAGCTTTATCAAGATCGTTTGTTCCAACCATGACAAATCCTATCATCTATTTCCAACCACTAATTGCTTTAACTTCCAAATATTCATGCAGACCCCACGTTCCACCCTCTCGTCCATTACCAGATTGGTTGTAGCCTCCAAAAGGTGTTCCAGCGTCAGGAGCATTTCCATTGATTTGAACTACACCAGCCCTTAATTGTTTTGAAACTCTTCTGGCTCTTTCTTTATTCTCAGTTTGTAAAAAATTACCTAATCCATATGGTGTATCATTAGTTATCGAAATTGCCTCTTCTTCAGACTCAAAAGGAATAATGGATAGCACTGGACCAAATATTTCCTCTTTAGCTATTCTCATATCATTACTAACATTTGTGAATACAGTTGGTTTTACATAATAACCTTTTTCAAGATTTGATGGTCTACCCGTTCCACCAGCTACAAGTGTTGCACCCTCGTCAATACCACTTTGAATTAACGACTGTATTTTCTCAAATTGAGATTTATTAATTACAGGTCCTATATGATCTCCTGATTTAGATGGTAAATCTACGCCTATCTTTTTAGCCTCATCTGCAGCTTCCTCAACAGCTTTTTCATATATTGATTTTTCAACTAACATTCGTGTAGGTGCATCACATGATTGACCAGAATTACTCATTATATTCCTTACACCATCTCTAACAGCATTGGGATATGCATCAGCAAAAACAATATTACCTCCCTTACCACCAAGCTCTAAACAAACTCTTTTAATTGTATCAGCTGCACTTTTTGAAATTAATTTACCTGCTCTAGTTGAACCAGTAAAAGAAACCATGTCAATGTCAGGATGACTGGATATTTGAGATCCAACGCCTGCTCCATCTCCATTAACTAAATTAAAAACACCTGCAGGAAAACCTGCTTCATGTATCATTTCAGCAAATAACAAACCAGACAAAGGTGCCATTTCAGATGGTTTTAAAATCATGGTACAGCCAGTGGCAAAAGCCGGTATTACTTTAAGAGCTATTTGGTTAATAGGCCAATTCCATGGTGTGATAAGACCACACACACCAATAGGTTCATAAACTATATAATTATTAGAATTTTCATCAAATTTTGTTTCAAATTCAAATTTTTTTAATCTCAATATAAAATCTTCAATATGTGACTCTCCAGAGGCTGTTTGTGCAGATGAAGCCCAATCTAATGGGGCACCAAGTTCAGTTGAAATGGCTTGGGTCATCTCATCAAATCTTCTCTTATAAATATTTAATAGCTTTTCAAGTAAAGTTATTCTTTCCTCTACAGAGGTATTTTTCCATGTCGTAAAAGCATTTTTAGCTGCCACTACAGCCTTGTTAGTGTCATCTTCATTACCTAAAGATATAGTTACATAAGGTTCTTCTGTGGCTGGATTAATTACATTAAAATCTGAGTTTTTTGATGGAGATACCCATTCACCATTTATATAAAATTTTCTTTTATCAAGCATATTTCAGATTATAACCATAAATAAACAGTTGGTCGATTTATTATATTTACATATTTATTTTTCAAGAGATCCATCTTGGACATATTTTAAAATACGAACTACTTGTTCATTATTAGACACTACAGCAGAAGCTGCTGCATCTACCTCTTTTAAAGCATGTTGATGATCATCACTATGTATAATAATAATAGATTTGTTTAGAGCCGAAGCATATCCAGCATCAAAAGCAGCATTCCATTGTTTGTATTTTTCGCCAAATTTTACAACTACTACATCACTATCTTTTATAGCTTTTTTTGTACGAATAGAATTAATATTGGCACCTTTATTATCTTTCCAAAAATTTTTATCTTCAGGTCCTAATATTTCTACGCCACAATTATCAGAATTTTCATGATTGGTGACAGGAGAAAAAAATTGAGTTTTCAAATTAGCAGAATTACACAATTGAATTAAATCTTCACGCCAATTAGTGTGAATTTCTCCAGCTAAATAAACTTTAATCATAGTTTTAAGTGGTGAGCCCAGCAGGATTCGAACCTGCGACACCCTGATTAAAAGTCAGGTGCTCTACCGGCTGAGCTATGGGCCCGTGTAGAATAATTGTGAACATTTCAAATTTTTGCCAAGAAATCAAGGACTGGTTTTGGTACACTTTTGGAAATATCCCCACCCAACTTGTGTATCTCTTTTATAAATCTTGATGATATAAAATGATATTTTTCTGAAGACATTAAAAAAATAGTTTCAATATCTTTATCGATTGATCTATTCATACCAGTCATTAAAAATTCATACTCAAAATCTGAAACAGCTCTTAAACCTCGAATAATTAATGAAGCATTTTTTGATTTTACATAGTGTACTAGTAAATTATCAAATTTTTCTACTTTAATTTTTGATAAATCTTCCTCTGGAAGAGATAAAATTGATTGATTTATTAAATTTAATCTATCATCAATAGAGATTAGGTGATTTTTAGACTTATTATTTGAAACAGCTATAACTAATTCATCAACTACACTTAAACTCCTTTGAATAATATCGAGATGTCCATAAGTGATCGGATCGAATGAACCGGGATATATACCAATTTTTGACATTTTAATCTTCTAACCTTGCTACAGAGACAATTTTTTCATTTGCATCTACTTTAAATACAGAGACACCTTGGGAAACTCTTCCAACTACTCTGATGTTATCTCCAACATTACACCTTAATAATTTACCAGTATCTGAAATTAAAGCTATATTATCATCCAAATTTACTTTTAATGATTGAATAACTCTTCCATTTTTAGGGGTAACAGTAATATTAGTAACTCCCGATCCACCTCTATTAGTAATTCTGTATTCATAAGCAGAACTTAACTTACCATAACCATTTTCGGTAATTGATAAGAGATATTCTTCTGTACTTGCAAGTTCTTTAAATTTATTGTTTATTTTTGATATATATTTTTTAGCCTCATTTTTTGCTTTTAAATAGGACTCTCTGACATCTATAGATATTTTATTATGAAGTAAACTGCATACAGATACAACTTTATCATCTTTAGCTAGTTTAATCCCCCTTACACCAGCAGAGCCTAATCCTGAAAACTCTCTTAAATCTTTTGTAGCAAATCTGATTGATTTACCATTTGTTGTTGCAAGCTGTACATCATCATTTTCTATAACAGAAATTACACCAATTAACCTATCTCCTGTTTTAAGTTTAATGGCAGTCTTGCCTTTTCTAGATAATTTTCTTGAACCACTCATTGCAACATCTTTTAGTTTATTTTTTCTTATGTTCCCAAGGCTAGTAGCAAAAACTAAATTATAATTCTCAAAATCATCAATATCTTTTGGTAATGTAAGAATAGAAGAAATTTTTTCGTTTTTTGTTATTGGAATAAGATTAACTATTGCTTTTCCCCTCGATGTAGGTGTGCCAGCAGGTAATTCATAGGCTTTCATAGAATAAACTTTTCCAACTGAAGTAAAAAATAATATTGTATCACGAGTAGTGGCTGCAAATACTTGTTCAAGAAAATCTTCATCTCGTGTAGTCATAGCTTTTTTACCTTTACCACCTCTTTTTTGAACTTTGTAAGAGGATTTTAAAACTCTTTTTATGTAACCTTGATGTGAAACTGTGACTACAACATCTTCTTCGATTATTAGATCTTCTGTATCTATGTCTTCAATATCATGTTTTTGAATTTCAGTTTTTCGATCTGTAGAAAAATTATCTTTTATTTCTGTCAATTCACTTTTTAATACTTTTAATAATTGCTTATCTGAATTTAATATTTTGAGATATGTATTTATGTCTTCTACAAGTGATTTTAAATTATTAAATAAATCGTCTCTTTCTAAAGCTGTTAACTTTTGAAGTCTTAATTCAAGAATAGCCTTAGCTTGTTCCTCATCTAACAGTATCTTAGATCCTGATAGCTGAAAAGAAGGGTTTATTAACTTTATGTATTGAGTAACATTAGATTTTACTGTCCATTTTGTTGATAATAATTTTTCTTTAGCCTCTGATGGAGTTTTAGATTTTTTAATAAGGTTAATTACTGAATCAATATTATTAACAGCAATTGATAATCCAATTAAAATATTAGCTTTTTCTCTTGCTTTGTTAAGTTTATATACAGTCCTTTTAGTAATAACATCTTTTCTAAAATTAATAAAATAAGTGAGGCCATCTTTTAAATTAAGTGTTAAAGGCTTTGTTTCTTTTAATGCAAGCATATTACTGCTGAATGAGGTTTTTAAGGGAGTGTATTGAAATAGCTGATTTTTTATTATTTCAGGCACAGCAGATGATTTTAATTCAACTACAATTCTAACGCCCTCTTTATTCGACTCATCTCGAATATCGTTAATACCCTCTATCGTTTTATTGTTAACTACATCAGCAATACGCTCTAAAAGTTTTGACTTATTTTGCAAGTAAGGAATTTCTGTAATTATAATTGCATTTCTACTTTTAATTTTTTCTTCATGAAGTTTAGATAAGACTGTAACGCTTCCCCTACCTGTTTCATACATTGAGCTTAGACCAGCAGTGCCAGATATAATTCCTCCAGTTGGAAAATCTGGCCCTTTAACGATCTTATGAAGTTGTTTAGAAGTTGTATCTGGTTCATCTACTAGGAGTAAAGTAGCGTCTATAATTTCACCAAGATTATGAGGAGGAATATTTGTTGCCATTCCTACTGCAATACCACTGGCACCATTTACAAAAATATTTGGAAATCTTGATGGTAAAACTTTTGGTTCTGTTAATGTCTCATCGTAATTTGCTCTAAGTTGAACTGTTTCATACTCTAATTCTTCTAACATAAAAGATGAGATTTTATCTAATCTAGCTTCGGTGTAACGCATAGCTGCAGCAGGATCTCCGTCCATAGAACCATAATTTCCCTGGCCATCTATTAAGGGGAGGCGCATTGTAAAATCTTGTGCCATTCTAACCATAGACTCATATATTGCAGAGTCACCATGAGGGTGATATTTACCCATCACATCTCCAACTATTCTAGCAGATTTTTTATAAGGTTTGTTGTGATGATACGAAGACTCATACATAGAGTAAAGTATTCTTCTGTGAACTGGTTTTAATCCATCCCTAACGTCAGGTAAAGCTCTAGAGACTATGACACTCATAGCATAATCTAAATAACTTTTTTCTAATTCATCTGTAATATCTATGTTTGGATATATTTTAGTATCCAAAACATCTAACTGTTTTGCTTTAGTTTTTTTCTTTTTAGCCAATGATTTTATTAAAAAGGAATGTCATCATCGAGTTGTTCAGCTGTAGATGTTTCTGAACCACCCATTGCTTCATCTGCTGCTGAGTCTAATTGATTAGTATTATTTTCATCACTAACAGATGATTGAGAACGAGTATCTAACATCGTTAATACTCCAGAATAATTTGGAATAACTACTTCAGTGGTGTATTTATCAACACCATTATTATCAGTCCATTTCCTTGTTTGAAGTTGACCTTCTATGTATACCTTTGAACCTTTCCTTAAATATTTTTCACAAATATCAGCTAACTTATCATTAAAAACAACAATTCTGTGCCATTCAGTCTTATCCTCTAACTGTTGAGTATCTTTGTTTCGGTATTTCGTAGAGGTAGCGATTGAAAAACTCGCAAGTCTCGATCCAGCTGTTGTAGCTCTAATATCAGGATCTTTACCTAAGTTACCTAGAAGAATTACTTTATTTACTGATCCAGCCATGAATATTTTTATTAAAAGGTAATATTAATATATATTAAAAGCCCTTTAATTGATATCTAATTTAATGGATAAACATTCACCACTTACTCACATTATTGTTCATAATGCCCATGAACATAATTTAAAAAATATAAATTTATATTTACCAAAAAACAAACTCGTTGTAATAACTGGTGTGAGTGGGTCTGGCAAATCAACATTAGCCTTCGATACAATTTATGCAGAAGGACAGAGAAAGTATATCGAATCACTAAGTGCTTATGCCCGTCAGTTTTTAGATATGATGGATAAACCCAAGGTTGATAAAATAGAAGGTTTATCTCCAGCTATTTCAATTGATCAAAAAACAACTTCCAAAAACCCTAGATCAACTGTAGGAACAGTAACTGAAATTTATGATTATCTAAGAGTTCTATTCTCAAGAGTTGGTGTACCCTACTCACCCGCAACTGGAAAACCAATCAAAGGCTTAACTAGCTCAGAAATGATAGATGAAGTTAATTTAAAATTTAATTCAAAAAAAATAATGATTATGTCTCCATTAATTAAAGGGAGAAAAGGAGAGTATAAAAAACTCTTTGAAGAGTATTTTAAAAAAGGTTACGAGAGATTTTTGATTAATAACAAACTTTATCAAAAAGAAGATCTACCTGAATTAAGCAAAAATTTTAAACATTCTATAAGTGTTGTAATTGATAGAATAATACCGTCAAAAGATAATAGAGATAGATTAGCAAATAGTATTGAAATTAGTTTAAAAGAAAGTGAAGGAAGTGTAGAGGTATTTAATATTGATGATAATGAAATAATTACATTGTCTGATAAATTCATGTGTCCCGTAAGCGGATTTAGTATTGATGAGATAGAACCCAGATTATTTAGTTTTAATAATCCATATGGAGCTTGTAAAACATGTGACGGTCTTGGTGAGATAGATACCTTTGATGAAGATATATTGATACCAGATAAAAATTTATCATTTAATGATGGAGCTATAAATTTTTGGTCAGAAAGATCAAAATCAAGAATATTTCCAAAGCTAAAAAAAATGTTTAATGCAAAAAAATTAGAAAATGTTATTTGGTCAAAAATACCTAAATCTTTTCAAAATGAGGTTCTTTTTGGTGGAAGACAATTTGATGGTTTAATAAATATTATGGACGATATCTATGATGGCTCTTCAAGTTGGTGGAGGCAATGGGAGCTTGAAAAATTTAGAAACTCAAAAACTTGTAATGACTGTAATGGAAAAAGACTTAATGAAAAAGCACTATGTGTTAAGATTAATAACATAACTATTTCAGACTTTACTTCTCTAAGCATAGCTAATTCTTTAAAGTGGATTAATGAATTTGAAAATGAATTAAATGATCAGGAAAAACTAATAGCAGCTCCATTAAAAAAAGAAATCTTTTCTAGATTAAATTTTTTAAATGAAGTTGGTTTGAATTACCTAAGTTTATCAAGAAAAAGTTCTACTCTATCTGGTGGAGAGTCTCAAAGAATTCGATTAGCAAGTCAAATTGGGTCTGGTTTAACTGGAGTTACATATGTATTAGATGAACCTTCAATAGGACTTCATCAAAGAGATAATCAAAAACTTATAAATACTCTTAAGAATTTAAGAGATTTAGGTAACACAATAATAGTCGTTGAGCATGATGAGGATATTATAAGAGAGGCAGATTATGTAGTTGATATCGGTAAGCATGCGGGTATCAATGGTGGATCTATTGTAGCTAACGGAGAATTCAACAAAATACTAAATAGTAAAGATAGTTTAACTAGTAGCTATATAAGGGGTTTAATTGATAGGTATCCACCAACTCTTAATAAAAAGCCATCAAAACAATTTATTGAAATTAAAAAGGCAAATGGGAATAATTTAAAAGATGTGAGTGTAAAATTTCCCTTAAGTAAGTTTATAACTATTACTGGTGTTTCTGGAAGTGGAAAGTCAACATTAATTAATGAGACTTTGTATGGAGCTACTAATAACAGAATTTATGAAAAAATTATAAAAACACTCCCTTATGAGGACATTAAAGGTATAGAAAATATTGATAAAGTTATAAATATCGATCAATCACCGATTGGAAGAACACCTAGATCGAACCCAGCTACTTATGTTGGGCTTTTTACACCAATAAGAGAATGGTTTGCAAATTTACCAGAGGCTAAAGTTAAAGGTTTTAAACCTGGCAGATTTTCATTTAATGTTAAAGGAGGTAGGTGTGAGAGTTGTGAGGGTGATGGATTAAAAAAAATTGAAATGCATTTTTTAGCACCCGTATATGTTAAATGCGAAGTTTGTAATGGAAAAAGATATAACAAGGAAACATTAAGCATACAATATAATAAAAAAAATATTAATGATATTTTATCAATGACAGTAGATGATGCTGAAGAATTTTTTATTAATAATCCACAAGTATATTCAAAACTTAAAACACTAAAAGATGTTGGTCTAGGGTATATTTCTATTGGTCAATCAGCAACAACACTATCCGGTGGAGAGGCTCAAAGGATTAAACTTTCTAAAGAATTATCAAAACGTCAAACTGGAAAAACACTTTATATTTTAGACGAACCTACAACTGGACTTCACTTTGATGATATAAAGAAACTTTTAGAAATACTTCATAAATTAGTGTCTTACGGAAATACTGTAATTGTAATAGAACACAACTTAGATGTTATTAACACGAGTGATTGGATTATAGATTTAGGACCTGAGGGTGGAGAAAAAGGTGGGAATATTTTATTTGAAGGTAAACCAAAGGAACTAATTAAGAATAAAAATAATCAAACAGGTATTTATTTAAGAAAATATCAAGAGTCTCTTGCTTTAAGCACTGCTTCATAATTCAAATCCCCCACTATTCCAAGCACCAGAAATAAAGAAGAAAAAGTTCCAATCAAAACTCCAAAAATAAAAACTATTGGCATTTCAGTTAAATTGACAGGTGCAAGAAAAACTAGACATAATAATGCCAAAATAGTTGTGAAACTTGTCAATATAGTTCTTCGAAGATTTAATTTAATTGAGTTGTTAACATTAGTTTCAAAATTATCTTTATTTTCCTCGTTTGAAGTTAAACTTCTAAGTCGATCAAATAAAACTATAGTATCGTTTATGCTGTAACCTGCAATTAGTAGCAAAGCTGCGATCATCGTTAAATTAAATTCAATATTAAATAATGACATAAAGCCTATAGCTACAAAAACGTCATGTAATAATGCGAATATACCTGATGCTGCAAACTGCCAATCAAACCTTATCCAAACATAAACAGCTATTACCAACAAAGAAGATGCTAAAGCATAAATAGAATTTTTTATAAGTTCTTCACTAAAAGTTGGTTCTATATACTCAGAGAGTAATATTTCAATATCAGGGTTTTGATCAATTATATTTTTTATTTCTTCAATAAAAACAGGATTATTATCACCTGACTCTATTCTGATACTGAAAACATCACTGCCAACCTCTCTTTTAATTAAGACTTCTCTGTCAGTGTCTATAAAATCAAAGTATTCATTAAGCTGATTAGTTGTTAAGTTTGATTTTATCTCAAAGTTCAATCCACCTTTGAAATCAATTCCTAAATTCAATCCTTTAAAAAAAATAATTATAATTGTTAGTATTATTAGAGTAAGTGAGACTAAATAAGATTTATTTTTAAAAGAGTAAAAATTAATCATCTTTGAAGTCCAAGGTATTTTATTGAAGTTATATTAATAAATAATTTAAGTATTATGTAAGTAACTATTAGAGAGGATATAATTCCAATAATTAATGAAATTGAGAAACCTCTAATAGGTCCAAAACCAAAAGCAAATAAAAAAATAGCTGCGAATAATGTTGTTAAATTAGAGTCAAGAATAGTTACATAAGCAGAATTGAAACCATGATTTTTAGGATCTTCGATATTATGTTTAAAATTTTCTCGAATTCTTTCAAAAATTAAAACATTTGCATCTACACACATCCCTATTGTTAATACTATTCCAATAACACCAGGTAGAGTTAATGTTGTGTTTAATAAGGACATCATTGCAAAAAGTAAAGACAGACAACTAATGATTGTGATAACTGTAAAAAATCCTGAAATTTTATAATAAATAATCATAAAAAGAGTAATAGCTATAAGAGCTATTATTGATGCTATAACTCCTTTCTCTACACCTTCTTGTCCAAGAGTCGGGCCTATTTGTTTTTCTTGAATTATTTTTATTTGGGTTGGTAAAGATCCAGACTTTAAAATGATTGCAAGATTATTAGCAGTTTCATTTGTAAAACCTCCAGATATTTGACCACTACCGCCAGTAATTGACTCTCTTATAACGGGAGCAGTAATTAAAGAACCGTCAAGAACTATTGCAAATCTAGAACCAACATTTTCAGAGGTCATTTTCGCAAAAAGATCTGAACCTTCTTTATTAAAAGAAAAAGCAACAACTGGTTCATTTTGATTATATTGAAGTGACGCATCTTGAATAAAGTCACCAGTTATATTTGGAATTTCTTGAACTCTAACTTGTTCACCAGTTTCTTCATTTATAAAAGTCTTAGAACCAACTATATTATTTTTTTCTAGGTGCAATGTTAATTTAGCTGTTTTAGAGATTACTTCTTTAACGTTATTATCCAAATCACCAGGTATTTCTAATAAAATTTTATTTAATCCTACTTTTTGTATAGATAATTCTTTATTACCAAGAAAATCAACTCTTGACCTTACAATTTCGACTGCATTTAAGGTCATATCTGACAATGATTTATTAAAACTTTGTTTAGAAAAAATATAACTATTTTCCTTATCTGATTTTTCATTAATTTCTAAACCTAAATTTTGTATAACAATATTTGTAAGAGCATCTAAATTTTGGTTTTTAGATATTACAATTTCTCCATTATCTATATCGGATGAAATAGAATAAGTATTTTCAATATATTGAGATGTTTTAACTAAAAGATTGTTGAGATATTCTTCCTCATTCAATTCTAGTAAATATGAAAACCCTCCCTGAATATCTAATCCAAAATTAATTTTGCTATCAGATGTTTGACTATCAAAATTAGGTTTAATAAATATATAGCTTCCTATTAACAGTAATAAAGATACCCATAATCTCCACTGTTTGAAAATAATCATTATGTTAATTTAGTTTATTAAGCTATTTAGCTGCTATATCAGCTATCATACCCTTAGCTACTTTGACTTGTACGTTATCTGCTATTTCTACAGAGAGAGTACCATCATCATTTACATAATGGATGTTGCCTATAATTCCGCCTTGAGTCACAACTCGATCACCTTTTTTTAAATTTGCGATCATATTTTTGTGATCTTTTAATTTCTTTTGTTGGGGCCTAATAAGTAAAAAGTAGAAAACGACAAAAATTAATATAAGTGGTAGAATTCCTGCGAGTTGTTCCATGATTTAAATCCTTTAAATTAATAAAATAAGCACTAAAATCTCACAATCATCAATGAAGTCAACATAAAATTGAAAAATAAATATTTACTCTGTTGGAATAAATCAAAAAATTCTTTAAATAAAATACCATTCAATAAAGTCCTTGATTTAGAGCTTTTGTATGGTGTTGATCAACAAATAAAAAAAATAGAGGAAAATACAAAAAACTTTTTAGAGGGTTTAGCTTTTAATCATGGTCTTTTATGGGGTGTACGTGGAAGTGGCAAAAGTAGTATTATAAGAGGTATATTAAAAAATTATGCTCATAAATATGATAAATTTGAAACATTAGAAATTAATAGTGAAGATTTATCAGATTTACCAAATATTTTTTTAAATTATAAGTTCGAAAAAAAAATCATAATATTTATTGACGATCTATCATTTGAACAAAATGATAGGAGGTATATTCAATTTAAATCGTTTCTTGAAGGATCTTTTTACAACTCAAACTACGAATTTCTAGTATATGTCACAAGTAACAGAAGGCATTTAATGAAGAGAGATATGTTAGATAATGAGAGATCATCTGCTATATCTCAAGATGAGGGGATTGAAGAAAAATTATCTTTATCTGATCGATTTGGATTATGGATTAGTTTTCATAACTTAAGTAAGAAAGACTTTATCTTAATAATTAAAAATTATTGTAAATTTTATAAAGTAGAATTTGATAATGACATTGAAGATAGTGCACTCAAATGGATCTTTTCAAGAGGAAATAGAACAGGTAGGTCTGCTTACCAATTTTTTAAATATTATTGTTCTAGTAAGAATATAATTATTTAGAGATTTTATCTAAATTCCCCATGTATGGTTTCAGGACCTGTGGAATACTAATACTACCATCCTCATTTTGATAGTTTTCCAAAATTGCTATTAATGTCCTCCCTACTGCTAGACCAGATCCATTTAAAGTGTGAACAAATTTATTTTGATCTGAGTCTTTATAACGAGCATTCATTCTCCTAGCTTGAAAAGAATTACAATTACTGCAGGAAGATATTTCTCTATATTTTCCCTCGCCAGGTAACCACACTTCAATATCATAAGTTTTTTCTGCAGAAAAACCCATATCACCAGAAGATAATAAAATAACTTGGTAAGGAATTTTTAAATCATCTAGTATAGAAGTTGCACAATTTAACATCCTTTCCAACTCTTTTTCCGACTCATCCTCTTTAGTTATGCTAACTAATTCGACTTTAGAAAATTGATGCTGTCTTATCATACCCCTTGTGTCTCTTCCTGCTGCTCCAGCTTCAGATCTATAACATGGTGTCCAAGCTGTGTACCTCAGGGGCAAATTTTTATCAGATACGATTGTATCTAATACTAAATTAGTCAAAGGTACCTCAGCAGTTGGTATCAACCAATGATTTGTGTTAGTTTTAAATAAATCTTCTGAAAATTTTGGCAATTGCCCAGTTCCATAAGTTGCAGCATCTCTAACTAAGTTAGGTGGATTAATTTCTGTATAATTAAATTCATTTGTGTGTTTATCCAACATAAAATTAGCTATAGCTCTTTCTAATTGTGCTATCTTTTTCTTTAAATATACAAACCGTGTGCCTGATACTTTCCCAGCTTGCTCAAAATCAATCATTTCTAAATTTTCTCCAAGTTCATAGTGGGATTTCGGTGTAAAACTAAATGAAGGAATTTTTCCAACTTGTTTTATTAATTTGTTTGAGGTTTCATCTTTTCCCACAGGTACATCTTTATGTGGGAGGTTTGGCAGACTAGATAAATTATTTTTTAATTGCTCATCTATTATTGAAATATCGTTTTCTAGTTCATCAATCTTGTTTTTAATTAATTGTACCTTTTTTTGTAAATCAGCTTTATCACTGTCGTTAAGATTTGCAAAAGAAGATGATAAATTCTTTCTCTCTGCTCTTAATTCTTGAGATTTAGTTAAAATGTCTCTTTTTTTTTTATCAAGAGAGATAATTTCATTTGATTTTGGATCAATAAATCTCTTTTTTAAAAATTCATCAAATAAATCAGGATTTTCTCTTATAAAAGTAATATCATGCATAACAATTTCTATTAATTATTCTCATCCTTATTAATCTGTCGCTTAGCCATAAATTTAGATACAAGGATAGATATTTCATACAAAATTATTATAGGCAACGCTAGAGAAATTTGTGAAAATGGATCAGGTGGTGTTACTATTGCAGCAAATACAAATGACAAAACAATTGCATATTTTCTAAATGAAATTAATTGACTTATAGTGAGCACACCAAATTTAACAAGTAAAAGTAAAATAACAGGTAATTGAAAAGCAAGTCCAAAAGCAAAAATAAATGTCATCATAAGTGACAAATATTCATTCATTTTTGCTTGAAGAGTAATATTGATACCGTCTGCTTGTGAGGTTTGAAAACTTAAAAAAAACTTCCAAGCTATGGGTGATATCACGTAATAGACAACAGCGGCACCTAAAACAAACAAAAATGGGATAGCTATTAAAGTTGGTAATGAAATTTGTTTCTCTTTTTTAAGTAATCCTGGGGATACAAAAGACCAAATTTGAATTGATAAAAAAGGAAATGAAATAAAAGCAGCTGTAAAAAATGCAACTTTAACGTTTGTTAAAAAAGCCTCTTGAAGAGCTGTATAAATTAATCCATTGCCATCTCCTAATATTGAAGTTAACGGTTTAGCAAGGAATTCAAATATTGATTGAGAAAAATAAAAAGAAACTATAAATGTTATAATGAAAAAAATTATGACATAAATTAGTTTTTGTCTTAATTCCTTTATATGATCGAAGAAATTCATTGAACTTTCAACTTCGGTCATTTTTTTCACCTTTCATTATTTCATCATTACTTTTTTCAATAAATTCGTCTAATTCTTTTCCTTCTTTTACAATTGACTCTTTTGTATCTAAAATATCCTTTTTAATATCTTTCACCTCCTCTAAATGAGATATCTCATTTACAGTAGATTTAAACTCTCTAGAAATTTTTCCTAGGCCTGAGGTTATTCCTTTAATAAATTTAATAACAGTTGGTATTTCCTTAGGTCCTACAACTATTACAGTTATGATTAGGATGATGGATATCTCCATCCAACCTAAAGAAAACATTACTGGTCCTTATTTTGATTGTCTTTATTGTCTTGATCTGGGTTAGCAGGTTTTTCATCTTCAGCCATGTTGCTCTTAAAAGACTTAATTCCTTTTGCCATATCTGCCATTAAAGATGGTATTTTACCTTTTCCAAATAATAAAAGAACGATAATTAAAACAATTATCCAATGCCATATGCTAAATGTACCCATTTTTGTAATCTACTACATTATTGATGTCTTATCTAGGAAAAATAAATACGTGGTTTAGATCTAGTGAAAAAGAAACTGAACTAGCAGGAGCAGGTAAAAACTCTCCAATTAACTTGCTATGTACGTGGTGTTTTTTATTATTGCTATCATTCACTGTCATATGAATCATGGCGCTATTTCCAAGAAATTTAGAGTCAACAACAACTCCTGAGTTAGGACTTGTCAAAGGAGACTTTTCAACATTCAATTTAATAGCCTCAGGTCTAACTACTACATTTACTTGTTGGTTATCTTTAAAGTCTTTTGTATCTAGTATACCTAAAGGAGTTTCACATTTATTATTTAAAATCTTTGTCTTAAAAATATTTACCTCTCCAAACAAAGAGGCAACATAAACATTAGAAGGATTAAAGTAAATTTCACGAGGTTTTCCTATCTGAACTATTCTTCCCTTTTCCATTACAATAATAACATTGCTAAGAAACATAGCCTCTTCTGCATTGTGTGTTACTACAATAGCAGAGGAGTCCAAGCTATTGATTAAGTGTAGTGTGTCATCAATAATTTCCTTTTTTAAATTAGTATCTAAATCAGAAAATGGTTCATCTAAAAGTAATAGTCGTGGTTGAACAGCTATTGACCTTGCTAATGCTACTCTTTGCTGTTCTCCTCCACTAAGAGCATGAGGATATTTATCCAGAAAATTTTCAACTTTCGCTAATTTTATTACTTGTTCAATTAATTGTTTTTTATTTACTTTAGTGCTTGCTGCAAAACTAATATTTTCTTTTACGTTCATATGAGGAAATAATGCAAAGTCTTGAAAAACGTAAGAGATTGATCTTTGCTCAGGGGGAGTATTAAATTTTTCATTTGCAACTAATTTACCCTCAAAAGATATTTGCCCCTTTTGAATTTCTTCCAAACCAGCTATTAATCGAATTAAAGTAGTTTTTCCACAGCCGGAGGGACCCAAAATGGAAACAATCGAATTATGCTCTATTGAAAAACTAAGTTTATTTATAGCATTTATCTCACCGAAAGAATGGTGAAGATCTCTCACATCAAGTATCATTATTTTGCGTTAATTGACTTTTTGAAAACTCATCGAGAGTTTCTGCTTGATCGTCATCATCTATGAAGGCTTCATCCTTATTTAAATCATCTGAAACCTCTTGGATATTCATTGAAGCAAAATTTTCATCCAATATTCCAGAGTTTTTCATTTCCTCTATACCAGGAAGATTATCTAATGTGCCTAAACCAAAATGTAAAAGAAAGTCTTCAGTAGTGCCCCAAAGAATAGGCCTACCTGGAACTTCTTTTCGACCTCCTGGTGCTATCCAGCCAAACTCCATTAATTGATCAAATATTCCTTGCCCTATCACAACTCCTCTAATGCTTTCAATTTCTGATTTTGTTATAGGTTGATGATAAACAACTATAGCTAATGTCTCTATTGCTTGTTTTGAAAGTCTTTTTTGTATTTCTTTTTTTTCATGAAAAATCTCACTGACTTCTGTATTTGTTAAGAAAATCCACTTATTCGATATTTTTTTTAAATTTATACCTCTATGTTGATAAGCAGTCTCTAAATTAGACATGACTTCAGAAATATCCTCATGAATATCCAGTCTTTTTTTAATTTCATTCTCTGAAACTGGCTTACTTGATGCAAATATTAAAGCTTCAATTTTTTGTGAAGTTTCACTCATCTTTTTTTAAATATATATCAGAAAATGGCAAAGATTGCTTAATTACTATTTTTTTTTCTTCATTTTTATCTTCTTTTGCCATGTGAAGGCTGGCATTAAATGTGCTAGAAAAAAATGATTTATTCAAAATATCCGATTTTAAATTATCAGGTAGTAAACTCTTCAATGTAAACCAATCTTGGTTAGATAGAATTTCCTTAGAAATTACGTTTTGACCATCCTTGATCGTAAATAATTTAGTAGAGCTAAACTTTAAAGTATATTGTTGATTTCTTTTATGAATATTTGCATAAGCTTTTAAAAGATCGATGAGCTTGTCTTTAATTACAAAGTTTTTTTCAATTTTTAATTTATGTTTTTGTGTATTTGGAAAAAATTCCTGTTTGAATTTAGGAAGCTCGAATAACTTAATACTATTTTTATTTACAAGTTCTAATATCGTTAATCGATTTGTAAGAAATCTTGTTACTTTTTTAACATCCTCTTCTTTGTCTTTATTAACTAGGTATTTAGATTTTAAAAAAACCATAATAGCAGCCATTAGTAAATATTCTGATGCTATCTCTATGCTAACCTTTTTTAAATCTACAATAAAAGCAATATATTGGTTACAAAGACTAAGTATTGGTAGATTTTTTAAATCAAATTTATTTTTATGAACAAGTTCTAAAAGAACATCTAAAGGT
>CACDTV010000001.1 GCA_902555695.1 uncultured Alphaproteobacteria bacterium | reverse complement strand
AAATTATTAATTTGATTTAACTTAGTGATCGCTCATAATACTGAGCGATCACCCCAAAGATTAATTTTATAAAATATTTATTACTGAATGAACTTTAAACATAAATATGTATTTTTACTTCCCGGTTTAATAGTTTTAATTGGTATACTAATTTTTCCAATAATTTTTACTGTAAGGTTAAGTTTATCAGGATGGAATAGTTTTAATCCTGGATTAGATTTTATAGGTCTTAAAAATTATATTCGATTATTTACTGATGACCCTCGTTTTTGGCAGTCATTTTTTAGATTAAGTTTTTTAGCAATAACTACGGTTTTTCTTCAATATATAATTGGGTTTGCTTTGGCCCACATGGTCTGGAAGGACATTAAGTTTAAAAGATTTTTTAGAGTTTTGTTTCTCATTCCTATGATGACAACTCCAGTAATTATGACTGTTATTTGGAGAACTTTTTTTCATGAGTCACTAGGGCCTTTAAATGATTTTCTGAGTATTTTTGGAGTACAGCCTCCATGGTTATCTAGTCCTGGTTTAGCAAAAGTTTCCATTATTGTAGTAGAAGTTTGGCAGTGGACATCGTTTATGTTCCTATTAATGTTGGCTGGACTTTTAAGTTTACCTAAAGAGCCTTTTTTAGCAGCAGCTGTTGATGGTGCCTCCCCATTTAAAAAATTTATATATGTCACTTTTCCCTTGATGGCACCCATATCTATTGGTGCAATAATAATAAGACTTATTGAAGCTTCTAAAATTATGGATACAGTTTTTGTTTTGACAAGCGGTGGTCCGGGCACGTCCACGGAAACATCTAGCTTTTTCATTTTCATAAAAGGGCTTCGCGAATTCCAAATGGGATACGCCGCAACCGCCTCATTTACGTACCTTATTATCATGATCATAAGTTTGACAATTATTGTAAAAGTCTTAACGAAGGTTTTGATGAGAGAATAAAATGCCTAAATTATATACATTTTTGAAATATTTCTTTGTTGTACTATGGGCTTGCTTTGTTATAGCGCCTTTTCTTTGGGCCATATCAACCTCTTTTAAGGATTTTAATTCAGTGACAGGTGGAGCGACATATATCCCTTGGTTGCAGTTTGAACCAACTTTAGATGGATGGAGTGTTTTATTTAAGCCCGGTTCCCAAGGTGGAATAAATATTATTGGACCATATTTCAATAGTATTTTTGTTACACTAACAGCAAGTTTGATCAGCATTGTTTTAGGCACATTAGCTGCATATGCTTTATCTCGTTACACCTTCAAAGCTGGAATTGTTAAAAATAATGATATTACGTTCTTTTTTATATCCCAAAGAATTATGCCACCTGTTGTATTGTCAATTCCTTTTTTTATTTTTTTAAGCTCCTTAGGGCTTCTAGATAGTCTCGCTGGTTTAATTCTAGTTTATATTGTTTTATTAATGCCAATTGCTGTTTGGATTATGGTTGATTTTTTTAATCGTGTTCCCAGAGAAATTGATGAAACAGCTTTAATTGATGGATGCAATCCATTTCAAGCTTTTTTTAAAGTCGTTCTCCCTAATTCAGTTCCGGGTATGTTAGTAGCAGGTTTGTTTTGTATTATATTTGGTTGGATTGATTTTTTCTTTGCTTTTATATTAACCTTTACAAAAGTACAGTTGTTGCCAGTCAAAATTGTAGCATTAAATTCTTCAATTACACCTTGGTGGAGCTTATCTGCAGCAGCACTTGTATCTGTTGCACCGTTAATAATCGTGGCGTTTATTGTAGAGCGTTATTTATCAAAGGGCAATTTATCTGGGGCTTTAAAATAATGTCTTTAATGCTCAATCATATTTCTTTTAAACCATCAGAGGAATATCATTTAAATGATATTAGTTTGAGATTTGACTCAGGAAAAATGTACACGATATTAGGTAGAACTTTATCAGGTAAAACCACACTTTTGAAAACTATTGCTGGTCTTCAAACACCTGACTCGGGATCTATAAATTTTGAAGATACAGATTTTTTATCAATTCCTGTTTGGAAAAGAAATGTAGCTATGGTGTATCAACAATTTATAAATTATCCGCATTTAAATGTCAGAGATAACGTCGCTTTCCCACTAAAACAAAGGAAAATGGATGAAAATCTAATTGAAAAAGAAGTTCAAGAAGCAATGGAAAAAGTTGGTTTAATCGGTTTTGAGTCAAGAAAAATTCAAGAACTATCTGGTGGACAACAACAAAGAGTAGCTCTCGCAAGGTCTTTAGCAAAAAAAGCTAAAATACTTTTATTAGACGAACCTCTCGTTAACCTTGATTACAAATTGAGAGAAGGCCTTCGAGAGGAATTTAAAAAACTTTTTAATGTATCTGACGAGTCAAACTCAATTTTAATTTATGCTAGCACAGATCCTTTAGAGGCGATGCAACTCAACGGCGATATTATTGTAATTGATGAAGGTAAAATACTTCAGACAGGTACAGCTAAAGATGTATTTGAAAATCCTGCAACTGCTAAAGTTGCTGAAATTACTAATGACCCTGCAATGAATATCAATAAATGTCTTATACAAGATAATTCTTTGATTATGAATGATAGCGTTCAAATCCAAATCCCTGATGAACTCAAGTCTGTACCTAACGGAAAGTATTTAGTAGGCATTAGAGCCACAGATATATATCTTGATGATCAAGGTTTTGCTTTTGATGTAGAAATTTCTGAAATATCAGGGTCAGAGACTTTTCTTCACTTACGTAATAAAAATTTAAAATGTGTTGCCACAATTGAAGAAGTAAAAACATATAACACAAATGAGGTTGTAAAAATTAATTTTGATAAATCAAAAATTTATTTGTTTGAGGAGTCAGGGGATCTTCGACACTCTCCCTATCAACAATAATGGCTAAAATAATTTTAGAAAACATTGCACACACATACGAGCCCAATGCAAGCAACCCAATATTTGCTTTGAAAGAAATGTCTCTTTCTTGGGCAGATGGTGGACGTTATGCACTACTTGGTCCTTCAGGTTGTGGAAAGACAACAATGTTAAATATTATGAGTGGTTTAGTGAACCCATCTCATGGAAAAGTATTTTTCGATGAAAGAGATGTAACCTCAATGATTACTGAAGAAAGAAACATCGCCCAAGTGTTTCAATTTCCTGTAATTTATGGAACAATGACAGTATTCGAAAATCTTGCTTTTCCCTTAAAATGCCGACAGTTTCCTGAGGATCAAATAGAAAGGAAAGTCAAAGAGGTCGCAGAAATACTGAATTTGCAAGATTATTTGAACAATCGAGCAAAAGGATTAACAGCAGATCAAAAGCAATTGATTTCTCTTGGAAGAGGTTTAGTTCGGGAGGATGTAGCTGCTATATTAATGGATGAACCACTGACAGTTATTGATCCTGATTTAAAATTTCGTCTCAGAAGAAAATTAAAAGAAATAAATGATAAGTATAAGACAACATTGATATATGTAACTCATGATCAGAATGAGGCTATGACATTTGCAGATAATATTATAGTTATGGATCAAGGTGAAGTTGTGCAGGCAGGATCACCAAAGGACCTTTTTGAGAGGCCTCAAACAACATTTGTTGGTTATTTTATTGGTTCACCTGCAATGAATTTATATGAATGTTCTGCAAGTTCTAAAAATGAAATTAGTATAGGCGTTAATTCATTCAAAGTTCAAACTAATATTAACAATTCTAAATCGGAAAATCTAAAACTAGGAATTCGTTCTGAGTATATTACAGTTGAAAATGAATATAGTGATAATTCATTAGAAGCGGACGTAATCGAAGTCGAAGATTTTGGAAATTATAAACTTATTACAGCGTCTTTTGATTCATTTAAAATAAAAGCAAAAGTTAAAAGAGAATTAGACATACCGTCAGAAAAAGTTATTCTAAAATTACCAGCAGAACATTGCTGCATATATGAAGATAATAAACTCATTTAAAAAAACTTTTTTATTTACATTTTGTCTATTATTTTTTAGTGCACACACGTATTCTATAACCTTAGAGAAAACACCAGTATCTTTAAACAATCCTTGGGGTATGAGCTGGACGGAAAATCAGTTATTGATCACGCAAAAATCAGGTGAAATTTATCTTGTTAACACAAATGATTATACAAAAATAAAAATTGATCATAAAATTCCCTTTGTTCAACATGGACAAGGAGGACTTCTAGATATAGTAAGTGATAAAAATATTATATGGGTCACTGGTTCTATTAAAAAAAATGGTAAATACACTACTGCCATTTATCGCGCTGAGCTTAAAAACAATATCCTCATAAATGAACAACTTATTTATGAAGCATTACCATACTTCAGTAATGGTAAGCATTTTGGTTCACGAATAGAAATTCTTGATGATTATCTTTATGCTAGTATAGGGGAAAGAGGCAAGGGTATGATTGCCCAAGACTTTTCAAACTCTATTGGTGCCATAATCAGAATTCACAAAAATGGGGAATTACCAGATGATAATCCTTTCATTTCAGGCAATAACTGGTCACCTGAGTTATACCAAATTGGTGTTAGAAATCCTCAAGGGATGACATTGGATCCTCAAACAAATTCAATTTATATATCTAATCATGGACCTAAAGGAGGCGACTTCATAGGAAAAGTTGTAAGTGGATCAAATTATGGTTGGAAAAAAATAGGTTGGGGTGGAACCAATTACTCAGGGACTAAAATAGGTGACGGTAATGCGTGGGAGCCTGGATTTATAAAACCTGATTTTATTTGGGTGCCATCAATAGCAGTTAGTGGTATTAAGTTTTATCATGGAGATGCCTTTCCAGAGTGGGAAAATTCACTCTTAGTATCTTCACTAAAATATCAATACCTTTCTGTTTTACACAGAAAAGATAATAAATTTGTTAAAGAGGAGATAATTTTTAAAGATAAAATTGGAAGAGTAAGAGATTTAGAGATAGATCAACAAGGCATTATATATGTTATCGCAGATGAAAGGGACTCAAATTTATTTGTTCTTAAACCCTGACTATTCTCTATGTTCTAAATAAAGGTTATTTTGAGATGAATATAAATAAGGTTTCAATAGCTCTAGACTGTAAAAACCTAATTGGAGAAAGTTGTTTTTGGGACTCGAAAGAAAATTGCTTAATTTGGACAGATATCGAAGGTAAAACAATTTGGAAACTTGATGAGAGTAATCAAAGTTTTAAATTTAATTTACCAGATAGAGCTGGTTTTATTTTACCAAGAAAAAAAGACGGATTTATAATTGGATTTCCAAAGTTTATTGCAATTTCTAATCAAAATTTTTCATCTTTTGAAAAAATATGTGACGTAGAAGTGAGTGTTAAAATGACACGAATAAATGATGCAAAAGTAGATCCATATGGTGGAATTGTATTTGGGACTTATAATGAGGATCCAGATAAATTAAATAGAAAACCTATTGCAAATCTTTATAGACTTGCTCCAGACTTGTCCTTAACTCATCTTTTATCAAATATTACTGTCTCTAATGGACTAGCTTTTTCTCAAAAGGACAATATTATGTATTTTGCAGACACCCCAACTGGTCGGATAAAAAAATTTAGCTATAATCAAGATTTTAAAAAACTAAATGAATTAGAGTCAAATATGATTTTCAAAGATGTTGGAGAACCAGATGGCGCTACTTTGGATATTGATGACAACTATTGGTCAGCAAGGGTTAGGGGAAAATGTATTATATGTATTGATACAAAAAATGGCAAAATCATTGAAAAAATTGATCTCCCTACTAGTACACCTACTTGTGTAACATTTGGAAATTCTGATTTATCATGTCTATATGTGACCTCTCTAAGAGCGGATCCTATTAACGATAGTGCTGACGGAAATCTCTATAAAATTGAAACAGGGACTCAAGGTTCAAAGCAACTTTTGGCTGATTTTTGATTTTTATAAATATTTTTTATTCACTAAATTTTCTACATTTAATTCGCTCATGTTCTTTAAGAAAAAAACAATATTTTGTGAAGCTTCTAAGGACATCCTTTCCCTACATTCTAATGTTAATGCTGCATTGTGAGGTGTCAGCAAAATATTATCTAACTTAAAAAAAGGATGACTCGACTCAGGTGGCTCAGATACAAACACATCCATTCCTGCACCTTGAATTTTTTTTGACTCTAAAGCTATAAATAAGTCATTTTCGTTAACGATCCCACCTCTTGATGTATTTACAAGAATAGAGTTTTTCTTCATCACATTTAACTCTTTTTGGGAGATAAAGTTCTTAGTGTCCCCATTTAATGGTAAATGGATAGTAATAAAATCAGCTATAGCTAAACCTTGGTTTTTCTCAATCGGTATACATTGATTTCTAATTATTATTTCATTATCTAAAAAAGGATCATTTACATATACTTCCATATCAAATCCGAGACATCTCTTAGCAACTTCTTTTCCTATTCTACCAAAACCAATAATAAGCACTTTCTTTTTATACAATTCAAAAAAATTGGGTAACTGAGATCTTTTTTCAAAATTACCTTCTTTAACTAGACTATCTGATAGGGATAAATTTTTTGTTAAATAAATGAAAAATGATAATACATGTTCGGCAACACTTACAGCATTAGAAGTAGATGTAATACAAAGCGCAATTTTTTTCTCATTGAGAAAATCAAGATCAACGTTATCGTAACCAACTCCATGTCTTGATATGATTTTTAAATTGTCACAATGTTGTAAAATTTCTTTGTCAAGTCTTGTAGTTCTTAATAAAATTCCATCAACATCTTTTAATTGTTCCTTTAAGTTTTGTATTTCAAAATTCTCAATTTCAATGACTTTTAATTCGTTTTCTTTCAAAAACGATAAGCCTTTTTGGTCAACTTTACCTAGTACAGCAACTTTCATATTTTCTCTTGATTCAAAGTTATGTCAAAAAAGTGCGAATTTTAAAAGGTTTTTCATTCAAATTATCTTTCTATCGTGTAATATCATTCAACGGTTAAGTTTTTTGGAGGAATAATGAAAACCATCAAATTGTCTTGTGCTCACGCACTGTTTAAATATTTAATTGCGCAAAAAACTATCATTGATGGTAAGAAAGCTCCACTATTCCCAGGAGCATTTGCTATTTATGGGCATGGTAATGTTGCTTGTTTAGGCCAAGCAATGGAAGAGTTCCAGTCTGACCTTCCTGGTTTTAGAGGTCATCATGAACAAAGTATGGCTTTGACTGGTATTGGATATGCAAGAGCCATGAGAAGAAAACAAATCTTTATTGCCACCTCATCAGTAGGCCCTGGGGCAACAAACATGGTTACAGCTGCAGCAGTAGCTCTTAGCAATCGACTTCCAATATTGTTATTACCAGGAGATACTTTTGCTAGTCGATTTCCTGATCCTGTTTTGCAACAAGTTGAAAATTTCAACTCACCTATTGAAACTGCAAATGATGCTTTTAAACCTGTTTCAAAGTATTTCGATAGAATTACAAGACCAGAACAAATTCTTGCTTCTCTTCCTCAGGCTATCCAAGTTATGCTTGACCCCTCTGACTGTGGACCAGCAACTATTGCAATGTCACAAGATGTTCAAGGAGAGTCATTTGATTACCCTGAAGTATTTTTCGAAGAAAAAGTACACGAGATAAGAAGAATTCATCCAGATCCAAACCAGATCAATCAAGCGGTCGAAAAAATTAAAAACTCAAAACAACCTATTATTATTTCAGGAGGAGGTGTTCTCTACTCTGAAGCAGAGCAAGAACTCTCAAAATTTGCAAAAAAACATAACATTCCTGTCACATCAACGGTAATGGGTATTGGTTGTATGACTAAAGATGATCCGTATTATATTAGTGCGGTTGGTGCGTTAGGAGAAGGCTCATCAAATAGTTTATCTAAAGATACCGACTTAGCTTTAGCCATTGGTACAAAGCTCGCAGATTTTACAACAGGCTCATGGGCAAATTTTGAAAATCCTAATTTCAAATTAGTTTCCGTAAATACAGCTCGATACGACACCACAAAACATTTAGCAACCCCTGTTATAAGCGATGCTAAAGTAGGTCTTCAGAAAATATCTGAAGCTCTTGGTGATTGGAAAGCTCCTGATGACTGGTATAAAAGAGCAATTAAGGAAAAGAATGAATGGGATGCTTATGTTGAAAAACAAAGCGGACCCACCAATCAAGAGGAACCCTCCTATGCTCACGCGGTAGGTGCAGTTTATAGAAATTCAGATCCAAGTGACATTGTAGTAACAGCAGCAGGGGGGCTTGTTGGAGAAGTTGTACAAGTTTGGAAACCAAAGCAGCTTAATACCTTTGAAACTGAGTGGGGTTTTAGTTGTATGGGATATGAAATTTCAGGCGCACTAGGAATTAAAATGGCGAAACCCGATCAAGACGTGGTGGTATTTGTTGGTGATGGTTCTTACTTATTAAACAATACAGATATATATAGCTCAGTAATATACGATCAAAAGCTCATTATTATAGTATGTGATAATGGAGGGCACATGGTTATTAATCGCCTTCAATTAGCTAAAGGAGGAAAAGAATACATTTGTAATCTTCGTGCTGCTAGAGCGACCAATCTTAAATTTGTAGATTTTGAAAATCACGCAAAAAGTATGGGAGCTAATGCAGAGACTGTAAGCTCAACTTCAGAGCTAGAGGCAGCTTATAAAAGGGCCAAAGACTCAGATAAAACTTATGTTATTACAATTAAAACTCATGGTTATGAATGGTTAGAGGGGACTGCATTTTGGGAAAGCCCAACATTACAAGACCCAATTACTGATAATAATAAAAATGCCCTTGAGGATTTTGAGTCTGGAAAGAGCAAACAGCGTAAAGGTGTTTAATTTTTGACATCTAAAAAAAGAGTTGCCTTAATAACAGGCGCTGAGTCAGGAATAGGAAAAAGTACATCTAAAATTTTTTTAGATAACGGATACAAAGTTATTTGTACTTACCTTAAAAATAATAATAACAAAAATACTAAAGATATCGAATATCATCGCATTGATATTACTAAGAATAAGGATTGGGAAAATCTAGCTCTGTATATTAAAAAAAAATTTAAAAAAATTGATGTCTTAGTGAATAGCGCAGGTGTCAGATTGAGTGGAAATTTAGAGACCACGTCTATGAGTGATTGGTCATACCATCTCAATAATAACGTAACAGGCACCTTTCTTGCTTGTAAGTATATTTTACCTTTTCTTAAAAAAGCTAAAAATTCTTCAATTATAAATGTTGCATCAATAAACAGTATTAGAGGAGCAAAAAATATGTTGGCATACGCGACTTCTAAAAGTGCGATAATATCTTTTACAGCGTCACTTGCTCTGGATTTAACAAAATATAAAATCAGAGTAAACGCTGTCGCTCCAGGGGCCATTGAAACACCAATGTTGGCTTCCTTTAAAAAAGATTTATCACTGAAAGAGTATCAAAAAAGAATGAGAGAAAACCATCCCATAGGAAGAGTTGGCAAACCAAAAGAAGTGGCCAATGTAATATATTTTTTAGCAAGTGAGAGTGCATCTTTTATGACGGGTTTGACTATACCAGTAGATGGTGGAAGAAGTATAAGGTAGACACACTTATTTCAAGTATTTTTGAAATTCATAATAAGAATTTTTGGGTATTCTCTTAAAGTTTTGGAAATCAGTAAAAACTAAACCAAATCTTTTTGAGTAACCAAAGGCCCACTCATAGTTATCAAGTAATGACCAAGCAAAATACCCTTTGACTGGTAATTTTTCATTCACGCAATCTAACACCTCTTTTAAGTGTATATTGAAAAATTCTATTCTATCATGATCTTTAATACTATTTCCTAAAGATAATTTGTCATTATTAGCCATCCCATTTTCTGTAATATAGATTGGAATATTATTATCGTATTCTTTATTAATTCTTTTAATAAAGTAGCTCAATCCCTCAGGATAAAATTCCCACCCCATATCTGTTTTTTTTAGCGTCCCACTATTACATTCATAATTGACACCATCATCTGATTTTTTATATTTGATTAAAGACCGGGTGTAATAATTTAATCCTATCCAGTCAATTGGTGAAGATATTAATTCTAATTGTCTTTTGTAATTTTCTGGGAGGTATTTTTCTAGGATGGATAAAGCTAATTCTGGATATTTACCTTTAAAGATAGCATCGGAAAACCATCTATTATGAATCTCATCAAACAGTTTTGTTGCTTGAATATTTTCTTCATTACTATCTATAGGTTGACCAAATTGATTATTTAAAACTATTCCGATCTGATGATCATTACATGACCTTAATGCTTCAACAGATTGCGAGTGCGCAAATAAAATATTATGCATAGTTTTGGCTGCTGATTGGATATTTTTAATACCTGGTGCATGCTCTCCTAAATAATGACTTAACCAAGAAACACACCAAGGCTCATTAATGGTTGAAATTTTTTCAAATTGATCTCCAAATGTTTTTGATATGAAAAAAGATAAATCGCCAAAATGCTTACAGGTTTCTTGATCTTCCCAACCTTTAATTTTTTGAAATCTTATGGGAAGATCCCAATGATAAATTGTTGGGAAAGCCTCTAAATCAGAATTATTTATTTCTTCTAATAATTGCTTGTAAAAATCCACACCCTTTAAATTGACATCTTTATTGTTGTCTGGAAATAATCTAGGCCAAGCAAATGAGAAACGATAGGCCTTAAAACCCGCGTCTTTTATGAGTTTAATATCCTCTTTGAAATATTCAATATGATTACAAGCAAGTTTCCCATCAATGCCATTTAATTTTCTCTCAGCAAAATCGTCCCAAATTGATCTACCACAATTACCGTACATCGTTCCTTCAATCTGATAAGAGGAAGTAGCAACTCCAAATTTAAAATCTTTTGGAAAGTCTTGAAGAATAGATAAGTTAATCAATTCTTATTTTATTACTAGAATTGAACAAATTTGTTTTGTTTAAATCAAATTTAATTTTAACATCATCACCAACTTTAATTAAACTATCTCCTGATGCTTCAACTACTATTGGATCACCTTCATTATCTAAATAAATAAAAGTATTGGAGCCTAATTTTTCCACAACGAACGCTTTACCTTGGAAGTCATAATCTGAGCTATCAGTAATAATTATATCCTCAGGTCTAATTCCAAAAATAATATCAGTATTTTCATTTGATTTAATTGTTTTTGAAATTGTAATCTTTGAACCTAAAATATTAATTTCAACTTTATTTTGATCTATTGATGAAATTTTAGCATTTACAAAATTCATCTTTGGAGAACCAATGAAACCTGCAACAAATAAATTTTTTGGGTTATTATATAATTCTATAGGCTTACCTTGTTGAGAAATCTCACCTTGATCTAACACAACAATCTCATCAGATAAAGTCATTGCCTCAGTTTGGTCATGAGTCACATAAACCATGGTTGCATCCAAGTGGTCATGTAATTTTGCTAATTCAATTCTCATTTGAACTCTTAAAGCGGCATCTAAATTAGATAAAGGTTCATCAAATAAAAAGACTTTAGGTTTTCTAGTTATTGCTCTACCAATAGCAACTCTTTGTCTTTGACCTCCTGATAGCTGTTTAGGCTTTCTTAGAAGATAATCTTCAATTTGTAAAATTTTTGCAGCCTCATGTACTCTATCTTTAACTTCATCTTTAGGCCTTTTTTCTAATTTCAGTCCAAATGCCATATTATCAAAAACAGTCATATGGGGATAAAGAGCATAAGATTGAAAAACCATGGCAATATTTCTTTCTTTAGGAGGGAGGTTATTTACTTCTTCTCCACCAATTGATATTTTTCCCGAATTAGTTTCTTCTAACCCAGCTATCATCCGTAATAATGTCGACTTTCCACACCCAGAGGGCCCAACAAGTGTTGTAAATGATTGACTTTTAATATTGAGTGAAAAATCCTTTATTACATGGGTTTTTCCAAAGAATTTATTAATTGAGCTGAGTTCTATATCTGCCATCAGTTTAAATATCCTAAAAATTTTGATTGTTTATTAATCATAGTATTTAAGAGTTTCTCAGCCTTAATTGCATCATCAACAATAGGATCTGACAAAAGAGCTAAATACGCACCGTGTTTTGATTTATTTAAAATTGCCTCTGTTGTTAATTGTATGACTCCTGTTTGCGAATTTAAAAGAGCGCCAAATGTTTTAGGATAATTATCCAGTTTTTTTCCATTCGCACCTTTTTTGTTAATAACAGCTGGCACTTCCACTACTATATCATTTGGTAAATATTCAATAAAATTATTATTTGGGATATTTACTGCATGTTCAAGTCTATTGTCATCTTCAATAATACTTTCAATAATTGGCACAACTCTCTCATCTAGTTTTGGTTTGCTATTATCAAAAAACCTTCCATACAAAAAGTCATCTTCATAAAAATTTAAACATCTATTTTTATATTTTTTATAAAAATCTGAAATTCCTTCGTGATCAGCCACGCTGAAAGCCCATTGCATGTATTCTCCGACATGACTGTCTGTTGTAATGGGAAGGTAAGAATATTTTTTAAATAACTCAAAGAAGACTCCTCTTTCAGCGCCAGGGTCTGACTCAAAACCCTCATGATCATTAATTAAGTTAGAGTAGTAGCTATTAAATTTATCTCGAATAATAGGATATCCATCTTTTTTGGAGTCTTTATATTTGACATCCAATAGGATACTAAAATGATTTAGCCCTCCTGCTTCAAATTCTATATTGTCGAGGTTGGTATCGAGCAACGTTGGCAATTGTCTTTCCATAGAATGAATTTCATGGCATAAGCCAATTATATTTAGATTTGGAAATTTTGTGGTAAGAGCATGACATATTCTTTGCATGGGGTTCGAGTAATTAAATACAACGGCGTTCGGGCAAATCTTTTCTATATCCTCACAAATTTCTATGATCACCGGTATTATTCTTAAAGCATGAAATAGACCTCCGGGCCCTCCGTTTTCTCCATATATTTGTTTAAAACCATACTCAACTGGTACCCCCCAATCTTGTTCCCAGAGTTCAAATCTATTTCCAACTTCAATAGAGATTAAACAAAAATCAGCACCTTTGAGAGCCTCTTCTCTTGAAGTGGTAGCTTCAATTTGAAAGTCTACCTGAAGTTTTTCTTTATAATTTTCAGCAATTGTCCTTGTTTTTTCAACTGCCTCGGGCCTTATATCGTGGAGAACGATAGTAGATCCCTTAAGGATTTGAGACTTATAAAAGTCTCCGATTATCTTCAAACCAAAGTTAGTGCTTCCTGCTCCTATTATTACAATTCTTTTTCCCATAATTTATTTACCTATTATCATTAGCCTTTTACTGATCCTGCTACAAGTCCTCTAATAAAATATCTTTGAAGAGAAAAGAAAATAAATAAAGGGACCGTCATTGATACAAAGGCACCTGTTGTTAAAATTTCCCAATTTTCTCCTCTCGATCCAAGAAGCTCTTTTAACTTTGCTGTTAAAATAATTTCACTTGGATGTTTGTCTAAAAAAACTAAACCAACAAGCAAATCATTCCATACCCATAAAAATTGTAAGATAAAAATCGATGCAAAAGAGGGTATTGATAATGGCACTACTATTTTTATAAAAGTATCGTAATGTGTCGCTCCATCAACTCTAGCTGCCTCGATCATTTCGCTAGGTAGTGTTTTTAGAAAATTCCATAATAAAAAAGTAGTTGACGCAAGACCAAATCCAGTATGTGCCATCCAAATACCGGGATAAGATTTGGCAGAGACACCGAATAATGCCCCAAAGTCGTTGTATATTGTTAGTACAGGTATTAAGCACATCTGCAATGGAACAACCAGAGACGCTATTATAGTAGCTAGTAGAAGATCTCTACCATAAAATTTCATCCAGGTAAGTGCATACGCAAAATATGAGCAAATAATTAAAGGTATTAAAGTTGCAGGAAGTGCTACTGCAAATGTATTTAAGAATGCTTGGCCTAATCCCTCTTTAAGAAGCACCTCTTTATAATTATCAAGTGTAAAGCTTGGAGGGCTCTTAGCTGATACAAAAATTCTTTTCCCTTTTTTCTTTTTAAACTCTTCTTTTGATTTCCAAACATAATCACCATTTTCAAAAACTGTAATTTCTGTTTCATCTTTAAATAATGCAGTCTCACCAACCTCATATTCATCAATGTTCTTTGAGGTGATTCCAAACCGATAAATCTCTTTAACTTGATTTTCATCAAATAAATTACTTTTTATAAAATAGTAATCTCCTTCTTTGATTTGATCCTCTTTACCTTTTGTACGATATATTTCATTGACCTCAGTAGTGGTAAACGAGGTCCACCACCCACTTATAGCTAAAACATCTTTATCTCTTAGAGAGCTGATAAATAGTCCAAATGTAGGAACAATCCATGCAATTACGAATAATAATAACAAAAGTTGTGAGAATACTGAGGTAAAGGTTAGTTTTTTCATACTTTTTGCTCTTGTTTATGTCTGTACAGGTTCCATGCTAATATTGGAATAACTCCAATCAAGATACAAAAAGCAAGTACACTTCCTCTACCTGAGTCGCCACCCCCTCTGAACATCCAATCGTACATTAAATTTGCTAAAACTTCTGTTTGCCACTGACCATTGGTCATTGCATAGATAATGTCGAAAACTTTCAAAACTAGAATTGTAATTATTGTCCAAATTACCAAGATTGTTTGCTCTAGATATGGAATGATAATTGACCAGAAAATTTTCAATTCACTTGCACCATCTATCCTAGCGGCATCTAGTGTTTCATTAGGAATACTCCTTAGAGCTGCACTAAAAATGACTAGGGCAAGACCAGTTTGTATCCAGATCATAATTGCCATTAAAAAAAGATTATTCCATACAGGTATTGTTAACCATGCTTGTGGTTCAAAACCCAAAGCAACAGCTATAGCATTTAAAAGTCCAATTTGTTGATCACCAGGCCCTCTGTAGTCATACATAAATTTCCATATCACACCTGCTCCGACAAATGAGATTGCCATAGGCATAAAAATTATTGACTTTGCAATTGATCCCCACCAAATTCTATCTGCTAGATTTGCAATCACTAAACCAAAAAAAGTACTTAAAGTTGGAACAACAATTAACCAACCTAAATTATTAATAATACTTCTTCTAAAATCAGGATCATTAATTGCCCAGGTATAATTGAAGAGCCCTACAAAGTTTTCACCTACTTTGTCGTAAAAACTCAATCTTATAGTTTCAAATACAGGATAAATAATAAAAACAAATAACACTATAAAAGCAGGTGCTATAAAAATAATAACCCTAATAGAATTTTCAAAAGCAAAATTTTTAGATGCTTTTACCCTAAAATAATCTAGTAAAAAATTTGATAAGTGAAAAAATAATACAAAAAAGAGAACGCCAACTAAAACAGTAATTGCTAGGGAGAAAATACTCATTGTATTAGAAAGATGCTAAGGGCAAATAATACACTATTCGCCCTTAGTTTAGAAATTAACTATTTTTTTATTGACCAGCTTCCCAGCTAGTTTGGATTTCGTCAGCAACATCCTGAGCTGATTTACCATTGGTGTAATCAACCATTCCTGTCCAGAAAGATCCTGCACCAACCCAACCAGGCATCAAGTCTGAGCCATCAAACCTGAAAGTTGTTGCATTTATTAGGATATCATGCAGACCTCTGAACGTATCGCTAGAGTATTTGCTTGTATCCACATACTTATGAGGTGTCAAAAAACCACCTTTTTCCATGAATCTTTCGTTGGCTTCTGTGTGAAGCAAGAATTTCATGAATTCAGTAGTGACTTTTCTGTTATTAGTTGGGGCCATTAAAGTACCAGCACCTAAAACAGGTTTTCCTAGGTCTATAGACTCAAAAGGTGGAAAGTAAAAGAAGTCATAGTCAACACCAGCTTCAGCTCCCTCAGGGAAGAATGCAGGAATAAAGCTTGCTTGTCTATGCATCATACACTCAGCAGGTGATGTGAAAAGACCATTTGGTGAGTCTCTAAAATCTGTTGTAGCAACAGCTTTAGTTCCACCATTTACATAAGAGTCGTTTAATGCAATTGAACCAAAAAATTCCATCGCATCAATTACTCTTTGGTCATTAAATTTCATATCGTTAGATACCCACTGATCATAAATATGAGGTGCATGAGTTCTTAACATAATGTCTTCCATCCAGTCTGTAGCTGGCCAACCAGTTGCGCCACCAGAACCTAGTCCGATACAGAATGGAGTATTCCCATCACTGACCATTTGATCAGCTAATGCTAATAACTCTTCCATACTGGAAGGTATCTCATACCCGTTGTCTTCAAAGTTATCTGGTGAATACCACACTAAGCTTTTTACATTGACTCTATAAAAAACACCATAGAACTTATCAAAACCAGTTGGATCTTTATATGTTGTAAGATCAACCCAAGATTGTCCTGCAGCATAATTGTCAAGAACCATTTGTTTGACGTCATCACCTAATGGAGATAAACAACCAGTAGCTGCAATGTTTGCTGCTAATCCTGGCTGAGGGAATACAGCTATGTCAGCTGGACTACCTGCTTGACAGTCAATATTAATAATTGATTCAAATTCATCAGAACCACCATACTCGACAGATGCTCCTGTTGCTGCTTCAAAAATTGATATGACATCCCTGAAATCATCATCTTGTGGCGCCAACCAAGGACCAAAGATTGTTAATTTTTCTCCCGACAGGTCAGGGCCTGTATATGCGTGAGAACCAGCATTTGCATAGCTTGCTCCAAATAAAGAAATAGCTATCAAAGCTGTAATCGCTTTAATTAATTTCATAGAAATCCTCCTCCTATAAAAATATGTGAGAATGAATTTAACAAAATGAGTATGATTTCAAACACATTAAAAGCTTAAATAATATGCAATTAGCTGATATCAAAAGATCAATATTATCAACCTTTATTCATATTCAATCCACTTTCTTAGGGATTTTAGTTCCTCAGCTATGTTTAAAATTAATGTTTACTAATAGTATCGTATTTTCTTTGAATTGACTCAGGCCAAACAGATTTCATGTAAGCTAAAATAGACCATATGTCATTGTCATTTAATTTATCGTTACCTTGCATTTTACCATCGTAGTTTTCATTATAAATTTTAAACCCATACCTAATTATGTTAAAGAGCTGTTCTTGACTGTGATGCCATGTATGACCTGTACCATTTAAGGGTGGGGAGAGGTTATGACCATCTTTATCTTTTTTAGTACTCCAGTTGGGTTGACCTTGTAAGTTGTCCCCATGACATGACGCACAATGAGTTACATAAAGAGATTTACCTAAGTTAATTTGACTAATTAATTTTTCATCAATTTCGATATTAGTTATTTCAATATTATCATTTTCTTTTTTATTAGGATTTAAAAAATACTGAAGAGAAATTATTATTGCTGCGAAACCAATAATAAATATTAAAATTCTTTTTAAAAGAAACGACAATGTCTTTAATTATTAAATTTTCTAAGTAAATCTTGTAATTCTTCTATTTTTTGTTTTTTTTGTTTGTCGTTTTTTTTCATAGCATCTACAACACAGTGGTCAATGTGCTTATTGAGTATGTTATTTTCTAGAGATTTTATTGCCGAGGTTATGGCTCTTGTTTGTTGTAAAATTTCAAGACAATATCGTTTTTCAACAATCATTTTTTCAACACCTTTAAGCTGACCATGAATTCGATTAATACGATGAATATTTTTAATATGATCTGGATTTTTATTGATTTTAATTATATTTGACATACTATTAATATACTATATACCAGTATATAGTAAATAAAAAAATAATGCTTGTCTCAACTCTCACCAACTTTAATTGGAAATGTAAACACACCTGGAAAAAAAGTGCTCATAATACTAAGTGGTGTTTAATTGGATGTGCTATAGGAGATCTTGGTACGATATTCTACTTTCAAGTTAATGAAATTGCTTGGCCTACCTTAAATATAATGATTTTAGCAATAATCAACGGACTGATTACTAGCATCATTCTTGAAACAATAATTCTTTTAAGACAAAATTTTTCTCTAAGACAGGCAATTAGCACTGCTCTTGGAATGAGCTTTATATCTATGATATCAATGGAAATAGCTATGAATGTTACAGATGTAATTTTAACGGGAGGTGCAATGCTTACTTGGTGGGTCGTTCCTATAATGCTTTTTGTAGGTTTTATTACTCCTTGGCCCTATAATTATTGGCGTTTAAAAAAGTACAATATTGCATGTCACTAAAATATTCTATTATTTACCTAATTTTCTCCCTGTTTTTACTCGTAAATAACCTATTTGCTTCTCATGTCACTGTAGTTGATGGAGACACAATTAAATTAGGTGATGTTAAGATACGTTTTAGTGGAATAGATGCTCCTGAAATTAATCAAACATGTGTTGCAAGTGAAGGGAAGGTTGCATGTGGAAAAATATCAAAAGATATTTTACTTACAAAAGTTACAAATAATAAAATTAGTTGTACAGATGAGGGAAAAGACTTCTATGGAAGAGTATTAGGTGAGTGCTTTGTCAATGGAGATTCATTAAGTAGTTATTTAGTCAGAGAGGGTTTTGCCTTTGCTTATAGAAAGTATTCAGATAAATATATTTTAGATGAGGAGTACGCTAAATCTAACAAACTTGGAATGTGGTCTATGAAATTTGAATATCCATGGGACTTTCGAAAAAATAATTAAATGTTTTGTCAAAAATATATTTCTTAATTACAACTTTTATTATTAATCTAAGTATTTATCAAAGTTTATATTCATTAGATCAAGATTACTGCGTTGGTTACTTAGAAGAAGTTTACTGGTCTTTAGATCCTATTGAAGAGATTGAAATACGAGAACAAATAATTGAATTTTTCAATGATAATTTTGAAGGTGCAAAAAACTTAGATTATGACTTATATTATGACTCCCAATCAAAACAATTTTTAACTAATTTGAATGGTGTGGATATAAGCAAATATAAAAAAGTCAATTATCCTAATTTTGAAATCTTAGTATTAGATGCATATATCAATTTATTTAAGGGTGATGGAATAAACTATTGTCCTGCGTTTTGGGATAATTGCAGTGAGGAGTCATTGAAGTCTTTTTTTCAAGCCTCAGAGGATTTTAGTCAATCTTGGAGTGGTGAAGACAATGCAATGAAATTTCTCACAGATCACTTCGTCAATCATCATTGCACCATGTATCTTGATACCTCTATTGATCAAAAGACTTTCATAAGCGATCTAAATATTTTAATTAATGAATTAACCAAATAATTTATTAACAATTTTTTTTATTTATGCGTAACTTCTATCAAAGACTGGTCCATATATATGATATTTATCACCAATGGGCTGGTGGAACGGTAAAGAGGAGTTATTTGAAAATAATGAAATTCCATATAATAAGTGTTCTGAATGTGGTGATTACAAGGAAGTCTCAAAGAAATATATCAATAAAATCAACGATGAAATGATTACGATTTGCTACGATTGTAGCAAAAAGCGCTATATTGAGTCGTTAATGGTGGTTTCTGCTATTGATGGAGTTGACGACCTTTGATGGTCGTAGGTTAAGAAAAAAAATAAGACTATAAACATATATAATAAGACACCTACTATTACCACTAAAGGGATGAAACCGCTTTGATAAGACATCAAAGAAACAAAGACTAGAACACTCATAGAACTTTTTTTAAAAATACAAATACAGATAATCTTGAGCGATAATTTTTGAAGCAATAAAAACCTTTTCTGGTGGGAGCTCATCATAGCTGCTCCAACCGATGTATTTCAGAGAACCATCTAGACCAACGAGTTGGCGGATTTCATCTAAGGACCGAAGAGGGTGACCCTCTAAAGAGAGATCGAGAAGATATGAATGGTTCTCATTTCCTTGGACATGTAAACTCACAACCTGCCATTGATTTTGATTTTGATAGGGAAACACATATATGTTCGACTGTGTTTCTATACTAATTGTTTGAGCGTAATTGTGTATTTGGTCATAAATTGTCTCTTTAAATAATTGCTTTGTTTCTTTATCTAAACTACCCAGCACAAAAATCGTTGACTGATTGATTTCAGCTTTAATTTGTAAAGAAAAGGTTAGGAACATGACCACAAATAATAATTTTTTAATCATGTCCATCCCTGGCACGTATCCAAAGCACTGTTAAGAGCAGAACTGAGTCCGTTAGCTTTCATTTCTATCTCTTGTTTTTCAAACCTATTGAGAGGATCATTAATAGAAAATGAAATTTGTCCTCTTTTGGATAATAGCTCTTCCAGCTTGGAGAAGTGATGTTTATAAAAACTCATTAATTCCCAACGAACGTATCCATCGGCATTCAATCGGCTTGCATTTTCACCTTTATAAGATTGACCTGAGAGCTTCCAATCAAAAGTTTCACCGCTCATAACGTCGAAATCTTTGGGCTCAAATTCTCGATTTGTATAAACTAAACGAGCATCGCAACTTAAGTTTGGATCGACAATAAAAATAATCATTTGATCCTGGTTTTCTAAACTAAAGACTAAGTCTAAGTTTTCTTCTTTAGCCTCCATATGTATCCAATTATCAAATTCATGATGCATAGGACTACCTTCTGCTTTTAGAGAACAATTAGTTAAAAAAACACTGATAAATAACAATAATAATGCTCTCATTGCTTCTTTTCTCCTGGTTTGAAATGGCTCATTAAAAATTGCTGAGGAAAGGGTACTTTAAGATAAGAGGCATATTGCCTTGTAAAAAAGTAATTCAGGGGATACTGAATAAATTCTAGATTACCATTCTCAAGAGCATCAAGAGTGCTACGAGAATAATTCAAATGCTGCATTACATCCTCAATGGAAATATTATTTTCTTGTCTGATTTGTGCTAAACAACGCAAATACTCTTCAATATCTCTTAGGGATTGGGGTTCATTTTTTTTATTAGAGGACAACTTTCTACCTAAAGTAGGAGTAATATAATTAGACTTCATGATAACAATAATGAGGAATAATATTTCTACAAATAGTCCAAAGCTTTTTTACTTTTGGACATAGATTATTGATTACCCGCTTAACATAAATTGCTATAGTAAGGTATGTCTAAAACAAAAGAAATTATCACCATTGAACATACTCTAAAGGAAGTTCTTAAAAATTTAAGTGATCAAGACATTCAAGATATCACTGGGAAGTCTAAGTCTTATATATACAAATGTGCTGATCCTGACGATAGTGATAGGAATATACAATTTAGAACTGTCATTCGGTTAGAGCATGCTATGCATAAAATTTACCAAAAAACTCCTTTTAGCAATTTTTTGAAAGATTATCTAGCAACCGCCCAACCTGAAAAACCTGCTAGTGAGAGTGAAGTACAATCAGAGATATTAGCAATAGGCGGAAGATTGGGAGATTTAATGGATGCTGTGCGTGAGTCAATGGATGAGAAAAGTTCAGGAGGTACAAAAATAGTCCCCCATGAAAAAGAAAAAATTTACCAAGACATCCAAAAACTAGATGATCAGTTGAGTAAAATTAAGAGTGTGTTAAAATCACTCTAATTTGTTTTTAAGGGGGATAATTTTAGGATTTTGGGTTTTCTTTTCCAGTGTTAGCTGGGGAGCAGAAATTTGTGAACGACTTTTAAAAAAAGACTTCAGGGAAACGTCTAACATAAGGCTTGCTTATAACGACAGTGGTGTAGTTCTTGAGCAAAATCAACCTATTATCAACAAAAAACGCTTTGGTTCCTTCGCTTTTAATACCCCACTTAAGGTGGGAGATCGTATTTTAGCTGTTGATCAAAAACCGGTTGCCTCAAATGATACCGATGCTTACTTGTATTTATCCAACTTACTAGAAACCTCAGCAATGAGAGATCTCTCATTAACTGTTCAACATTTAGATGGGGAAGAGGAGATAGTTGATCTAAAAAGAATTCCTTATCTAGGTCACCCTATAGTCGAGGCAGATATAATATTAAATGATTTTGAGGTAACTCAGCAAAGTAGTAAATCAAATTTAAATTTAGAGGTGAATTTGCAGTGGCAAAATGAAGATTTAATACATAATTTTTTCAATTTAACAGATCTTAATAAATCACCTATCAAATGTATTTTCAGAAAATCAGCCGAACTTGAAAATATTTTACAAAAAATTTGGTATCCTACTTTTGAAACTACGCAAACAGGATCTTTCATAAATGATATTACTTTTAAAAGCTTACTTATTACAAATGATAAATCTGATCCTTTTAATTTTGTTCTCAAACAACAAATTAATTATCAGGTAACTAACTCCTCCGATTTTAGAAAATTCCCTTTTGATAATATCTCAACATCTGCCGATTTTATATTTCAAGATGTTGATTTAAGTACCTCTCCTCGATACAACCCAGAGTTTAGTATGATGGAGGGCAATGAAATTTTGTATGAATGGGAAATTAATGACCACCGTTTAAACTGTTGTGATACTCAACTTTATGGGCAAGGAGTGCTTCAAACACTCGAATACAGTTTTGATCTCAATCGCAAATCTTTTTACTATATTTTAAAGATCATTCTTCCAGTGATCTTCCTAGTCTACCTATCCTTTAGTGTTTTTTACATCAGGGCAAGAGAGTTAGAGTCGAAGCTGGCAGTTTCAATGGGTAGTTTATTAACTTTGGTTGCCTACAACTTTGTATTTGGAGACGATGTTCCAAAATTAAACTATATCACTATTTTAGATGCTTGGATTTTACTTTCATATTTATTTGCTGGCTTATCTACCATGATAACTATATGGAGCTATTGGGACTATCATAGGGATAAACAAACTGGTCTCTATAATACAATCGATAGTAAACTTCGGTGGTTTGTCCCAATAACCTATCATCTTTTTTTGGTTATTTTATGGTGGGGGATTACAAAAAATTGGAATTTTTACGGGACAAGTATTCCTGTCTAAAATTAATTAATTTCTCCCCAATCTTTATTTTTAAAAATTAATATCTTTGTCTTTAGTGCAAAGACCTCTCTCTTCCTTTCTGTTTTCTAGTTACTCCTTCTCTAAGTCATTTCCTACCAGGTTAATAAATGACAAACAAAAAAAAGAGAGAGGAAAAATTGAGGTGGTTTTTTCATGGTTCCTTTCTGTGCTACGGCTAATCCCATCCTCCTGTACATTAGCCGTGGTGCAAAGAGGAAAATACTTAATACTAATAATTACCTCTTTATTTATTGTCTCCTTAAGCTCAGCGATGACTTTAGAAAGATTTCATGGTTGGAATATTCAATTATTGGAGGAGGAAATGATTGCAATGGAACGTAGTGGTGATGTTGAAGACTCAGAAAATATTATTTTTGTTATGACAAAAAATAATTGTGATCGTGTGCTTCAATTCTTTGAATTATTTACCTTATCAGTTCACCCTGATCTCACAAAATTATTAGATAAAGAAATTGAGCTTCTGGAAAATGGTCATTCAACCACTGGAATGGTGCATGAAATATATCCATATAAGAATGGACACATGATTTTAATAGGCATGGGTTCATATAAACATGAAACGATTAAAGAATATTATACTTTTCATAAACGCTCTCGCTTAACAGTCACTGATGTTTCTTTCGAGGAACCAGTAGCTTTAAGAACATTCATAGACTTGCCTACAATACAGTGGGCCATGCCTCAAGTAGAGGAAGCGATGGACAGAGCGCATAGGCATTGCAAAAAAATACCTGATCCCATCTCTGCTAGCCTAAACAATTCTCAGAAAGGACTAAAAACATGACTTTTTTACATTTTCTAGCAGCAGTTTTATTCTTGTATGTTGCAGATGAACAAAATCACAGCCAACTTCATTTTGGTAAGAAATGCTTTCAAAATGAAAACGGGGATATTATTTTTTCACACATCTGGGTAACACGCCCTTTTGATGAATTACCCGCTAACAAAGAGCAATGTACATTGCCAGAGGAGCCCGAGCCTCCTGTCATTCCTAAATATGGGAAATAACACTTTCGATGAAATTAAAATTTACCTATGCGGCCTTAGCTTAAATGGAAAAGCGTCCCACACTGAGATTTCTTGCGGGAAGGGAAGATGCAGGTTCGACTCCTGATCCGGCTGCACCAATATATTTTTGATATTAAGCTATAAAATTTTAAACTCAAATAATGGCCAAATTATAGCTTTAAAACTAGCAACAAATTCTCCAAAAAACAACCAACTCCAAAAACCATGAGTAATTGCATATTGATAGTTGTAGAAAAATCCAAAAAAAAGTACGCTAATGCCATATAAGGTGAGTATTATGTATACCGCAAATAATAAAAAATTTTTCACATTGATTATTTTAAACTATATTTTGTTTTTTTTTAGCACTAATTTTTTATACGCTGATGAGCAAGAAAGATTAATAAAATCGAGAGATAACTTTATCATTTCTCTAAATACATATAATCAAGCAATGAAAATAATTGATAAAGCAGATAGGACTGGAGTTTTTGATTATTATGATAGAGTAGAATTAATAGGTCTTTTAAAAAAATCATTAAAATATTCGTATGATGTAGAAAATTACTATTTAGACAGAGTAGATACTAGTTTATTTAATAAAGATTTAAAAAAAAAATATGAGAAATATTTTAGAAAGGCTCACATATTACTAATTGATTATTATACAGAATATAAATACGAAAATAATCACAAAGCCTTTGAGGCACAAAAGTTATTAAATAAATGGAATAAATATTACAATAAATGGAGAAGTAAATTTAATTAATTTAGATGAATTTTTTTACTTTATGAAATATAGATCTCTTGATTTTTTTTGTTGGTAAATTTTCAAAGTCCCAATTCGAAAAATCTAGATCAGCGTCAACTGTTTTTACTATGTGATTATCGTTTCCTCGATTTTTCATATAATCAACTGGGTCAATTTTAAATCTACATCCTTTTATTGAACCACATAAAAATACTGGCATTCCATCTACATCTTTTTCATCTAATACAAATTCACTAGGTGTTGCATAACCCTCTAATCTAAATTTCAAAATTTTGCCGCATTTGCAGCATTTTACATTTTTCGGAGTGCTCACAACTTAATTATATAATAATTTTTAACTTTTGCTATTATCCCTCTTCTGTCGGTATGAGTAAATTCAATAAAATTGTTGTAATTGGCGCTGGAACGATGGGTTCAGGTATTGCCGCCCATTTGGCTAATTCTAACCGCCAGGTAGTTTTGCTCGATCTCAAAGGCAAAGACAAACCCAACCAAATTTCTGAAAACGCCATTGATATTATCAAAAAGTCAGATCCGCCTCTATTAGTGGAAAGATCTAGAATTGATCATATCAAACCAGGTAACCTCGATGACGATTTTGATGAAATCAAAGATGCAGATTGGGTTATCGAAGCTGTTGTTGAGCGTATTGATATCAAACACAAACTTTACTCCCAAATTGATAAAGTTCGCAGCTCCAACTCTATTATTTCATCTAATACTTCGACAATTCCTCTTACAATTCTGACACAAGAGATGTCCGATAGCATGAAAGCAGATTTTTGTATCACTCACTTTTTTAATCCTGTCCGATTTATGAGATTATTAGAGATCGTTGAAACACCAACGATGAATAAAGATAAGATGGGTGGACTTCGTGATTTTTGTAAAAATGAGCTAGGTAAAGGAATTGTGAATTGTAATGATACCCCTGGTTTTATTGGTAATCGAATTGGTGTGTATGCAATGCAGGTTGCTATGTATGAAGCATTAGAGCGAGGTCTTCCAGTAGAAATTGCAGATGCCTTATTTGGCCGACCATTAGGAATTCCTAAAACAGGTGTCTTTGGATTGTATGACCTTATTGGAATTGATTTGATGAAAGATGTTCTTGCGAGCTTTAAAAAAGAATTACAAGAAAATGATCCTTTCATGGATGTGGTTAAACCTCACCCTCTGGTCGAGCAGTTACTTGAAAAAGGTTTTAATGGAAATAAGGGCCCTGGGGGTTTTTATCAAACAACAATTGTTGAGGGCGATGAACATGTCAAGGCGATGAACACATCGGATATGAGTTATTACGATTTTGATAAAGTAGATTTAGAAATCGCAAGAAGAGTTGAGAAAGAGGGCATCAAAGCACTCCTTGATGATGACAGTGAGTATGGTCGATATGCTTTTGCAGTTCTAGCAAAAATCATTAATTATAGCGCTTTTTGTGTTCCCGAAGTTTCTTCAAGGGTAACAGATATAGATGACGCTCTTCGCATGGGATTTAACTGGAATGAAGGGCCATTTGAATTATTAAATGAGTACGGTCTCAACAAATTTGTTCAACGACTTCAAGATGAAAAACAAGATGTTCCTGAGTTGTTGACAACTATGATTAAGCTAAAACAAGAGCCTTACGACTCAGCTTCCTCACGGGCCTATAATCATGAGGCAGGTATGAAGTTTATCTCTAGAGGAGAGGGTGTTCGCCGATTAGGTGATCACAAGAAATATGCTAACCCTTTATCTAAAAACTTCGCTGCCACTATATGGCAATTTAATGATGAGCCACGAGAACAGAAGATACTATGTTGTGAATTTCACACCAAGGCTAATGCTCTGAACGCAGATGCCATGAAAATTTTAGAGGAGTCAGTAGACCGTCTTGAGCAAGATAATTATCAAGGGCTTGTAGTTTATAATGAGGCTATGAATTTTTCTGCAGGTGCTGATTTAAATACCATGATTGGTTTAGCTGACGTGAAAGATTGGAAAGGTATTGATAAATACCTATCTGATTTTCAATCTGCATGTATGAAAATGAAATATGCATCGAAACCAACAGTTAGTGCCGTAGCAGGATTAGCTATTGGTGGTGGTTTTGAAGTAGCATGTCAAACTTCTAAGATGGTTGCACATATGAATAGTACTTTAGGCTTAGTAGAGACAGGTGTTGGCCTTGTTCCAGGTGGAGGTGGTTGTAAAGAATTACTATGGAGATGGGTACAAGATAAAAAATATGTCAACGATCATGATCAAGCAGCCCTTCAAGTATTTGACATTATAGGATATGGCCTAATGGCCCATTCCCCATTGCAAGCCAAAAAGCATAAATTTTTTCTAGATGATGATATTTTTGTATTGAATAGAGATAATCTTCTTGTGGAGGCCTTTAATCAAGTATCATTATTAAAGAATGGATATTCAGCTCCTGAAAAGCCAAAGTTCACACTAAGCGGACCTGAGGTAAAAGAGAAAATGCACCAAGTTTTATTGGATTTAGAGCAAAAAAAGATCATTTTTGGCTATGATGTTGATATTGGTCTTCATTTAGCAACCGTTCTTAGCGGGGGTGATACAACTAAATCAAAAGAATTGTCGGAAGCTGATCTTTATAATTTAGAGCGACAGTCTTTGATAAATTTAATACAATCCAATAAGACGAGGGATAGGATCCATGCAATGTTGTCTACGGGGAGAAGACTAAAAAACTAATGAATAATTTTGAACAGGGAATGCATAAAAATGATGCAAACTTTGTTCCTTTGACTCCCATCAGTTTCCTTGATCGAATAAAAGACGTATACCCCGATTATGAAGCCATAGTATATAAAGAGAGAAAATACTCTTGGAGACAGGTTTACGATCGATGTACTCGATTTGCCAGTGCCTTAACAAAGGTTGGAATTGGTAAAGGTGATGTTGTTTCTATTATGGCAGCAAACACACCTGAATTATTTGAAGCGCATTATTCTGTTCCCATGACTGGAGGTGTTGTTAATACAATTAATACTCGTTTAGACACCAGAACAGTTGCCTACATATTAGACCATAGTGACTGCAAAGTTTTTATAGTGGATCGACAGTTTCACAATGTAGCAATTGATGCTATTGCTCAAGTTAACCGAGATATCATCGTTATTGATATCGACGACAAGCAAGCAGATTTAGGAGATATTCCATCAATTGGAAAACTAGAGTATGAAAGTTTCCTACAAACAGGTGATGTGGGGTTTGAATGGATAAGACCTGATGATGAGTGGCAGGCTATTTCGCTTAACTATACATCCGGAACGACAGGAAACCCAAAAGGTGTTGTGTACCATCACAGAGGGTCCTATTTAATGTCAATGGGAAGTATCACTGCATGGAATATGCCTAACCGGCTCACCTATTTATATACAGTGCCAATGTTTCACTGTAATGGCTGGGGGTATCCATGGACTTTGGCGATGCTCCATGCCCGTGTAATATTTATACGAAATATAGTTGTTAAAGAAATTTTCGAATTAATCGATGAATATGAGGTGACTCACTTTGGAGGTGCTCCTATCGTGTTAAATATGATAGCAAATGCCCCTGCAGATGATCAAAAAGCATTGAAAAGTAAGGTTTATGTTATGACTGCTGGTGCACCGCCCCCTAGTTCAATTCTTCAGAAAATGGAGTCTTTAGGCTTTGAGGTTATGCATGTATATGGACTGACTGAAACTTACGGTCATGTTGTTCATTGTGCATGGAATAAGGACTGGGATAATCTAGCAGATGAAAAGCGATCTGAGCTAAAAGCCTATCAAGGAGTTCGCTACCCACACACAGAAATGGTATCGGTGATGAACCCAGAAACACTCGAACCTGTCCCATCCGATGGAGAAACTATGGGGGAGATTATGATCCGAGGAAATACTGTCATGATGGGATACTACAAAAATGAAGAAGCTACTAAAGAGTCGATGAAAAGTGGATGGTTTCACTCGGGCGACTTAGCAGTAATGCACCCCAGTGGGTATATTCAAGTTAAAGATCGATCAAAAGATATCATTATTAGTGGTGGTGAAAATATATCATCTGTAGAGATTGAAAATATTATTACAAAGCACCCTGCAGTATCATTAGCAGCAGTTGTTGCTAGACCTGATGAAAAATGGGGTGAGACACCCTGTGCTTTTATAGAGTTAGTTGAAGGTCAAACAGTAGAAGAAGATGAGCTAAAGAAATTTTGCAGAGAGCACTTAGCTGGTTTTAAAATGCCTAAAACTTTTGTATTTCAGGTCCTACCAAAAACATCAACTGGAAAAATTCAAAAGTACGAGCTAAGAGAAACAGTGAAAAATCTTTAATTTAATTTTTTATTTTTATCTTCAGTATTTATCACTTTAATAGCTTTTAGTTTTTTATAACACATGTAACAGACAAGATTATGATGACTTTTAATTAAATTTTGAACTTTCTTAGGTGCTGTTCGAATTTCAGATTCAATATACACACTGTCCATGACTGATAACTCTCCCTCGCAATATTTGCATTTCTCAGCCATGACTAATATTTTAAATTTTTCTTAATTTTGTTCCAATACTGAAAAAATCTTTTTGCTGGATGAAGATAATTCTCCTGTAACAAGAAGTAATCGGGTAACTGCTCTAAATCAAATTTTTCACCTAATTTTTGAAATAAATTTTGGTAAATAGGTCTAAAAGTAGATTTTGTAATAATTTTGGATATGGCGTTTTGGTCATGAATTTCTTGCAATACCTCATATGTATTACCTCTATAGATTTCAGCCCCTGCCTCTTTGGCTAAAAAGTATCTATTTTCAATGATTTTGTCACTAAGCTCATAGCCTTCAGTTAAAGTATCATCAAAGATGTAAACAGGATTACCCTCAATACCGGCTGGCACTCTCATAAACTCGTCATATAAATAAATTAAGTTCATAAATTGGGAAAGAGCCTCGAGCTAATTTCTTCATAGCTGCCATCTATTTCTCTATTCTTCTCAGGTATAATATCTATGCTTTTGTGACAGTATTTGTGAACATTTTCTAAATTAAATATATAAGGTTTTCCTGCAAAGGTACTCGCGATCCACTGCCAAGAGAAGTTATTACTTGCAATATCTCCATCCAGTAGATGACTCATAAAAAACTTTGCTCCAGCTTGCCACTTCACTCTTCTAAAGTGAATAATATAAGAAGCCAAATACATACGTGCATGGTTATGAAGGTACCCAGTGCTAGTGAGTTGCTCGATGAAAATATTAATAATCTGTGTTGGTGTTGTTGCTGACATAACATCCTCAGGCAAGTTATCTTGATATTCTTGAGCTTGAAATCCAGTTTTATATTCTTCTACATCTGTCCATAATTGATCAGGATGATGGTAGGCATAGCTTCTCCAAAAATCTCTCCATGCTAATTCTTGAATAAACTTTTCACTCTCAACAAAATTATATTTGTCTCGAATATATTGATAGAGCTCTTTGTTAGTTATAATTCCATATTTTATATGGGCTGATAATCTTGAAATTTGTCCATTCAAAAAGTTTCTTGTTTTTGCATAGAGAGCAGGATTAAAAGAATTGAATTTTTCCAGTGCATCATGTCTTGATAACATGGAGCTATTCGAATTTTTCGATATTGGTATTAGATCTTGAAGACTTGAGATTTTCACTTTTAATTATACATAAAATCTGTGCTAATAGATTGTTTGTAAATCGAAGGTGATTTTGGTTTCAGGGGGGAGCTGAGAGATTCTTGAAATATCCACTTCATTTAAAATTGCAATTTTTGGATACCCGCCAGTACAAGGAATGTCCCGCATTAATACAATGGGTTGCCCATCACTTGGCACTTGAATAGACCCAGGTAATATTCCTTCAGACAAAATATCATGAGACTTAGAACTAATGAGACTCTCACCTTTGAGCCTGATACCCATTCGATCACTTTGATTAGTTATTGTAAAAACACCGCTAATAAAAGATTGTAGAGTATTGTCTGAGAAATATTGAAGTTGAGGACCGGGATAAACTTTGAAATTGGTTACCTTTTCTAAATCAGGTTTTGGTATAGAGATAAGATCCCAAGAGCTTACATCTTTGCTAATGTGAAATATATCTTCATCATTTAAAGGTCGATTAATCGAACCTATTCCTGCTTTTGTGTCAGTAGAGTAGCTATTAAGACAAGGCTCTAACCCAAGTCCATGCTCAAAAGCTATGTATCCATATACTGAGTCTATTGTATTGTGAATAATCAATTCATCGCCCTCAAATAAATTAATACTTTTATAGGGCTGGCACTCAAGCTGGCTGTTGTTATTTTTCTGAATACTCATATTACAATTACCACCAACACAAATCTTAACAGATCCCTCTTTTACTTTTATTGAAGGCCCCACATAAGCAAATTCTAGAAATTGATTTTGATGATTGGGTATAATTTTTTGTAGCTCTGTAATAATTCTTTGGTCCATTGCTCCACTTGGTGAAACTCCTAAGTGCTGATATTGAAATCTTCCAAAGTCTTGAATCGTTGAATGAGTCCCTGCACGAGTGATTATGATTGAGTTCATGACGAGTATTCCTTGATCAATTCATTTAATGAAAAATTATATTTTCTAATTTTTTCAAACTCTGAAAGTGATACGGAGTAAAATTTTACCTCATCACCTGGAAGAAAAAGGGAAGGGTAAGAACTTTGTAAATCAAAAATATCAAATGGTATTTGTCCAATTATATTCCAACCCCCAGGTGAAACTTTTGGATATATACAGGTATGGTTTTTTGCTATGCCAATGGATCTAGCAGGAATTTTTACCCTTGGAGTAGCTAACCGCGGTGTGATTAATTGGGAGGGAACATCCCCTAAATATGGAAATCCCGGCATGAAGCCTATATAATATGTATAGTAACGAACTGATGAGTGAAGATTGATAACCTCTTCTTTTGTAATCTGGTTTAGTTTTTGGATGATCTTTATATCTAAAGCAAAATCTTCATTATAACATGCCGGTATTTCCCACGCTTTAGTGACTTTTTTGTTAGTTTGAGAGTTTGTATCTTTCATTTTCATACTAATTTTGTCTTTGTTTTGATCTCTAATTTTTGAATTTTCAAAAATTACAACTATTTTATTGAAGGAAGGAATAATGTTTAGTGATTGAAGATTAAGGTTTGAAATATTTAAAAATGTCTCATTTACCTCCTGTGATATAGATTTTGAGGTTTCATTCCCAAAATCTAAGACTAAACCCCGATCCCCATAAGAATTTATTCCTTTGAAATACACGCTAATATCATAATGTAACTTTGGTGCATTTGAATAAAATTAATTTAAATTCTGATATCGCAGAAAAAGATCTCAGTTTTTTCGAGACTGTTGATGCGCAGTTAATAAATAAAATTAGCTCTGCTAATCTTTCTTGTTTATATCATGGGGGGTCAGAAGACGTTATTTTTAAAGCACTAAATTACTGTAAAACAAAATGTGTTTCAGTTGGTGCGCATATTTCTTTTTTAGATAGAGATAATTTTGGGCGTACAAAAATTAATTGGAACAAAAAATTAATCCAAGAAATTGTCAAAGACCAGTTAATGTTTATGCATAATCTTGCCTCTAATATTAATTTTCCATTAACACATGTTAAGCTTCATGGAGCTTTGAGTAATATGGCATGCGTTGACCAAGACCTTTCTAGTGAAATAGTAGATGTTTTAAAAAAAAATTACCCATCAATGATATTACTCGCACCTGCTTTAAGTGAACTTGCTAAAATCGCTATGAATTGCAACATACCCACCGCCCTTGAGATTTTTGCAGATCGCACTTATGAAGATGATGCTACTTTAACACCTCGTTCCATTAATGACTCTTTGATAACAGATCCTAGAAGCGCCAAGGAACACGTAAAAGCCATGCTTATACAAGGAGGGATCATTTCACGTAATGGGGATACTCTCAAAACAAATATTCATTCAGTGTGTGTCCACAGTGACACGCCAAATAGTGTTGAAATTTCTGAACAAATTTGCATACTCCTTCATGAAATGAAGATAAAAAAAGTAGCTCTTCCAGAATTTTTCTAAGACTAATATGAATAACTATTTTTTTTACGGCACTCTTCGCTCTATTTCAATATTAGAGAAGGTTATAGGAGGAAAAACTGATCACTTAAAAATAACTACAGCATTTGCACCTAAGAGTGAATTGCGTTTAGTCGTTAATGAAAACTTCCCTGTAATAATCTTCGGTGAAAATTATTCTGGTGTTGAGGGTATAGTGGTTAAAGGATTAAGAGAAGAAGACATTGCACGTATACGTTTTTTTGAAGATGTAGAGTTTTCTCCAAAAACAATGATCATAGACGTAGGGGGAATTCAAGAAGAGGTCAATTATTTTTCACAAAAAGGAGTTGATCCCTCTTTAGACCCTTGGTTCTATGATGAGTGGAAAGAAAAAGAGGAAGCTTTATCTTTAGTGACAACTGATCTTTGGATGCAACTTTATGGAAAATATACAGCTGAAGAGGCAGATCAATATTGGAATGACGTAAAAAAGCAGGCATATCATCAATACCTCTCTCAACAATGAAAATTGTTAATTTCTTTTTCTTAATTTCTCTTTTTTTTACATTTAATTCCTTATCTGATGAAACAACAAGTTGGGAATTATTAAAAGAGGGTGGTAAGGTAGTTTTTATTCGTCACGCATATGCTCCTGGAGGTGGCGATCCCAATAATTTTGAATTATACGATTGTTCAACACAAAGAAATTTAAATGAACAAGGAATTAATCAATCAAAAAGAATGGGCAAATTATTCTCTGAATATTCTATTCCAATAGACTCTGTTTATTCCAGCCAATGGTGTCGCTGCAAAGAAACCGCTCGTCTGGCATTTGGAAATTTTGAGAGTTTAAGTGCCTTAAATTCAACATTTTCAGCTGATTATCAAAAAAACCATTCAAAACAAATGTCTGAATTATATCAATTCATAAAAAATTGGGACGACAGTCAAGGTAATTTAATTTTTGTAACCCATTATGTAATTGTAGGAGGCTTTCTTGACTATTATCCAAGCTCAGGAGAAATGGTGATAACCGATAAATCTCTATCAGTTCTTGGCTCTATTAAAATAAATTTTTAAAAGAATACTCTTTCAATAAACCAATATAAACCAATCATTGAAATTATAATCGAAATAGGAATTTGCAAAAATGCTCTATACCAACTTTGACGTGAAGGTATTATAAAGATAATTGATGCTAAGATAATAATTGCTATCTGTGCTATTTCTACACCAATGTTAAATGAGATTAAACTTAAAACAAGTTGACTTGTATTTAACCCAATATCTCCCAGAACAAACGCAAAACCTAAACCATGAATTAATCCAAAAATAAAAATTATTAAATACCGAAGTAAAGTTGAACGTCTTTGAAATATATTCTCAATTGCAACATAGCTTATAGACAATGCTATTAACGGTTCAACAATAGCAGCAGGTATAAAAATTAAATTAAAACTAGCTAGAATAAGTGTGATCGAATGCGCAACTGTAAACATTGTGACTTGAAGTAATAAAGGTTTAAATTTGATGGCGTAAAAAAAGATACCTATTATGAATAAGATATGGTCAAGTCCCTTAGGAACAATATGTTCTATCCCTAAAACTAAATATTCAATTGTTGTACTTAAAGCTGAAGACCGTGTCTGTTGGGATATGAGTGATGATCTTTCAGCAGGTTGTAAATAAGTTGTAAATAAAACAGACTCTTTTGATAAATCCTCAAAATGTCTAATTACCACGGGACCCAATTCTTTTTCAAATTGAATGGTAAAAGACTCATCTTTTATTTCAAAACCTATGTTTAAAGTTGTATCTCTGGGAAATTCATCGTTTATTTCTTGAAAAGTATCTACATTTCTTAGAGAAAGCGGAATAGTTTCATCTCCGATATTGATTTTAATCTTATCTTTAAATTTGTTTTCATTTTCTATGACCATTTTCTCTACTTCTTCAGTGGAAAGGGCCCGTAACGCATCATATTTTTGAGATTGAGGTGAGTCGTTGGTATCCTGATATAAAGAGGCATCAATTTCAGAAAGAACAGTTTCTGCATTTAATTTAAATTCGATTGATGCATTTCCTTCAATAATGGTAATATCCATCACCGCGGGTTTAATTTCGTGTGAATGCAGAGGAGAGCTCAATATTAAAATTAGAAAAAATAAGTACTTTATCATTCGGTCATGTTTACCAAAATTCATCTAAAAATTCTTTATATTTTTTTTCTCCTTATTGCTTATTCTATTAGAGCAAACGCTCATGAATTTTGGATCGAGCCTACGCAATATCAAATTAATGATGACTTAATAAATGCTCACTTGAGGGTAGGACAAGAATTTCAAGGTATGGTTTTAATGTATAATCCACAAGATTTTAAAACATTTAAAATATTATCTGGATCCAAAAATAAAAAAGAAAAAATAAAAGGCATACTAGGTGATGTGCCTGCAATTAATATAACGACTAATTTAGACAATTTATTAATTATTTATCATGAAACTAAAGATAAATATGTTGATTATAAAAAGTTTCAAAAATTCGAGGATTTTGTTAATGAAAAAGGTTACCAGCAACTAATCAATACTCATTTTGAGAAAGGATTTCCCGAAAGTAATTTTATTGAGAGTTATCGTCGTTATGCAAAATCTCTTATTACACTAAATGGCAGTGAGGGGAAGGATAAAAAAACAGGACTTCTATTTGAATTTGTTTTAGACCAAAATCCTTACAAAGAATTGAATTCAAAGCAAATGAGTGGAACTTTATTTTACAAAAAAAAACCACTAAAAAAAAATCTTGTTACAATTTTTTCGAAATATAAAAATACAAAGTTATCAATTGTAAATACCATAACGGATGATAAAGGAAAATTCACTTTTGATATTGAACCAGGAAGGGAATATCTTTTAGACTCAGTTGTGATTTATCCATTAAAAGAAGACCCAGAAAAAAATGAGCCAATCTGGCATAGTGATTGGGCATCAACAACTTTCTTAATACCTGAAAATAATCTTTAATTGTAATTAATTAGTATAAAGTAGTTAATTATGATTTTTGCTTTAAAAGTTTTATTAGCTGCTCTTGTGATTGCATTTGCAAGTTGGCTTTCCGGTAAAAAACCTGAGCTATCTGGATTTATTATTGCTCTTCCAATAGCAAGTATAATAGCCATAGCCTTCTCTTTCTTAGAGCATAAAAATACTGAAAATACTGTAATATTTGCAAAAAGCATTCTTATTGGAGTACCTGTCTCATATTTATTTTTCTTACCTTTTTTCTTTGCAAAAAATCTCAATATGAATTTTTGGTTAATTTACTTAATTGGATTGACTTTACTCGTAATAGGATATTTTGTTCATAAATATATTATGAGTTTAATTTGAATGTTTGAGTTATTTGCAGACTCAACTCCAAATGCAAGAAAAATTTCAATAATGTTAGAGGAGATTAATGAGAGTTATGATTTGACTTTAATTAATTTAAATAAGGGTGAACAATTCAACGATGAGTTTAAAAAAATTTCTCCATTTTCAAAAATTCCTGTTTTAAGACATGATAATAAGACCATATTTGAGTCTGGTGCTATCTTAATTTACTTGGCAAATTTATCAGGAGAATTTTATGGCTCAAATCAAAGTTTAACAACCCAGTGGTTGATGGCTCAAATGGGTTATATAGGCCCTATGTTAGGTCAGCATCATCAATTTCATCATTATAATCTCGGTAAAAGTGATTTTGGTGAAGATAGATATTTTAAAATTGCAGAAACGATATACAAAAATTTAGATGATCATTTGTCTAAAAATGAATATTTGGCAAATGAATATTCAATTGCAGATATCGCAACATTTCCTTGGATCGCTAGACATCCAATTCATGATATAGGTCTGAATAAATATATCAATCTATTGCGTTGGTATAATCAAATATCACTTAGACCAGCTGTCTTAAAGGGATATGATCTATTTAAAGATGGCTCAATACCACCACCCGCATAATCAAAATGAAAGTATACTTTAATGGTTCATGTAATATTTGTAATGCAGAGATAAGTCACTATAAAAAGAAAACCTGTAATATAAACTATGTTGATATTTCAAAAAATAAAGATGAGCATATAAATCATCTCTCCAAAAAAGATTTATTTAGAAGAATGCATGTATATCATGATGGAAAAATTGTTTCTGGATCAGAGTCCTTTTTAGTTTTATGGGATACAATTCCAAAATGGAGATACCTGTCTTTATTGTTGAAGCTACCATTATTTAGACAATTATGGAAAATTGCATACGAAGGACTAGCCTTACTACTTTATTTGAAAAACAAAAAGAAAATCTAGTAGAACCATTCTTGAAGAAAACCACAAGAATGGTTCTGGAGGATTAAGGTTAGTTATTAATTCGTACTTTTCTGAGAAAATTTAGATCAATCAATATATCTTTATAAATGGGAATATTTTTGCTATTTGGCACTATATAATGAGAAAATCTAATTTTTTAAACGATTTAATTTTATCACTTCACCAATAAAATATAATGATCCTCCAAAATAAATTGTGGTCTGATTTGATGAGAATTTATTAATCATTTTAAATGAAACTGTTAAGGAGTTTGCAAAATAGAGCTTCAGGTATTTGGGCAGCAAATCCTCAGTGATAGAGTTTTCCTCGTTCATTTTAACAACAATTATTTTATTAAAATGATTTGATAAGTTAGAAAGCATCTGAATATATTTTTTATTTTTTAAAAAAGAGCATATGAGTATCTTCCTATTTTTTGGTAATGATTTAATTAATGCTTTCATGCCATCGATATTGTGAAAGCCATCTAAATAAATATTTTTATATTTCTTTATTTTTTTATTTAAAAGTCCGCTCTTAATTTGCTGCAATCTCCCAGGCCACTCACAATTCATCAACGCTTTTTCTGTTTTTTCTATTAAAAACTTTTCTTTCAATATATTCCTCGCTAAATGTATTGCTAATCCAGCATTAATTAATTGATGTGATCCTTTTAAACTTAATTTTGATAAATTAACTCTTATATCATTCGATAAATAAAAATTAGATTTTATTTCCCAATGTGTATTAAATATATTTGCATTTAATTTTCTTTTTTTTAATTGTGACTTAATAAATTTCATAACATTTGTTTTTTGTTGATTAATAAAAATTGTACTTTTTGAGTTCAATATTCCTAATTTCTCAAAAGCAATTTGATCCAATGAATTTCCTAAATAATCTTGATGATCTAAGGAAATTGGAGTAATAACTGCATACTTTGATTTTTTTAAAATATTTGTAGCATCAAATCTTCCTCCAAGTCCAACCTCTAATATTAGATAGTCAGCTTTATGATCTTGAAAAGCTTTAAACGCTGCCGCAGTAGTAATTTCAAAAAATGTTATCAAATTCCCTTCATTTTTATCTTCGCAAAACTTTAAATATTTTAATAATTTTTGATTTGAAATTTCTTTAGATCTTAATTGAATTCTTTCATTAAATTTTACTAGGTGAGGAGTGGAGTACACGTGTGTTGAATAATCATGATGATTGAGAATTGATTTTAAAATAGCTGCTGTTGAGCCTTTTCCATTAGTACCAGCTATGTGAATGACTTTGGGCAGTAAATTTTCATCAAAATTTATTTTCTTTAAAAGTTTTTTAATTCTCCCTAAAGATAAGTCTGAAAATTTTGGATGTAGATTTAGTAGTCTTTGAAAAATGGGATCTTTCAAGAATTTATTTTTTTACGAATGATAAAACTTTTGAAAGTGTTTGACTTAATTCTTTTCGATGGACAACCATATCAACCATTCCGTGTTCAAGAAGGTATTCGGCAGTCTGAAAATCCTCAGGTAATTGTTCTTTGATCGTCTCTTCGATAACTCTTTTTCCAGCAAAACCAATCATACTGCCTTTTTCAGCAATAATAATATCTCCAAGCATCGCAAACGAAGCACTCACACCCCCAGTAGTAGGATGAGTTAGAACACTTATGTAAGGAATTTTATGTTGGTCTAGCATATTCACAGCTGCAACCGTTTTAGGTAGTTGCATTAAACTTACAATACCTTCTTGCATCCTTGCACCTCCTGAGGAAGCAACAGATATAAATGGACAATTCAAATCAACAGCGTTTTGACAACCAATTTTAAATGCTTCACCAACAAATTGACCCATTGAACCGCCCATAAAATTAAAATCTAAAATAAAAACTACAACTTTTGTACTCCCAATTTCGCCTTTAGCTAAAATAGCGGCATCTTTTTGATCAGTTTTCTTTTGTGCAGCTTTCATCCTATCTGTGTATTTTTTAAGATCTTTAAATTTTAGAGGATCATTATTTTCAAAAGGCACCTCAATTAGTTCATAATTTTCATTATCAAATAAATTTTTTAATCTACTATTTACATCTATACCCATATGAAAGTCACAATATGAACAAACATTAAGATTTTCTTTTAAATCACTTACATAAAGTGTTCTTTCCCCGCATCCACACTTGGTCCATAAATCAGATGGAGGTTCTTTTCGATTAACAAGGGAGCTTAATTTAGGTTTTACATAATCTGTGAGCCAGTTCATTTTTTAGACCTTAACCTCTTTAATAAATTTTTTAAGGCCTTTAAGATACTTGTTAAAATCCATTTTTAGATCAAAATATTTTTGAATAAGAGCTGAGCCAATTATAACACCATCTGCATTCGTTTTTTTAAATATATCTATGACATCTTTTTTAGACTTGATCCCAAATCCAACTAAAACAGGAACAGAAGACATTTTTTTTATAGATTTAACATTTTTGTTTATTTCTTTGTAATCTAATTTATTTGAACCTGTGATACCAGTTGCTGATATATAATAAATGAATCCTTTTGAGTTTTTTAGGAGTTTTTGTGATCTTTTTTTATCAGTCATTGGAGAGATCAACTTGATCAAGTGAATGTTATTTTTAGATAATGAATTTTTTATTGCACTCTCCTCTTCAAAAGGCAAATCAACAATTATAATACCATCGACAATATTTTTTATATTTTTGATGAATTTATTTAATCCAAATTTACGAATAGTATTTAAATAACACATGATAACAAATGAAGTATTATTTTTAGATTTACTTAAATATTTAATTAAATTTAGTGAATGTTGTGTTGATAATTTAGATCTAAGTGCAAGTTTATTTGCCTCTTGGATAATAGGGCCATCTGCCATTGGATCAGAAAAGGGAAGCCCAAACTCAATAATATCTGGTTGATGAGATAACATTTCATTAAAAATCTTTTTGCTATAATTTAGCGTAGGAAACCCACACGTCATAAATAATGATAGTATTTTTTTCTTAGGAAGAGAGTCTAGATTATTCATCTGCATCAAATCCTATTGCTTTAGCTGCAGTAAATAAATCTTTATCACCTCGTCCACACAAATTTAAAATTACAACTTTGTTTTTATGTTTATTTTTAAATGCTTTAATTAAGTAAGCTAGGGCATGGGAAGGCTCCAGTGCTGGAATAATTCCCTCTAGTTTTGAACATGTTTGAAATGCTTCAAGAGCTTCTTTGTCAGTTATACCATAGTACTTAACTCTTTTAATATCTTTTAAGTAAGAGTGTTCAGGTCCGACACCAGGGTAATCGAGACCGGCTGAAATAGAGTGAGCCTCTTTTATTTGTCCATCGTTGTCTTGTAAGACATAACTGTAACTACCATGAAGAATACCAGGAGTTCCAGAGGTCATTGTAGCCGCTGTTTCTTCTGTTTTAGCGCCTCTACCAGCCGCCTCAACTCCAATAATTTTTACCTTTTTATCATTCAAAAATGGATAAAATAAACCCATGGCATTTGATCCGCCTCCAACACAAGCTATCAAAAAATCTGGTAATTTTTTCTCTACTTTTAATATCTGCTCTCTCGCCTCTTTACCAATTACAGATTGGAAATCTCTTACCATTTTCGGGTAGGGGTGAGGACCTGCAGTAGAACCGATAATATAAAAAGTATCTCTGACGTTTTTAATCCAATCTCTCAAAGCTTCATTCATAGCATCTTTTAAAGATTTACTGCCAGACTCAACTGGAATAATGGTGGCACCCAGAAGCTTCATTCTAAAAACATTAGGTTTTTGTCTTTCGATATCTTTAGACCCCATGTAGATATAACAAGGAAGGCCAAAAAGAGCACATACAGTAGCTGTTGCAACTCCATGTTGTCCAGCACCTGTTTCAGCAATAATCCTTGTTTTGCCCATTTTTTTTGCAAGGAGTATTTGTCCTAAGCAATTATTGATTTTATGGGCTCCAGTATGATTTAGCTCATCTCTTTTAAAATATACTTTCGGCCCATTGATATATTTAGATAAATTTTTAGCATAGTGCAAAGAAGAGGGCCTACCAACATAGTTTTTAAAAAGATCATTTAGCTCTTTTTTAAATTTTTTATCCTTTTGAATTTTTTTGTATGATTTATCTAAATTTAATAATAAGGGCATTAGCGTTTCTGAGACATACATGCCACCAAATTCACCAAATCTTCCAACAGAGCTAGGTTGTTTATATGTTTTCATTAGTTATAAATTGATGAAATAATATTATCTATCAAAGTAAGGCTCTTTTCACCTATTTGCTCCTCTACACCAGAGTTTATATCAATAAAATCTGCACCTGTTAAGCTAATTGCTTTTTTGATATTAGTGACATTTAGACCTCCTGACAAAATATAAGGAAGTTTTTTAACATTTTTAAAATCAGACCAATCCCAAGTTTTATTGTTTCCTCCTGGCATTTGATTTGAAGAGGGTTTCGCTTCAATGAGGAACTGATCCACATCAATTAACTCAGTGGTTTTAAAATCATTAGGGGATATTGATTTATAAATTTTTTTCTTAAAATTACTTTTAACTTCACTAATAAAGTTTTGATCTTCGTTCCCATGAAGTTGAATTGTATCAAAATCAAAAACTTCTAATTTTTTTTTAATTTCATCAATTGATGGATTAACAAATACGCCTACAAATTTATCTTTGTGTGACTTAAAATATTGGTTTACAAGAGTCAAAGTGTCCATATCAATAAACCTTGGACTCTTTTCATAAAAAATTAGTCCTTGATAAGAAATATTTAAATCAAGACAGTGATTAATAATAGCTGGATTATTTTGTCCACAAATTTTTATTTTTATGTTGTTCGCCATATTTCTTTAACAAATCTAATGGTTTTTTGCTTTCTATTAATTCTCTACCTATTACAACAAAACTCGCACCATCTTGTAAAGCATTATGAGCAAAAGTAACTCTTTTTTGGTCATCATTTCTAGCAAACATTTTAACACCAGGTGTTATTTTTATTAATTTATTAAATTTTCTTAAAACTCTCAGGTCATTACCTGAACAAATAAGGCCGTGAATATTCACATTATTTGCTATTTCAGAAAATTTTTTTACAAGATTTTTTGTATTTTTCTCCTTATATATTTTTTCGCTATCTTTCCCATCTAGGCTAGTCAATAAGGTTACTCCTAAAATTTTAGTTTTTAGTTTATTTTTTTTTATTGATTTTATTGCAGCTTTTATCATCTCATTACCTCCTGATATATGTAATGTAATGAAGTCAGGATTTATGTTCGATAAGGAGTCAATGGCATTGCCTACAGTATTAGGAATATCATGAAGCTTTAAATCAAGAAATAATTTACATTTAGTTTTTTTCACCTCAGAGATAAGCTCATTTGAACGATTATTATAAAAAGATCTATATCCCACTTTAAAACCATAAACGTGATGACATAGTTTTTTCACTATTCTAATATTTTGCAAATTTGATTTGAGGTCTAGAGCTATGAATGATTTAAATTTTTTCATTTAATTTTTTATTAACTTTCTCACTCGGTTTAAATGTAACTTTCCATTTTGATGGAATATATATTTTTTTTTTGTTTCTAGGATTAGAACCAAACCTAGGTTTCATTAATTTTGGTTTAAATACACCAAAGTTTCTTAGTTCTATCAAAATATGATTAGAAATATTTTTTTCTAAAATTTGAAAGAAATTATTAAATATTGCTGTATTAATTTTTGGGGTTAAATCATTTTCTGATCGCAAAAATGTCTCTAAAAGATAAGACTTATTCTTCTTTGGAGCCCTTATCCTCATCCAAAGCCTTGCCTAAAATGTCTCCTAAAACTGAACCAGATGATTTTGAACCATATTTTTCAAGTAAACTTTGTTCCTCATCTATTTCTAGTTGTCTTATTGATAGTGAAAATTTTCGATTTGTAAGGTCTATAGAACTAATTTTAGCATCTATTTTTTGACCCTCGTTGTACCTTGATATATTTTGTTCTTCTTTATTTTTTGATAGCTCTTTTCTTCTAATTGTTGTTTCTATAAAATTTGCAACCTCTACATCTATACCATTATTATTTATCTTAGTAATAGTTGCAGATACAATGTCACCTTTAGATTTATCTTTAAAAAATTCATGAAAAGGGTCTGCAGATAATTGTTTTATACCAAAACTAATTTTTTCTTTTTGAGGATCTATTTCTAAAATTTTAACCTGTATAGCCTGTCCTTTTTGATATTTTTTAAGAGTTCTATCACCATTTGAGTCTGTCCAAGATAGGTCATTTTTATGAATAAGACCGTCAATATTCTCGTTAAGTTTGGCAAAAATTCCAAACTCAGTTATGTTCTTAATTTCAGTATCTATTATTTGGTTTTCTTTATAATCGTTAGTAATATTTTCCCAAGGGTTTGGTTCAGTTTGTTTAATACCAAGGCTAATTCTTTTCTTATCTTTATCTATTTCTAAAATTTTTACTCTTATATTAAATCCTACCTCTAAAATTTTATTAGGATGAATATTTTTTTTAGTCCAGCTAATATCATTTGAGTGAACCAAACCCTCTAAATCTTTATCTGTAAGTTGAACAAAGGCACCATAATCAGTAATATGTGTAATTTTACCATCATAAATTTCGTTGAGTGTAATTTTATCCTCTATTTTCTCCCAAGGATCATCTTTTAGTTGTTTATAACCAAGACTAATTTTATCTGAGTCATCTGAAACTTTAAGGATTTTAAATTCATATTTTTTTCCAACTTCTAATACATCAGAGGGGTGGTTAATTCTACTCCATGAGATATCACTTAAATGAACTAAACCATCTATTCCACCAAGATCAACAAAGGCTCCATAATCAGTAAAAGTTTTAACTTTCCCAGTAACAACAGAATTAGTTTTTGATTTATCTAAAATTTTATCTTTTATTTCTTTTTGTTTCTCTTCAAGTATTGCTTTCCTTGATACAACAATATTTCCTTTGGAATAATCCATTTTGAGAATCTCAAATGTTTCCTCTGTTTTGATCAGATGACTTACATCTCGGACTGGTCGAACATCTATTTGACTAAGAGGTAAAAATGCATTTGTTCCCATAATTTTTACATAGAGCCCAGCTTTTGCTTTTCCAACAATAAAACCTTTTACCCTCTCTTTATTATCAAATAGCTTTTGTAATTTTTCCCAAGACTTCATTTTGATAGCTTTTTCGTGTGAGACCCTTACATTACCCTCTCTATCTTCAAGCTTTTCAATGAATACTTCAATTACCTGTCCAGTTTTAAGGTCATCCATTGAACCAGTATTAAGAAATTCCTCTTTGGGGATTTGACCCTCACTTTTGTATCCAATATCAACTGTTATATGTTGATCACTAATATTAAGAATTTTTCCAGATATTATTTTATTTGCTGCAATTTTATTTCCGCTCTCGTATTGTTTATCTAGCAATTTGCTATACTCGTCATTAGATATCATAAGTCATTATTTGCCTTTCAGTTTAAGTTAGGTTCTTTTAAAGTTTTATTGCTATTTTTCAAGCAAAATTAATTACTTAATCGAGATATATCCTGAAAAAACTTAGGATAGCTTGTTTTTACACATGATTTATCTTTTATTATATTGTTTTTTTTACAAATTAAATTTGCAATATAAAAAGCCATCAAAATTCTGTGATCATTTTCATGATTTATTATTGCAGCACCTTTTTTTAGATTTTGGTCACCATAAATATACAAATCATATTTTTTTATTTCTGATTTTACACCAATTTTTTTTAAATTTTTATGAATTAGTAAAAGCCTATTACTTTCTTTCACAGTTAGTTCCTTTAATCCTTTAAATATGGTTAAACCCTCAGCATATGACGCAGCTATAGATAAAATTGGTATCTCGTCTATTTGTAAAGGAATTTCATTAGAGCTTAAATTAATTGATTTCAAAAAATCTTTTTGTTCAACTCTTATATTAGCAATTAACTCATTCTTAACCTTCCTTTTTTTTGTTACCTTGATATTTCCACCCATTTTTTTTAAAGTTTTTAGAAAACCAATCCTTGTTCTGTTATAAAGAATATTTTTAACAATTAATTTAGAACCCGGTTTTAAACAAGCAGCTGTGATAAGAAAAGCAGCTGAAGATGGATCGCCAGGAACGGTATATTTAATTTTTTTTAGCTCTTTATTATTCTTCATCTCAATAAACCTGTGAGTTGAATTTTCTTTTACTTTGATATTGTAACCCATTGATTTAAGCATATTCTCAGTGTGATCTCTTGTAGATTTAAATTCCTTGATTTTTACTGTTCCATTAGTATTAAGAGCAGAAAGCATTATTGCACTTTTGATTTGCGCTGATGGAATTGATATATCAAATCTTAATGGCACTGCATTGCCAACACCTTTTATGCTAATTGGTGGATAAGTGTCTTTCCTCATTTTAAAAGTTGCACCAATTTTGGATAAATGTTCTGTTACTCTTTTCATAGGCCTTTTGTTTAAAGACTTATCGCCGATTAAAGAAACTTTAATATTATTAGAGGAGATTAATCCTAAAAGTAGCCTTATGCCTGTTCCAGAATTTCCGACATCAATTGTATTTTTTGGTTCAAATAGTGATCCTGGTGGTAAACCAAAAACGAAATATTTTTCTCCTTTTTTTTTGAATTTTACACCTAACAAACTCATAGCTTTTAAAGTATTAATTACATCCTCACCCTCAAGAAGATTTAAAATCTCAGATTTGCCTATCGCTTGTCCTGCCAAAATTAAAATTCTATGACTTATTGATTTATCACCAGGAGGGAAGTAATTACCATTAATCTTACTATATTTATTGAAAGGCATAATTTAGTTATAGTTTTTTCCAAGATAAATTTTTTTTACAAATTTATCAGAGGTAATTTCCTTGGGACTTCCAGATTTAATTATTTCACCATTATAAATTATGTAGCCAAACTCAACAATGCTCAAAGCCTCTTTAACATTATGATCAGTAATTATAATTCCAATATTCATATTTTTTAACAGAGAAATTGTAGATTTAACCTCTTCAATAGCAATTGGATCTATACCTGCGAAAGGCTCATCGAGTAAAAGAAATTTTGGACTACTTGCCAATGCCCTCGCTATTTCTGTTCTTCTTCTTTCTCCACCTGATAATAATTTACCTTTAGTTTTATAGAAATCATTTAAAGAAAATTGGTTAATCAAATTTTTTGTAATAATTCTTGAATTTTTTTTATTATGAAATAATTCTGCAATAGAAAAAATATTGTCATAAACATTTAAATCTCTAAATATAGATGCTTCTTGAGGTAGGTAGGATATCCCGAGCTTAGATCTAAGACTTAGACTTTTATCATTTAGATTTTGTCCATCTAACAGAACTTTTCCGTTATCTGCAGACAAAAAACCCGCAATAATATTAAAAAGTGTAGTCTTTCCACTTCCATTTGGTCCAAGCAATCCATTTATCCTATTGCTTTGAAACTCTATGCTAACTTTATTTAAGGCTTTTTTCGATTTAAAGTTTTTAGTTACATCAATTAATTTAATTATTTGCATTATTATCTAATAAAACTTCGACAAGTGCCTCATCGTTAGCTGAATTAAGAATTCTCTTGTTATTATCAATATCTGCGATTAATTCATAACCAGTTAATATTCGCGTTGGAGACTTAATTGACACATCTCCAGTTAGTTTTATTATATTATCATCTCGTGTGTAAATAGCGTAATTACCTGTAAATACTTCATCTTTAAATTCTATTATAACATTATCAAATAACTCAATTACAGTGAAAACTTCACTATTATTTTCTTCTATGTAATTTGCGATCATTTTATCAGCAAATGCTATAAATTTATCATTTTTAAATTCAACATTTCCATTAGCTGTGTACCGTTTATTTTCTGAGTCCCATACAAGGCTTTCACCTGCTTTTACATAACTTTCAGAGTAAGCACTTGAAAAAAATAAAAAATAAAAAATCAAATATAAAAATTTAATCGATAATGACAAAGTTTACCTCACCTTTAAAAATAATTTTACCTTCATGATCTTGATTTTCGAAACCTTTAGCGTTTAATATGCCCATATCATTAATAACTTTTACATCTTCATCACTTTTTGACACCTCTTCATTAATATTAATATATATATTGCCCCCGTAAATTTTGTATTCCTTGTTTTCCATATAAGATTTTCCCTCTAAATAAATATTGTTTTCATCAACTCTATTTAATTTTTCAGAGCTAATTTTAGTTATACCAGAGTTACTTAGAACTATTGTTGAAAAATTTTCAACAGTAATAGATTTTTGGCTAAAATTTTGTGTCAATGGTTTTTGATTAACGATATATATAAAAATTTGAATTGCCAAAAAAATAATAATTAATGAATTTATGATTTTTTTGTTTAATAAATTAATCATTTTCTAAGCATTGTTTTATATTAACTATCCCAATTGGTTTATTGTGACTCGCAATTATAAGGCTCGTTATAGAGTGTTTATTCATAAGAATAATAGCTGATGAAATTAATAAATCACTTGGAGCTAATATTGGTCTACTTTTCATAATCTTTGTAGCCTTTTCTTTTATATCGAATTTAGAAATTGATCTTCTCAAATCACCATCAGTTATAATACCTTTAATTTTCTTACTATTATCTAAAACTACAACACAGCCATATTTCTTCTCTGTCATGATTAAAACAGCATCAAGTATTGACGAGTAAGTTTGGATAATTGGAATATCAGTATCCATTATATCATTTAGTGTTTTCAATTTTTTCCCAATTTTTCCTCCTGGATGAAGCTCTCTAAAAGATTTTTTGTCAAATTTTCTAAGACTTAAAACAGTACAACAAAGAGCATCACCAAGGGCAAGTGACATCGTAGTAGACGTTGTTGGAATAATTTTAAGTTTATCAGCCTCTGAATGAGAAGGTAAGATTAAATTAATATCAGAATTTTTTGTTAATAGACTTTTATTAAAAGAAGTTATTGAAATGATTTTAATTTTTTTTTTCTTACTAAAATTTATTAAGTCAGATAATTCATGAGACTCACCAGAATTAGATAAGATTATCAAAATGTCATTTTTTTCTATGATGCCCATATCACCGTGACTAGCATCCACTGGATTTAAATACATTGCTGGTATTCCAGTGGAGGTAAAAGAAGCGGCAATTTTGCCAGCAATATTTCCACTCTTCCCAACTCCAGAAATTATTATTTTACCGTTTTGTTTGGAAATTAATTCAACAGCTTTCACAAAATCCTTGCCTAGGCTTCTTGAGAGTTTGGCTAAGGCCATGGACTCTAGCTTAATTACATCTTGACCTACTTTTTTAATTTTGTATTTATCCATTTATTATTTGTGAGCAAAAATATCTATTCCTTCCCATCCCTGTAAATCTAAATCTACTCTGATTTCCATAAATTTCATAATTGATTTAAACAACTTTAATCTCTTTTGGTTATATAGCTTATCATAAAGCGAGTTTTTAATTTCTGACAAATATAGAACGTCATTCATTGCGTATTCGATTTGCTTTTTTGTAAGTTTCTTTTTACTCCAATCAGATGACTGCTCTGTTTTATCTAATTGAATATCTAATATTTCATAAACTAGATCTTTTAAACCATGCTTTGAGGAGTATGTTCGGGTTAATTTTGAGGCAACTTTTGTACAAAAAACATTTTTAACATTTATTTTTAAATTTTCTTTCAATACGGCCATGTCAAATCTTCCAAAATGGAAAATTTTTGTAAGATTCTTATTTTCTAGTAGAAGCTTGATATTTTTTGAAAATTTTGGTGATAAATCTTCTTCAAATTTTATTAGATATACTTTTTTATTTGTTTCATTCCTTAATTGAATTAGGCAAAGTCTATCCCTTTTGATATTTAATCCTAATGTTTCTGTATCTATAGAGATATCTCCTTTAAAAGATTTCAGAACTTTATTTGGTAGGTCGTTTTGAAATAATTGATAATTTGACATCTATGATCATATATTTATATAAGATAGATATCACAATGAAAAACAAAAATATCTTAGTGTTTGGATCCACAGGCTTTATAGGAAGAAGTTTAACGAAAAGACTATTACAAAACGGTGACAAATTAATATGCCCTGTAAGAAATGCTAACAGAGTAAAAAGAAATATCCTTTCAGGAGATATTGGGCAGATAGAAATAATTGAATTTGATATTCATAATTTAGAGGAAATTGAGAGCTTAATTGCAAATTCAGACTTAGTAATTAATTTGATTGGTATTTTATACGAAAAAAATAATTTATCATTTGAGCTGGTTCATTATTTATTACCAAAAAAAATTGCTAATTATTGTGAATCATACAAAAAACCTTTTCTTCATGTTTCTGGCTTAGGGTCTACTTTTCAAACAAAATCAAATTATTTAATAAGTAAAAAAATGGGCGAAGAATTTATAGAGAATAATAATACTAATCACGTAATTATAAGACCAAGCACAGTCTATGGAGAAGAAGATAATTTCTTTAATTTATTTGGAAAGATGGCTAAAATTTTACCATTCTTACCTCTAATTAAAAATGGAATGACTAAATTCCAGCCAATTTATGTAAATGACTTATCTCTTTTAATTTTTAATTTGTTAAATAATTTCGAAAAGCACAAAAACTCAAATATTGCCGCAGTAGGTAATGAAATATTTACATTTAAAGAAATTTTGAGTCATATATTTTTTTCTTTAAAAAAAAAGGAAAGATTTCTTTACATACCCTCTTTTTTGGCAATTCTTCAAGGTAAAATATTAGAAAAACTACCAAAACCTTTATTTACATATGATCAGTATGTGACTCTTTCTCATGATAGTATCTCGGAGGGAAGTCAAAAATTAGTAACCGAAATACTAAAACAAGATTTATCAGATATGAAGGTTATTACTTCAGAATATCTAAAAAAGTTTATCGATAAAGTTTAATTAAGATAAATAAATTAATAAAATTAAACCTAATAAAACTCTATAAATTACAAAAGGTGTAAAGCCAATTTTATTTATCACTTTAATAAATAAAGATATTGTAAAATATGCAGCAAAAAATGTAGTAATAAAAATAATAGATAAATTTTTATCTACAATAAAATTTTCAAATTCTTTAATATTGGAAAAAAAAGACAAACAAATTATAGGTATACCCATATATAAACTATAAATAGATGAATGTTTTCTATCTTCTCCAAATATTCTGAATGCAATTATACAACTTCCTGCTCTACTGAAACCTGGTAAAAAAGCTAGACATTGAAAAAATCCAGCAAGAATAAATTTGGTGCTTTTATTTTTGATTTTGAACTTAAATTTTTTCGTTTTATCTGAAACATAAAGTAATATTGCTCCAGTGATTGAAGTGTACCCAATTAACTCTAAAGTATTATGATTTAAATCGTAAAATTTGATTATGAAACCAAGTATAATTGCAGGTACGGTCGAATAAATTAATATTTTCCAGTAAGCTTTGATATTTGATTCTGAAAAATGTTTGTTTGCGAACAGATATAATAATAAAGCCAATAAAGAGGCAAAGTGTGCTGATGTTTCATATAAATAATTTCTAGATTCTAAGCTTTTTAAGAGAATTTCTAAGATATTAAGGTGCCCACTTGAGCTAATGGGGATAAATTCAGTTATTCCCTGCATTAAACCATAAAAAAAATAAAAAATACTACTATTAGTCATAATTTATTATCATTTATGAGTTTACTTAACTCATAAACCTTTGTATTAATACAATCCATTTATTTGTAGGAGAATAAAGTAATATTTTATTATCATGTTAGAGTTTCATAAAAAAAAATCTAAGAATCCATCTAAAACCGAACCTGAAAAAAGGATAAAGGATTTTCAGGAGATTTATAGTCAGTTTGGTAAAAATGATTCTGTCGAACAATCGTCAAGATGCTCTCAATGCGGAATCCCATATTGTCAAATACATTGTCCTTTAAACAATAATATACCAGATTGGTTACGTTACATTGCTGAAGGCCGATTAGAGGAAGCATATCAAGTATCTGCGTCTACAAATGCGTTTCCAGAGGTATGTGGAAGAGTTTGTCCTCAAGATCGTTTGTGTGAGGGTAATTGTGTTGTCGAACAGGCAGGCTTTGGAGCTATTACAATTGGTAATTTAGAAAAATATCTTACAGAAATAGCTTGGGAAAAAGGATGGGTTAAAAATCTATCATCACAAAACCAATACAAGCAGAAAGTTGCAGTAATAGGATCGGGCCCTGCAGGAATGGCCGCATCAGCCTATTTAATTCAAAATGGATATAAAGTAGACGTCTATGAAAAAAATGACCGAGCTGGTGGTTTGATGATTTATGGCATACCTAACTTTAAATTAGACAAAAAAATTGTTGAGAGAAGAACTGAGTGGCTTACTGATAGTGGTGTTTTATTTAACTTAAACACGGAAGTTGGAAAAAATATTTCCTTTCAAGATTTGGAAAAAGATTATGATGCAATATTAATTGCAACTGGTGTATACAAAGCAAGACAATTAGATATCGACACCTCATCAGTTAATAATAGTATACCTGCTTTGGATTTTTTAATTGAGAGCAACAGAACCGGTTTAGGCGACTCTCCATCAAAAAATAAATTTCTCACAGCAAAAGATAAACATGTAGTTGTTATTGGTGGAGGTGATACTGCTATGGATTGTGTTAGAACAGCCATTAGACAGCAAGCAAAAGAGGTTACTTGTCTTTATAGAAGAAACAAAGAAAATATGCCTGGATCAGCAAGAGAGGTTTTAAATGCAGAGCAAGAAGGCATCAAATTTAATTGGCTATCTGTTCCATCTAAAATTATTAGCGATAGTACCACTGCAACAAGTATGACATACAAAGTGGCTACATTAGGTGAGGTGGATGAGAGTGGAAGAAGAAAACCAATCGATACAGGTGTTGAAAAACAAATTAAAAGTGACTTAATTATTCAAGCTCTTGGTTTTGAGCCTGAAGATTTGAACCATAATTTCAAAACAAATATTGAATTAACTAGCTGGAAAACAGTTAAAGTTGATTTTAAAAAGTTTCAAACCAGCAACCCAAAGATTTTTGCTGCTGGTGATATTGTTAGGGGCGCCTCTTTGGTTGTTTGGGCTATACATGATGGCCGAGAAGTTGCAAAATCAATTCATAATTTTTTACAGAGTTCGAAAATTAAAAAAGCATCATGAAAGACAATCCATTAGAAATTTTCAAAATAAATCGACAAAAACTAAAAGATAATCACATTTATAATGAAAAATATGAACATGATAATTGTGGAGTAGGTTTAGTTGCCTCAATAAATGGTGAGTCAAGAAGAGACATAGTCGAAAAAGGAGTTGAGGCACTTAAAGCAGTATTCCATAGAGGTGCGGTTGATGCTGATGGCAAAACTGGAGATGGTGCTGGTATTATGTTGGAGGTTTCAAATTCTTTCTTTAGTAAGCAAGTTTTAAAAATGGGTCACAGAACAACCAATGACTCTGTGCTGGGTGTGGGTATGATATTTTTGCCCAAAAGAGATTTTGGAGCTCAGGAAAAATGTAGAGCTATCGTTGAATATGAAATAATAAAATCTGGAATGAATCTGTTTGGTTGGAGACAGGTTCCTGTTAACACAGAGATCATTGGTGAAAAAGCTAATTATACTAAACCAGAAATTGAACAAATAATTTTCTCACCTAAAGAAACAACATATGATATCGAAAAGAAACTTTATTTAACAAGGAAAAGGATAGAGAACAAAATTAAAGCACAGAGTATTTCCGATTTTTATGTTTGCTCTTTATCAACACAAACAATTGTTTACAAAGGTATGTTTTTAGCTGAACAGCTTTCTGAGTTTTATCCAGATCTGCTTGATAATGAATTTAAATCTAAATTTGCCATTTATCATCAAAGATATTCTACTAACACATTTCCTACATGGTCCTTGGCACAACCATTTCGAGTTATAGCTCATAACGGTGAAATTAATACTTTAAAGGGAAATATAAACTGGATGAGCGCACATGAACCAAGAATTACACACCCCTTTTTTAACGAGAGAATTAATGATTTAAAACCGATACTCGACCCAGATGCCTCAGACTCTGCGTCGCTTGATGCTGCTTTTGAACTCTTTGTTCAAACTGATAGGGACTTGCCGATGGCAAAATCAATGATAATTCCTGAGTCTTGGTCTAATCGATCTGATTTATCTGATCAATTAAAGGCTATGTATGCTTATTGTAACGCTGTCATTGAACCATGGGACGGGCCAGCAGCTGTCTGTGGAAATTTTGGGGACTGGATAATTTCTGGTATGGACAGAAACGGGTTAAGGCCTCTTCGATACATACTAACAAATGACGACTTACTAATTTCAGGGTCTGAAGTTGGAATGATTAATATAGATGAAAAAAATATTACAAAAAAAGGTAGAGTTGGGCCAGGTGAACTTATAGCAGTTAATTATAAAGAGAATAAGTTTTATGAGAGCTTTGAATTAAAAAAATTACTTAGTAAACGTAATAATTATACAGATTGGAATCAAAAAACTTTTAAGTTAGATAAAATCTTATCTAATGACAAAATTTACAAACCATCACCAGAGGAAGAAGAAAATGTTTTTCAAATTGCAAAATCATTTAATTTAACATTGGAAACTCTTGATTTAATTTTAGATCCTATGGTTAAAACAGGACAAGAGGCTATTGGATCAATGGGAGACGACGCCCCACTAAGTGTACTCACTGAAAGATACCGAGGTCTTCATAGTTTCTTTAAACAAAATTTTGCTCAAGTAACAAACCCTCCAATTGATAGCCTGAGGGAACAAGTTGTAATGAGTTTAAAAACTAGGCTTGGAAACCTTGGAAATATTGCAGAAGAAGACTCTGAACAATGTAATTTGGTACTCTTAGAGAGCCCTATATTATTAGATAATGAACTGGAAACATTAAAAAGTCATTTATCAAAGCATACAACAGAGATTGACTGTACTTATAAATTAAATGATGAGACTAACTTCTTAAATGAAATCCAAAGAATATGTTCTGAGGCTGAACAGGCAGTCAGGTCTGGTTCTCAACATCTAATTATAAGTGACAATAATATTAACAATGACAGAATAGCTTTACCAATGATACTCGCTACTAGCGCTGTACATAGTTATTTAATAAAAAATAATTTAAGAACTTTTACTTCTTTAAACGTTTCTTCTAAAGAGTGTCTTGACGTACACTACTTTGCAGTACTTATTGGTGTTGGTGCCACTACTGTCAATGCCTCCTTAGTAGAAAAACTTATTATAGATCGATATAAAAAAAATATTTATCATAATACTGATTACCCTCAACTAATTAAAAACTTTAAAAAATCTATAGAAAAAGGACTAAGAAAAATTATCAGCAAAATGGGTATTTCTGTAATTAGCTCATATCGCGGTGGAAGAAATTTTGAAATAATTGGCTTAAGTAGAAGCATGGTAGAGAGTTTTTTTCCAGGAATGTCTTCTAGAATTTCTGGTATCGGATTAGACGGTTTAGAAAAAAGAGTAAGGCGACAGCATGAGGTATCATTTAAATCTGATAATGTAATTTTAGAAATAGGCGGTGAATATAGATTTAGAGCTAACAGTGAAACACATGCTTATGAGGGTGTTTCAATACATATGCTTCAAGAAGCAGTTACAAGAGACTCATATAACCTATATAAAAAATATACTTCAAGAGTCTATAGCTCAAAACCAATTCAGATAAGGGATTTATTACAATTTAATCAAAGTAGCAAGTCATTAAATCTTGATAGTGTTGAAAGTATATCTGAAATTAGAAAAAGCTTTGTATCTCCTGGAATTTCCCTTGGTGCTCTTAGCCCAGAGGCTCATGAAACTTTAGCCATAGCTATGAACAGAATAGGTTCAAAATCGGATAGCGGAGAAGGAGGAGAGGATGCAAGAAGATATTCCAAATTAAAAAATGGTGATAATCCAAGTTCAGCAATTAAACAAGTTGCAAGCGGAAGATTTGGTGTAACCGCAGAATATTTAAATAACTGTTCTGAACTAGAAATTAAAATAGCCCAAGGTGCTAAGCCTGGAGAAGGTGGTCAATTGCCTGGATTTAAGGTTACTGATTTAATAGCTAAGTTAAGACATAGTACAAAAGGTGTAACGCTTATTAGCCCTCCACCACATCATGATATTTATTCTATAGAGGATCTCGCTCAACTTATTTACGATTTAAAACAAATCAATCCAATAGCAAAGGTTTGTGTAAAACTAGTCGCACAATCAGGAATAGGAACTGTTGCTGCTGGTGTTGCAAAGGCTAAAGCTGATGTAATTTTAGTTTCAGGACACTCAGGCGGTACAGGTGCAAGTCCTCAGTCAAGTATTAAGTATGTTGGCCTTCCATGGGAATTGGGAATAAGTGAGGTTCACCAAATTTTAGCTTTAAATGGTTTAAGAGATAAAGTTCTTCTTAGAACAGATGGTGGTATTAAAACAGGAAAAGATATTGTTATTGCTGCAATATTAGGAGCTGAGGAATACGGAATTGGTACAGCTTCATTAGTTGCTATGGGATGTATTATGGTCAGACAATGTCACTCTAATACTTGTCCAGTTGGTGTATGTACCCAAGATGAAAAACTTCGTGAAAAATTTGGAGGCACACCTGAAAAAGTTGTTAATTTGTTTTCCTTTATAGCCGAAGAAGTCAGAGAAATTTTGGCATCTTTAGGTTACAAATCTCTAAAGGATATTATTGGTAAAACAGAATTATTATCTCAAATTCATTACGGATCCAGTGATTTAGATAATCTTGATTTGAATCCTATATTAACAAAGATTGATGATGGTAAAATTTATGATTATCATTCTGTAAAAAAAAGAAACGAGGTACCAAAAACACTTGATGATCAGTTTGAAAAAGACGGAAAAGACTTTATTAACTCAGGTCAAAAAATTGAATTAACATATAACATACAAAATACATTAAGAACAATAGGAACTAAAATTTCATCTATAATTACAAGAAAATATGGAATGAATACCTTATCTGAAGATCATGTCACTCTAAAACTAAGAGGCTCAGCTGGTCAGTCCTTGGGAGCATTCGCCGTCAAGGGTCTTACGTTAAAAGTGTTTGGCGATGCGAATGACTATGTAGGCAAAGGTCTTTCTGGAGGAAAGATTATCGTTCAGCCAAGAAACTCATTCACTCAACCTAGTCATGAAAATGTAATCATTGGAAATGTCACCCTTTATGGAGCTACTGATGGAAGGTTATATGCTTCTGGTCAAGCTGGAGACAGATTTTGCGTGAGAAATTCGGGTGCTTTGGCAATTGTCGAAGGCTGTGGAGCTAATGGTTGTGAGTACATGACTGGAGGATCTGCTATTATTTTAGGAAATGTTGGTGATAACTTTGGCGCCGGAATGACTGGAGGTTCTGCTTTTATTTATTCTGATCAAAAAAATGTTACAGATTTGATGAATATGGAAACAATAGGTCTTTATGAAGTTAATAATAAGGATTGGAAAAACCACCTTTTAGATCTCTTAAATGACTTCCATAATGAAACTAAATCTAAAAGAGCTGAGTTTATAATTGAAAATTTTGACTCTGAAATAAATAAATTTATTCACGTTGTACCCAATGAAGTTGTAGAAAAGTTACAATACGAGGTTACAAAAAAATCAAAGATAGCCTAAATATATTTTAATATATTTCTGAGACTATACCGATCTGATAAGCTATGGTCAGAATCCCTTAAAGTAATTAACGTCAGGTTTGGAAAATGCTTTGTATTAAGTAAGTTATTATTATAGTCAAAAGGCACTGAAAGATCTTTTGATCCATTAAATATAATAGTTTCACCCTTATATGTTTTTTTGGATTGACGAATTAATTTCTTTTTACTTCTTTCAAATAGTTCTTTTGAGTAATAATAACTAAAGTCTCTAGATATTTTTTTTTCAATAATTTTTCCTGATAATATTAAATCCTTTTCTGGTTTATTGAGACTCATCCAAATTAATCTTTCAGTAAAATCAGGGGCTGGAGCTAAACCAATAAGCTTTGAAATTTTTTTCGGAAAAGATAAGGCGTAACTCATTGCCACCCAACCACCTAAACTACTACCAATTAGAATAATATTTTTAACATCTAGAGACTTAATAATATAGTTTAAGTCATTAAACCAGTCTTTAACACCAAACTCATTTATTTTTCCACTAGATCTTCCGTGGCCTCGAAAATCAAAACATAAATAAGAATAATTATTTTTATAACAGAAATCCCTGAAATAATTTGATTTTTTGCCATTCATATTTGACATTAAACCATGAAGAAATATAATTGTTTTTTTTCTTCTTTTAAAATATTTGTAAGCTATTTTGTACTTGTTATTAAAACTTAAAAATTTTGTCACAACCTAAAAATAATAAAAATCTAAGAGTTTTACAAATAATTCCTCAGTTAAAATTTGGTGGAGTGGAAAGAGGTGTAATTGATACTTTAAGATATCTAAATAAAAAGAATATTAAGAATTATATATTCTGCGAAAATTACAACCCTGATATAATTAATCCCGAGGAAAAAAAACAAGTCTTTAAATCAAGAGGATTAAAATTTAAAAATATTTTTAATTTCTTTGAGCTAAATAATGAGCTGAAAATTTTGATATTAAAAAAAAAAATAAATTTGATACATATATCTTCAAGAGCTCCAGCTGTTGTCTTTTATAACTTGATAAGAAAAAATGATGATATAACCTATGTTACAAGTATCCATAACCCATATAGTGGGAATTATTTAAAAAAATTTTATAATTCTTTTTTAACAAAAGGTAATAAAATTATATGTAATTCAAATTTTACAAAAAAAAATATTTCAAGAAAATATAATATAAGTGATAAACAATTATTGACTATTCCTAGAGGTGTTGATGTAAATTATTTTAATCCAAATTCTCTAAGTTCAAGATCAAGAGAAATTTATAGAAATAAATTAGGTATTCAAAAAAATGAAATTTTAATAACTATTCCCTCTAGATATTCGAATTGGAAGGGCCATATGCAATTAATAAAATTTTTAAACAATTTACCTGATATATTAATAAAAAAATTAAAATTATTAATGTTTTTAGATCTAGAAAATAAAAAAAGCAAAGATGATATTTTAAAATTTTGTGGTAATTCTTTTTTTAGAAAAATTGTCTTTCATAATTACTCATTTAATATGCCATTAATTTATTTCTGCTCGGATATAATAGTCAATAATTCTTCAAAGCCTGAAGGTTTTGGAAGAACTATATCAGAGACACTAGCAATGAATAAAATCCCCATAGGAGTCAATCATGGAGGCGTGAGAGAGCAGTTATACCCCTTTGATAAAAAATTATTGTATCAGATTAATGATCAAGTAAGTTTTAATAAAGCTTTTAGACACGCTATCTATTTAAAATCTTTAAAAAATTTTAGAGGAAGAGACTACGTAGTAAAAAATTATTCTTTGGATTTAATGCTAAAATCTACATTAGACGTTTACAAAAATGCTTAATAACAAAAATGTTCTTGTTATCAAACACGGATCTATAGGTGATATTTTTTTGGCATTTAATGCATTGATTAACATTATGAACCAGAATCCTAATATTACTATTTGTAGCACTAAAATTGGTATTAAAACATTCAGGTTATTAAATATTAGATTTAATGAAATCATTGATGATAGAGGTAAATCAATTGAGACTTTAAAAGTTCTTTTAAAGATTAAAAAATTAAAGTTTGATTATGTCATTGATTTACAAAATTCAACAAGATCAAGTTTCTATCTTCTTTTTATAAAAATATTCACCAATGCCATATCTAATGGAACAAGTGTTTTTTCTTCCATAAGATACAAATCTAGAAATTTTCAAGAACATGTGGCGACTGGCTTGAGTAATCAATTAAAACTTTTGAATATTCAAAAAAAAAAAAATAATTTTTATCAAGAGGTAATTAGGCTTGACCAAGTTATTATTGTTCCTGGGAGTTCAAAATCTGGGCTTAGTAAAAGATGGCCTTTTGATAATTATTTAAAAGTTATTGAATATCTAACCAGCAAAGGGATTAAATGTTATATCATTGGTGGGAATGACGAAAAAAATATTGAAAATATGATACCCAACAACAAACTTATTATAAATCTTATAAATAAATCCCCTTGGGAATATGTAAAAAAAATAGCTTTAAAATCAAAAGTTACTATTTCAAATGACACCTCAGCAATGCACTTTATTAGTTATTTAAATCTTCCTGTTATAGCAATAATGAATGACAATAAATATGCTTTAAGAAATTATCCAAAAAATCATCATTCCAAAATTCTCAAACATAAAGATATTAAAAAAATCTCAGTCAAGAAAGTTATTAATGCCTTATCAGAATACATATGAAGAAATAGCTATATTGCTTCCATATAAGGAAAAATTTAGTCCAAATAACTTTGGCTCTGTTTCACTTTACGTTAAGGATATTAACGAGAAGTCAAAATTTAATAAAAAAATTAAAATTTTTGTTAATAAGACTTCAAAAACATTTAAAGGTTTTAAATCTGTAAATGTTCCGAAAAAACTAAACCATTTATTTTTTGGAAAAAATATGGGTCACACAAAAACATTTATAAATATTTTAAAAGAAAAACCGCCTAAAATTATTGAAATACACAATCGACCAAAATCAGCACTAGAAATTTCTAAATCATCATTAAAGTCTAAAATTTTTTTATATTATCATAATGATCCTTTAGCATTTAAAAATTGTTCATCAGTCAAACAGCGTTTAGAAATACTCAGAAGCTGTCATCATATTTTTTTTGTAAGCAATTTTTTAAAAAAAAGATTTTTAATTGATCTTCCTGGAGGTACTCATTTTAAATCAAAACTGGATGTTATTTACAATGGTGTTACTCCAACAAAACAATTAATTTTTAAAAAAAAAAAATTAAATATAGTTTATGTAGGCGAATTAGAAAAAAAGAAAGGTTTTGATATATTTTTACAATCTGCAATCGAAATCATAAATCAATTCCCAGGTTGGGAAGTCCATATATTTGGCAAAATTAAGGAAGAAAATAAAAGGTATATATATAAGCACAACAGAATAATTTTCCATGATTTTAAAGAAAATAATTTTGTAATTGAATTTTTAAAAAAATCTTCAATATCTATCATACCCTCAGTTTGGGATGAGCCTTTTGGAAGAACTTTAATAGAGTCAATAAATTCAGGCACTGCAACTATTTCTTCAAATAAAGGTGGACTAAAAGAAATAAATAAATTTTTTAAAACCTTTATAATTAATAAAATAGATAAAAAAACTATTTACATCGCTTTAAAAAAACTAATAATGTCCAATGATGAAAGATCATACTACTCTAACAATAATGTTAGCAAATCCCCTTTTACATTGAACAAAATTACACAAATATTAGATAAATACAGGCATGAAATATTTTCTAAGAACTAGTTTTAAATTTTGAATAGACCTTTTCAAAGAAATAATAATTTTCGTGTTAAGAAAGAATTACACAAAATAAATAATTTTATATCAGCAACTGATGTTAGAGTTATTCTCGATGACGGAGAGCAATTAGGAGTCATGAAAAAAAATGAAGCCATAGACATAGCAAAAGGCAGAGGTATGGATTTAGTTGAAATAGCTCCAAATAATAATCCTCCTGTTTGTAAAATAGTTGACTATGGAAAATTTAAGTATCAAGAACAGAAGAAAAAAAACGAAGCAAAAAAGAAACAAAAAGTAATTGAAACTAAAGAGCTTAAAATTAGACCTGGTACCGGAGAACACGACTACCAAGTTAAAATAAGAAATGCTCAGAAGTTTTTAAAAGAGGGAAACAGAGTAAAGTTTAGCCTGAGATTTAAGGGCAGAGAAATGGAACATTCTAATTTAGGTATTGATATGCTTAAAAGGGTAAAAACCGATTTGGGAGAACTTATCAGAGTTGAAATGGAACCTAAAATTGAGGGAAGACAAGCTTTCCTCGTAGTTGCACCCAAATAAATTATATGATACTTAATTGATCTCAGTTAGTCGAAGGGGCTTTTAAAAGGGTATGCCTTAAGACTTTATTAAATTACTCAAAAGGAGATAAAATGCCCAAACTAAAAACAAAAAGTAGCGTAAAAAAACGCTTCAAAACATCCTCATCAGGAAAATTAATTGTCGGTAACGTTGGTAAACGCCATGGCATGTCTAAAAGAACAAACTCTTTTATCAGAAATTCTAAAGGTACTAGGGTCTTATCAAAATCTGCATCAATAATAATTGGGTCAATGATGCCATACTCAAAATAGGTAAAGGAGAGATATTATGCCAAGAGTTAAAAGAGGTGTTACAGCAAGAGCTAAACATAAAAAAGTTTTTGAATTTACAAAAGGTCATCGTGGTAGAAGAAAAAATGTTTATCGAGTAGCAACACAAAGCATGGATAAAGCACTTCAATATGCTTATCGCGATAGAAGAAATAAGAAAAGAGATTTTAGAGGTTTATGGATCCAAAGAATTAATGCTGGTGTAAGAGAACATGGTCTAACTTATGCAAAGTTTATTGATGGACTAAAAAAAGCGAACATTGAAATTAATAGAAAAATTCTCTCTGAGATTGCATTTCATGAACCAGCTGCTTTTAAATCAATAGTTGAGAAAGCTAAGGCTAATCTAGCCAGCTAAATTAAAAATGGACATTAAAAAAGTCCTTAATGAAGCTACAAAACAGATAGAGCGATGCTCTAGTCAACAAGAATTACAAAATGTCAAAGTAGCTTATTTAGGAAAAAAAGGAAAAATAACTGAGTTACTTAAAAGTCTTAAAGATTTATCATTAGAGGAAAAAAAGTCCACTGGTGCTAAATTAAATTCATTGAGAACAGATATTGATAATCTTTTCAAAAATAAATTTAATGGTTTAAAAGTTAAAGAAATAAATTCTAAATTAAAAAATGAATTTCTTGATATAAGTTTTCCTCCACCAAATTCAATTCCCTCTAAGATCCATCCGATATCAAAAACTTTTGATGAGGTCATAAGTATTTTTGGATCAATGGGTTACTCTGTAGCTGAAGGCCCAGATATTGAGACTGATTATTTTAATTTTTCTGCACTCAATATACCTGAAAATCACCCTGCTCGAGAAATGCAAGATACATTCTATATAGATGACACAGATAAAGATAATAAACCATATGTTCTAAGAACACATACAAGTCCAGTTCAAATTAGAACTTTATTAAATGAAAAAACCCCAGTTAAAATAATTGCTCCTGGTAGGACCTATAGATGTGACTCGGACTCTACCCATTCTCCAATGTTTCATCAAGTTGAGGGTTTGTTTATTAATGAGAATACAAACATGGGTGACTTAAAAGGAACTTTGATTGAATTTTGTAAACAATTTTTTAATGTACAAAATTTAAAGGTAAGGTTTCGACCTAGTTATTTTCCTTTCACAGAACCTTCTGCTGAAATGGATATCGCTTATGAGATTGTTAACAACAAGATCCACCTAGGCACAGGCGATCTTTGGCTTGAAATTTTAGGATGTGGAATGGTAAATCCCAAAGTTTTAGAAAATTGCAATGTGGATACAAAAATTTATCAAGGTTTTGCTTTTGGAATGGGATTAGACAGAATTACAATGTTAAAATATGGATTAACAGATATCAGGTCATTTTTTAGCGGAAATTTAAATTGGATTGCTAATAACGGTTTTAGCATAGGAGATTATTAGTGAAGTTTAGTTATAGCTGGTTGTGCGATCATTTAGAAACAGATAAAAATGCAACTGAAATAGGTGATGCGCTAACAAATTTAGGACTGGAACTTGAGAGTTTAACTGATTACTCCTCATACTCAAAATTTGTTGTTGCAACAATTAAAGATTTTCATAAACATCCCAACGCAGACAGGTTGAATATCTGTACCGTTGATGATGGCACCAAGACTTACCAAGTAATATGCGGTGCAAATAATGTCAAGAAAGGACTACAAGGTATATTTGCTAAAGATGGAATGTATATTCCCGGAACACAGATATATCTAAAAAAAGGTAAAATTCGTGGAGAAATTTCTGAGGGTATGCTTTTATCTGAGAAAGAGCTTAATTTAAGTGATGATCATGATGGCATTATTGAGCTTTCAGATAATTTTGAAAATGGAACATCAGCGATTGATGCACTAAAATTAAACGACCCTGTTTTTGAAATAGGTATTACACCTAACAGAGGGGACTGCCTTGGTGTTAGAGGGGTTGCTAGAGATCTTTCGGCTAAGGGTGTCGGAAAACTAAAACCTCTAAAATATGAAAAAATTACAAAATTAGATTTTGAAAGTCCTATCAGTTGGAATATTGAAAATGATAATAATAGCTGTGAGTACGTAATTAGTAGGTATTTTAAAGATGTAAAAAATACAGTATCTCCTGAATGGTTACAAAAAAAACTTATTAGTCTTGGACTAAGACCTATTAATGCATTAGTTGATATTACAAATTTTATAACCCATGATTTAGGTAGACCTTTACATGTATTTGATGCTGATAAAGTTGGAAAAAAACTTCATATGAGATTAGCTAAACCTAATGAAAAAATTCTTGCGTTAGATAACAAAGAATACATCTTGGATAGCAATTCAACTGTCATAGCTGATAATAATAACGCTCTTGCAATAGCTGGAATAATCGGAGGTGAAAGTAGTGGATGTACAGAGGATACAAAAAATGTATTTCTTGAAGTAGCTATTTTTGAAAAAGATAGTGTAGCAAAAACAGGAAGAACTCTTGGAATAAATTCTGATGCTAGATATCGTTTTGAAAGAGGTTTGGATAAAAAAATGGTTATTGAGGGTTTAAATTATGCATCATACTTAATAAACAAAATTTGTGGAGGATCTGTAAGTAAAAATATTGACTCTGGTAAGCTAGATACCAATGAACGCAAAATTAAATATAAGTTTGATTATTTTGAAAAAGTAATTGGCATAAAGTTAGAACCAAAAAAACAAATAAACATTCTAAAAGATTTAAAATTTCAAATCAATCAAAGCAACGAAAAAGAGTGTGATCTTCTCGTACCTTCATGGAGAAATGACATTGAAAATAATATAGATGTAGTTGAAGAGGTGATTAGAATACACGGATATGAAAATATCACAGAGAGTATCCCATCACCCTCAGATGATGAGATTGTTAAGATTAATAATTCATTAATAAATAAAAAATTTAAAGCAATAAAAAAACTAAAGAAAATATTAATATCAAATGGAGTTTCTGAGATTATAACTTTCTCTTTTCACTCGACAAAGGCTCATGAAACTCTTTCAGGTGATAAATCATTAAAAATTTCAAACGCTATCAGTGACGATCAATCATTTATGAGAAACTCAATGATTTTTAATCATCTAGAAACCGCAGAGATGAACTATAAAAAAGGTTATAAAAATATTCAAATATTTGAAATCGGACCTATTTATAATACATCCCAATCTCAAGAAAATATTCTATCAATGCTTATATCATCTCAGGAAAATACAAACACAATTTTCAAATCAGAAGACTTTAATTTTTATTATATATCAAATCTTGTATCTAGATTAATTAGTTCGTTAAATTTTGATGCAAAGCAGTTTAATATCTTAAGATCAATTTCAAATACTTTTCATCCAGGTCAATCTGCGGAACTAAACATGGGAAAGAAATTAATTGCAAGGTATGGAAAAGTTCATCCATTAATTATAGAGGAATTTCCCAAACTTAAAAATAGTTACGCAATTGAGTTATTTTTTGAAAATCTTCCAATCGACTCTATTAGTAGAACTAATTCTTCCAACATTTTAGACTCCCAGTTTCAATTTAGTGAAAAAGATTTTTCATTTGTATTTGAAAAAGAGCAAAATCTTTTTGAAGTACAAAGATACGTTAATGGTATTGACAAAAATCTTATAAAAAATGTTGAATTTTTTGATCTCTATGAGTCAAAAGATTTAGGGGAAAATAGTAAAAGTGTAACATTTAGAGTAACTATTCAATCAAAAGATAAAACACTTGATGAAAAAGACTTAGAGCAAATTCACAATAATATTTTAGAAAAAGTATCTTATAAATTCAAAGCAAACATTAGAACATAATGGAAATTTCTAAAATTAGAAATTTTTCGATTATAGCTCATATCGATCATGGTAAATCAACATTAGCAGATAGAATGATAGAAATTTGCGGCGGCATGGATGATAGAACTAAAAAAGATCAAGTTCTTGACTCGATGGATATAGAAAGAGAAAGAGGTATTACTATAAAAGCTCAAACTGTCAGATTAAATTATAAAAATAAAAATGGTGAAGTATATCAATTAAATATATTAGACACACCAGGTCATGTTGATTTTTCTTACGAAGTTTCAAGATCTTTATCTGCATGTGAGGGATCTGTTCTTGTTGTTGATAGCACACAGGGTGTAGAAGCACAAACACTCGCAAATGCTTACCAGGCAATTGATGTAAATCATGAGATATTACCTGTGTTAAACAAAGCCGACTTACCAGCATCTGAACCAGAGAGAGTAAAAGAAGATATTGAACAAACAATAGGAATAGATACATCTGAAGCCCAACTTGTTTCAGCAAAAACAGGATTAGGTGTTGGTAGCTTATTAGACCAAATTATCGAAAAACTCCCAGCTCCACACACAAATGAAAATAATCTAAAAGCCCTGTTAGTTGACAGTTGGTATGATAATTACTTAGGAGTTACAGTTCTAGTTCGGATTCTTGATGGTGTAATGAAAAAAGGAATGAAGGTAAAGTTTTTATCAAATAATCAACAGTACAATATAGATAGAATTGGATATTTTACACCAGATATAAATTATTGCGATGAACTAGGTCCTGGAGAGATAGGCTTTATTAATGCAAGCATTAAGTCAGTTGCAGATTGCAAAGTTGGCGATACAATAGCAGAATTAAACGATCAAAAAGTTAAGCCGCTTCCCGGATTTAAGCCCTCATTGCCAGTTGTATTCTGTGGTATTTATCCAGTGGATACCTCAGATTATGAGAGATTGAAAGAAAGTTTTGAAAAATTGGCTTTAAATGACTCAAGTTTCACCTATGAAAATGAGACTAGTGCAGCATTAGGATATGGATTTAGATGTGGTTTTCTTGGTCTACTTCATTTAGAAGTAACAACAGAAAGATTGAGAAGAGAATTTGATCTTGATTTGATAACAACAGCACCAGGAGTTGTTTACAAAGTAATAGACAGAAATAAAAATGAAATTGTTATAAGGAACCCTTCAGAACTCCCTGACCCTGCAGAAATTGATCAAATTTTAGAACCTTGGGTCAAATCAACGATTATAGTACCACAAGATTATTTAGGAACAGTAATAACACTTTGTATTGAAAAAAGAGGTAAGCAAAAAAATTTAAATATACAAAATAATAGAGCTATTTTAGAAATGGAACTTCCTCTGAATGAAATAGTAATAGATTTTTATGATAAATTAAAATCTTACTCTAAAGGTTATGCAAGTTTTGATTACCAAGTTTATGATTATTTTCAAGGCGACTTAGTTAAGCTCAATATTTTAGTAAACTCAGAAACTGTTGATGCATTTTCAAATATAGTTCATAAAACAAGAGCAGAAACAATTGGCCGTAGAATATGTAATAAACTTAAAGATTTAATTCCAAGACAAAATTTTCAAATTCCAATTCAAGCCGCAATTTATGGAAAAATTATTGCTAGAGAAACAATTAAAGCATTTAGAAAAGATGTTACAGCGAAACTTTATGGTGGAGATGTGAGCAGAAAGAAAAAACTCCTTGAAAAGCAAAAAAAAGGAAAGAAAAGAATGAAACAATTTGGTAATGTTGAAATACCACAAACTGCTTTTTTTGAAGCATTGAAAATAGGGGATAGTGATTAATTTTTGGAGAGATGGCCGAGTGGTTTAAGGCGCACGCCTGGAACGCGTGTATAGGGGCAACTCTATCGTGGGTTCGAATCCCACTCTCTCCGCCAATAAAATGAGTGAGTCAATAGGATATAATCTAAGAAAATTTGCCAGAAAATTTACTGAGTTTCCATTAGTTGAAATAAAAGACAAAATAATCAACCACAAATCAACTAATAAAATACCCCAAAATGTCTATCAAACATGGGAGACTAGATTACTTGGAAAGACTCACGCTAAATCAATTCAAGAATTTAGAGAAAAAAATCCAAATTTCTCTTTCTACTTATATGACAAGGAGAAAAGAGATAGCTACATGGAGTCTAGTTGGGGCAAGGAAGATATTTCAAAAATATATTTCAAAAGTATTTTTGGTCCAATGAAAGCTGATATTTTCCGTTATTGTATATTGTATGAGTTAGGTGGTTATTATTTCGACATAGCAAAAGGTTGCAAATGTCCACTTGATCAACTTCATGATAGTAATCACATAGGAGTCTTAACTTATGAGGACACAATCTGCTATTACCCACCAAATGATCCAAAACTTTTTTCACTACTCAGACCTTTTAACCATTTTTTACAATGGGGACTTGCGTTTTCATCAAAAAATTTGTTTTTAGAAAATCTAATTAATAATATTTGTTCAGACTATAAATATTATAGAGATAAAGTTTTTGACAATCCAAAGGTAGCTATTTTAAATTTTACTGGACCTGGTATGTATACAAAAGTAATGAGAAATTATATTTCAAATAATGATATTTTTGACATGTCTGAGTTAGATATAAAGTTTAATAACAATGGAATATTCAAATTAAAGGGATCCTCTGTAAGACATTATATAGTCCCTAGTTATACTTATCAAAAAAACTCAAAAATAGTTAGTTAGTATCAATTGATTTAAGAAATTCTTGTAAAATATTTTCGTAAATATGCACTGGGAAATCTTTTAAATTTTCAAAACCATAATCTTTTATTTGAATAGTCTTTGAAAAACCAGGCCTCGAAAATTTTTTTTCATTTGTAACTCCAAATATTTTAAGTGTTTTTACTCCCACAAATTCAAACATCCAAGCAGTGCCACTATCATTACAAAGCAAACAACTCATTTGTTTTGCTAAACCCATAGTGAAAGTTATATCGTTTGAAATCAACTCACCATTTTTCCATTCTGGGCAGTTAAAGCCATTTTTTAGACAAATATTTAAGAGATCCTTTTCATCAGGGCCTAAAAAAAAGAAAATATTATAGCCATTTTTCTGCAATTTGTGTGCAATCATTAAATATTTTTCAAAATCCCATTGTCTTATTTTATCTCCAGCGCCAGGTGAGATTGCAATATTTTTGTTAATGTTTTCATAATTAAACGAATATTCAATATTCTCTGGAAGTTTTATATTAGGTATTTTTTTAATAATTTTCTTTTGAAGTGTTGATAAAATATTAAAATAAAATTGTTCAATATAAACATCTTTAAATTTTAAATTGTATTTATTTTTGATATCAGAAAAAAAAAAGTTTGCACATGAGCTAAAAAAATATTTATGCGGGATTTTTTTTAGAATTAATGTTCTTAAAACAACTTTTTGTAAATCTATGATTAAATCAAAATATTGATTTTCAAGTCTAGTATTTTTTCTAATTAGATTTGATATTGATGAGTGTATGCCATTATCTTCAATAATTTTGAAAATTGTATCTTTTACTAATGGATACAATTTATCTTTAAAAGTTGTTGTATGAGTAGTTGTGTAATAAATTTTTGATTCAGGGTATATGTTTTTTAAAGTTTGTAAAAAAGTTACCTTTTGTAAGCCATCTCCAATTTTATCATTAAAACTATATACAAGAATATTCATTCATTAATATCTAACTCAACTTTTGTTTTAGCACCTAAATCTCTGATTTTATTAGCCCTACTTAATAAACTACCTTTACCATCTGTGATATATTTTTTAGATTGATTTATATTTTCAGTTGATTTAACTAAACTTGCTTCAGTTTTTTCTAGTAAATTTAAAGTTTTTGCAATCTGGTCAAACATACTACCCGCAATTTCTGCAATTTCTTTTGAATTTTTATTCTGTTTCTCAAGCCTCCAAATACTTTCGACGAGTTTCATACACATAACGAGAGTAGATGGTCCAACAATTATTACTTGTTTTTGTTGAGCATAGTTTGAAATACTTTGATCGTATTTTTGAGCAGTGATCAAGGCATAATCATGAGGCATGAATATAAAGACATAATCTGGTGAATTTACTTTGATGAGGTTTGTATAATCCTTTTTGTGAATTGCATTTATATGACTTTTCATTGAATTAATAAAATTTTTTATAGATACCTCTTTTGCCTTTTCATCATCAGTGTTTTGATAATTATACCAATCTTTCATTGGTAATTTTGAGTCAATAATAATATTCCTTTTTTCAGGAAGAAAAATTACTACATCAGGTCTAAAAATTTGCCCACTCTCATTTTTATCAGTAAATTGTGTTTTGTAGTCTCTATCTTTAGTCATTCCACAATCTTGTAAAATATTCTCTAAAATAGTTTCACCCATGTCGCCCATATCGGAGATATTTGCAGTCATGGCATTAGTCATTTTTTTTGTTAAAATTCCAATTTCATCTATTTTGGAATTAACAAATCCTGTTTGTTCAAGAGTTTTATCAAATAGGTTTGAGAGGTTTTCGTTAATTTTTTTTAAATCTAACTCTGTATTATCATTAGTTTTAGTACTTGACTTTAACAAAACAAAAATTAATAGAACGATTACAATAATTAAAAATATAATTATTAAAAAATCCAAATTCATATAAGTTTTATTAATATTTAAGAGTAAATTTTATGAATTTTATCAATATTACTCTTTAATTTATTCTTTAATATATCTAATGACTCACAATCAAAAAAATTTTGTTCTAAAAACTTATTATAACTTTGTTTAATCTCATGGGAGATTTGTTCGATTTTTAGAAAATCGTCAGGTATGTGATTTTTTAATTTTTTTACTTCTTGATTGAAATCATTAAGTGCATTTTTAAAATGTTTATCAGAAAATGTTTCAAGTTTATTTTTAATATTTGAGATATTTAAATTAGTATCAATTTTAGACTCCAAGTCATAAACAGTTAGACTAAAATAGTCAAAAATTTGTTCATACAAATCGTAAAGTTTTTGGGAATTTATAACTTTTGGAATATTCATATATAAAGATTACAATAGATACTTTTGATATGTCAAAGAAATTTTAAAATGAAAAAAGCCTAAATACTTATTTATTCAGGCTTTTTAAAAATAAAATTAATACGCCGTATCTCTTCCATCATCCTTTGCAATTTCTCGTGCATTAGGATTTACTGATGGTCTAAAAGGTATTTCAACTATTTCACCATCTACAGGCGACCCTGGTGTTTCACAATACTCATCAGGTAAATGAAATTTAAATTTATTACCTAAGTCTTTTTTCTCATAAGGTATATATCCCATTGCGATATTTGTTCCCAATTCAGGGGAATACCAAGGCGATGTCAGATACCCTATTGGTGTAGATCCATCTTCAGATATAAGCCAAAAGTCCGGAGCATATTCATCAATAGGTTTACCACCTAATCTAAATCCAACTAGTTGGTTGCTATATGGTTTCTCACCTGCTTCAATTTTTGTTCTCATTGCCTCTAGGGCTTGTTTACCAATATAGTCAGCTTGTTTTTTTCTTGGAACCTGATAACCAAGGTTGCATTGAAATGGATAAGTTTCAGCATCAAGATCCTGACCCCAAGATAAAATTCCAGCAGCTATTCTTCTATGATGAGCAGGTGCGATTACTTTTAGATTGTGTTTTTTTCCAGCCTCTAAAACAGCATTCCACATATCATCTGCATACAAAGTTGCATCTTTTAGGTAGATTTCATATCCCTTTTCCCCAGTAAAACCTGTTTGGGAAATAATACAATCTCTCCCTCCAACTTTTGCTTCCATTAAGCCATAGTAAGGAATGTCTCTAACAGCATCTCCAACTAAATCTGCCATAAGATCGATTGACTTTGGTCCTTGAATTTGAACAGGAGATACATCTATTTCATCAATTTCTACATTGAACTTTTTATCGTGATTTACCCCTTGAAGAAAAAACATAATATCAGAGTCAGAAAGAGAAAACCAAAACTCATCTTCTGCGATTCTTAGTAATATTGGATCATTTAATACTCCTCCTTTGTCATTACAAAGGATTACATATTTTCCTTTCATTACATCAATTCTCGAAGCATCTCTTGTGATAACGAAATTTGTAAATTTTAATGCATCAGGTCCTTTTACACGAATTTGTCTTTCTACTGCAACATTCCACATAGTTACGTGATTTACTAATGCATCATATTCGACCATTGCACCACCATCTTCAGGTTTTACATAACCTCTAGGATGATACATTCTATTGTACACAGTGCATCTCCAACATCCTGCCTCAACTGATAAATGCCAATAGGGATTTTTTCTAACTCTGGTAGAAATCAGCATTTGTTGAGGTGTTGGCCCTGATTGCCTTAAATTAAATGGGACTTTTCTGTCAGATTGGTCCACTGAACTCGGTTGCTTTAGCTTCATATATCCTCCTATAAAAAATGCACTAGCAATTTTTGAAAATTAATTTCTTTTTTAGGTCTATGCAATCGAAAAATTAGAACTTAAAAGATTTTATTGTGGAGGACTATTTTGTCATTTTCCATAATAAAATCACCATTTTGAAGAGCATTTAACCAATGACAGGTCTTCTCGAAGCCACCAAAAGGAAAGCAGTGAAAATTTTTAAATGAACTTTGTTCTTTAGAGAAATTTGCTAATTCAATAAACATTTCATCGTTTGAAGTTTTTGTCAAAAGGTCAGTTACTTTAGATGAGTTCTTTTTTAGAAAACTTAATGAATTTCCAACACCGCTCATTATCCCAAAATTAAGAAGTGTTTTAAAAGACGCCGGGCCTGGAAAGCCTACTCTGACTGGTAATTTTATATTTGAATTATCTAAAAATTTACACCATTTGATAAATGGTTCGGCATTAAAGAAAAACTGAGTAACAAGTTCTAAATTTAAATTCTTATCTTTCGATAATTCATATTTTTTGTTCAAAAATTCGTTCACAGTATTTTGATCAATATCAGGTGAGCCTTCAGGGTGTCCAGCTATTCCTATCTCTTCAAAATCATTATCCTTTAATAAACCACACTCTAGTATTTCCAGTGATGATGATACTGATCCATTCTGATTACCTCCACCACCTATAACAAGAATTTTTTTGCTATCTGTTCTATTTCTAAGTTCTTTTAGGAAGTCTGAAACATGATCTAAATCTCTCATTGTCCTTGCAGGCAAATGAGTAATAGGAGTTAATTCTTGTTTAGATACAAAATCAACAGTTTCTAAAATGTCGTTTTCCGTAGCATCGGGTAAATATGTTATGTAGACATTATTTTTTTTATCTAAAGGAATCGACTTTAGTTTGTGTCTTACTTTTGGGTTAAGCTCTATGGTAAAGCCATCCACTAAAGAAACAATATTTTCTTTGATCATATTTTTAAAATATAATAGTTAAGACTTTAATCTATTATTTTCTGGGTCGAGCAAAGGTTCCTCAGTAACTGTTAATGGATACCTTTTGCCAAAGTACTCGACCTCTAACTTATTTCCTTTTTCTGACAATTCTGTTGGTAAATATCCATAAACAATGTGTTTATCAACAAAATAGCCATAATTTGTACTTGTAACGTACCCTACAGCTTTACCATTTGAATAAATCGGTTCTGTGCCCAAGGCCATTCCTTCAGGGTCATCAATAATCATACAAGTAAGTCTCTTTTCAATTGGTTTTTCTTTTATTTTTTGAAGTGCAGTTTTGCCAATAAACTCATTTTCTTTTTTAAGCTTCACAGTAAAGCCTAAGCCTGACTCATAAGGGTTGTAATTAGTATGAATATCTGTTCCAAGTGATCTATAGCCTTTCTCCAATCTGAGTGACTCAAAAGCACCAGCGCCTGAGCAAATCATGTTGAACTCTCTTGAGATTTCTCGAAGTTCATCCCATAATGATAGCCCATACTCGGTGGGTGTATATATTTCCCAACCTAATTCACCTATATAAGATATTCTTACAGCAACACAAGGAATGTTACTGATTGAAATCTTTTTAATATGGAAGAACGGAAAACCTTCGTTAGATACATCATCATCATCACACAGTTTTTCAAGAACAGATCTTGAATTTGGCCCCCATAAGCCAATACCTGCAAAAGCAGATGTCCAATCTATTATCTGAACACTTCCATCATCAGGAGCATTTACTCGAAGCCAACTAATATCAATCATTCCATTCCCAGCTCCTGCCAAGACCCAAAATTTATTTTCCTCAAGTCTACTAATTGTAAGATCACTCTTAATACCACCATACATATTAGAAATTACGCTATAAACAACTTTACCTACGGCAACATCAATATTATTTGTGCAAACTTTCTGCAATAATTTAAGAGCACCTTTTCCACTTACTTCAATTTTCACAAATCCTGTAATATCAAACAGGGCACCTGTTTGTCTTGTTACAAGATGTTCAGCTGCTTGAATTGGTGACCAATATTTTGCAGCCCAGCCTGTTCTATTTGGAAAGTTTTTACCTTTCATTAATTCAGCATTTGACTCATACCATTGAGGTCTTTCCCAGCCCATAGTCTCAAAGAAATGTGCTTTTTGTCCTTCTAATCTAGCATAAAATGGACTTCTTCGTAGTGGTCTTGGCTGCTCCATTTGTTGCAGCGGGTGAATAATGTCATATACCTCTTTGTAATTCTGCTTACCTCTTGATCTTAGATATTTTCTAACATGATGATGTTGATGAAAACGATTTATGTCTCCTTGGCGAACATCTAGTTCAGGCTCACCATTCACTATCCATTCTGCCATAGCTTTTCCAACACCACCTGCATGTGTAATCCATACAGCATTGGCGGTCCACAAACCTTTTACACTTGTCTCACCCATTAAAGGGTTACCATCTGTTGTAAATGAAAAAATTCCATTAATTTTTTTTGTAAGTTTTTTTTCAGAAAATCTTGGGAACAACCAATTTGATTCTTTATGTGCACCTTCAAAATCATCAGGTCTAAAGTCTACCAGTGAGGGCATTTCTTCAGCATCTTCAGGTTTCTTTAGTTCTTCTGACTCTAAAATTCTGGGTTCATGTCGATAATTTCCAATAACATAAGTATCATTCCATTGTCTAAAATAGAGACTGTAATCTTGGTGACGCATCAATGCATGTTCAACCAAAGCCTCCTTATGATCAGCTTTAAATTCTTTCAATTCTTCAAACGGCTCTAACCACACCATTTGATGTTCACATGGAACTAAAGGTAATGATATGTTAGCAAGCCTTCCCATTTTTGGAGCCCAGATACCAGTTGAGACAAGTACAATATCGGCCTCATAATCACCCTTAGACGTTTGCACACCACGAATTTGATTATTCTGAATTTTAAAACCATTAACTGCTGTATCACCAAAAAATTCGCCTGCTTTTAAATCAGTCACATATTTTGCCATTGCCCGTACTGCTCTCACAGGTGCTGCTAAACCATCAGTTGGAACATAATATCCCCCGTGAATTTTTTCTGGATCAATATACGGGCTCATTTTTAAAACTTCATCTGGAGTAATTATTTTTGCATCAGTTAATCCATAACTGTGAGCTATGCCAAGTTTTCGATAAAGGTCTTGATGTCTCTCTTTTGTCTTTGATACTTCAATTCCTCCAACAGTATGAAAACAAGGTTTTCCCTCAAATGACAAGGATCTAAGTAAGTCAACTGTGTACTGCGCAAATTTACACATCATTCGTGAGGGATTAGTTTGAAACACACCTCCTGGTGCATGACTTGTAGAGCCTCCAGTTTCAAACAATGGCCCTTGATCAAGTATAACCATATCTTTCCAACCCAATTGAGCTAAGTGATAGGCGGTGCTCGCTCCAACAATACCACTACCAACGATTATTATTCTTGATTTTCTTGCCATTTATTCCTCTAAAAATACCTAATCAGTTCCAAAATTTGATGTCAATATGAAAAAAAACCTAATAGTTAACCGCGTCAATAAGACGATCCTCAAGATAGTCAGCAAATGATCGATTACAACTAAGTAACAATTTAAGATCAAGATTAAAAATAGAACAATCTACTCTAGCTAATAATGTTTGTGCGGCAGTAGATTTTTTAAAGGATTTTTCTCTAAAGTCAAAATGCGTTAATTTATTTAATATATCAAAACTATTTTTACCTTGAATTTCAAAAAATACTTGTGAGTCCGAAATATTTGTAGCTAATATTAAGGGTGATTTATTTAAATCATCTAATATTTTGTTGAGCTTTTTAATTTCAATTTCTTTTTCAAATATTAAATTCCATTGATCAAAAGACATTTTTGCTAAAGTATAATTATCATTTGAAATAATCCTTAAATTATCTGATGGTGGTAAAAGCTTTAAAGATTTGTTTATGTGATTATTAAATTTTGAGTCACCAGATCCTCTTAACAGAATTTGTTGAATAACTTTTTTTTTTATTTCAATACCATCAGATCGGATTACTTCAGTCATGAAACTAACCTTTTATTATCTTCATCATAAAAAACGGGTTTTACTATATCTACACCAGTTGTACTCATACTAGATGTAGAAGCGTAAGCTTTTGTTCCAATCATTGAGTGGCCATTTTTGATAACAGCTAATGCAAAATCATGACCTAATGTAGAACTATAATAACAGGATGTAATATGACCAAGCATTGGGACAGGAGATTTAATTTCTTTATCAAGAATGATATGTTGTCCTTCCTCTAGTTTATCGGCTTTATTCGAGGGTATTATACCAACAAGTTGTTTTCTATCTTCTCTTATAGTATCAGACCGAGTAAGTGATCTTTTACCTAAAAAATCTTTTTTTGATTTACCAATCATCCAGCTAAGTCCCAAATCTATAGGCGTTATAGAACCATCTGTGTCTTGACCAACAATAATGTAACCTTTTTCTGCTCTTAGAAGATGCATTGTCTCTGTGCCGTAGGGAGCAAGACCAAATTCTTTTCCAAGACTTTGAATGTTATCCCAAATTTTAGGGGCACTATTTGACGGAATATATATTTCGTAACCTAACTCCCCGGTAAAGCTTGCTCTTAGAATTCGTATTGGAATACCATTAAATTCATGAAATTGGAAAGTCATAAATGGGAACTTCTCATTGCTAAAATTGATATTTGGAAAAGCTTTTTTCATAATTTCTCTGGTTTTTGGTCCACTAATGTTGAAAGTTGCATATTGCTCTGTAATCGAGTTCATAAAAACTTTTAAATTTGGCCACTCGGTTTGAGCATATTCTTCCATGCAACCTAAAACAGTAGCAGCACCCCCAGTAGTTGTAGTGGCAATAAAATGCTGATCAGAAATTTTACAAATTATTCCGTCATCTTTGACCATTCCATCTTCCCCCAACATAAGAGCATATCTTGCAGAACCTTGTTTCATCTTAGTAAAACTGTTTGTGTAAATTAAATTCATAAATTCCAACGCATCTTCACCTTTGATCTCAATTTTTCCAAGTGTGCTACCATCTAAAATACCTGCGTTTTCTCTTACATTTTTGCTCTCTCGTTGAACAGCATCATGCATCGACTCATCTTTATTAATTTGAAAATACCATGGCCTTTTCCATTGCCCGACATCCTCAAAAATTGCACCGTTTTTTATGTGCCAACTATGTATTGGTGATTTTCTCTCTGGGTCATAAAACTCATAGCAATTTCTGCCGGCTATTGCAGAAAAACTTAAAGGAGCATAGGGTGGTCGATAAATAGTTGTGCCAACTTCATTTACTTTTTTATCCAGAAGATCAGAAACTATTCCCAGTGCGTTAATACTACTAATTTTACCTTGATCGGTTCCCATACTATTTGTTGTATATCTTTTTAAATGTTCAATTCTATCAAAACCCTCTGTTATTGCTTGACGGATATCTTTAGTTGTTACATCATTTTGTAAGTCAATAAATGATTTAGCCCATAATGATTTCTTTTGTGGAGAGACCTCCCACAATTTTTCAATGTTATACTTAGTGTTTGTATTTAATTCGAGTTTTACGTCTAATTTTTTGACTTTAAAAGTTTTCAATTTTTCATTTATTTCAGAATTTAAATTATCAAAATTAAATTGTCCTGAAGCAGAACCAAGAGTTATGGTAGGTTGAAAAGGTTTTGATGGTTTGTAAGTTAAATCTTTCTCATCCCAATCTAATAAACCTTTTGATTGAGTAAACAAGTGAACATCTGGATTTATTCCACCTGACAAACATAAGCAGTCACATTTAATTTCATTTAAAGCACCAGAACTATCCTCAACAAGAATTTTTTCAATTTTTTTGTTTCCAAATGCTCCTTTTATTTGTGAATTTGTGTAGAGAGGAACATCATTTTTTCTTATCAAGTCAAACAAATTTGGCTCAATTTCTTCCCCGGATCGTGAGTCGATATATGCTTTTGGTTTTAAACCAGCTTTTATAAGACTATAAACTAAGCTGTTTGAATTCGAATTATTACTGAAAATAACAGGTTCTTTAGAAGGTGACAGTCCATATCGGCACATATATTTTTCAAAGGAAGAGCTTAACATTATGCCTGGGAGATCGTTATTTTGAAAAGATAAAAATCTCTCAATGTGTCCATTACATAATATTGTGTGACCTGTACGTATCTTATGTAAAGTGCTATTAACTTTTCCTTCTATCGGTTTAGAGCCAACAAATCTATCTTCAATGGCTATAAGATGATTTATGTAATTATAAGTTGTAACAAGTGTGTTCTTTAAAATCTTTACATTCTTGGATTCTTCTATTTCTTGTATAGTTTCTTTTAACCAATCTTTAGGCTCTTTATTATCTATCAATGAAATTTTGTTTGAATTATTAATAATGCCACCAAGTCGATCTTCAAATTCAATTAATAACACATCATAATTTGAGTTGATGAAAGATTTAGCTGCGAGAAGTCCATTTAATCCTCCACCAATAATTGTAACATCGACGTTGTGATGGATATGATTGCTTATGCCTTTGAAATCTTTGGGAGGTTTACCCAATCCAGCGGCTCTTCTAATAAGGGGTTCATACAAATTTTTCCAAAATTTCTTATGCGGCCCCATGAATGTTTTATAGTAAAAGCCAGCAGTAAAAATTGGAGAAAATAAGTTATTGATACTTCCAAAATCGTTTTCAAGAGAAGGCCATCTGTTTTGACTTTCAATTTCCATACCTTCATAAATTTTTTTTATAGTTGCTCTTGTGTTTGGTTCGGAATATTCACTAATTATTTGGACTAGAGCGTTTGGTTCTTCTATACCACATGTATAAATTCCTCTTGGCCTATGGTACTTAAAACTTCTTCCGACAAGATTAATATTATTTCTTAATAGAGCTGAGGCTATAGTATCACCTTTGTAGCCAAAATATTTGACCCCATCAAACTTGAAGCTAATTTTTTGATGAAACTGAATAAATTGATTTTCTTTTAAATTTATAGATTTCATTTCTCAACCGTAAAATTACCTGAACCAACTTCTGGTTCCCCAGATGGCGTTTTAACAACACTTTTGAAATTATTTAAATTTGGTTTTTTTTCATCGAGCCTGTAGGTCACCAAAATTTCATCAGTAGATGTATCTCTAACACAATTAAACCATTTTCGACAACCATGTGTGTGAACCCAGCGCTCATAAAACAAACCTTTTGGATTTGCTCTTATAAAGACATATTCTCCCCACTCACGATCACCAATTTCTTTTGATCCATCGGGTCTTTTTACATGCGCTTCTCCTCCATTTGAAAATTCCGATTGATCTCGTGGGCCGCAATAAGGGCAATTGATTATGAGCATATTTATTAATGTGCTACGGCTGCAGCACCGTGTTCGTCGACTAATCTTCCACTTGCAAATCTATCAAGATTAAAAGCACTATTAATTTGATGAGGTTCATTTTTTGCAATGGTATGTGCAAAAACATTTGCACTTCCAGGAGTAGCTTTAAAACCACCTGTTCCCCAGCCACAATTAAAAAATAAACCATCAATGTCACATTTACTAATAATAGGACTAGCATCTGGGCAGATATCAACAATACCGCCCCATTGACGAAGCATTTTCATTTTGCCAAATACTGGATAAAGCTCGACCATAGCTCTTATAGTATCTTCAATAATATTAAAACCACCTCTTTGAGTGAAAGAATTATAACTATCGGTTCCTGCTCCAATAACTAATTCACCTTTATCAGATTGACTGACATAAGCATGAACTGCAGATGACATTACCACGGTATCAATGATGGGTTTGATTGGTTCAGAAACAAGAGCCTGAAGTGGCTTACTTTGTAAAGGCAATCTGATACCGGCACTCTCTGCTAAAACACCAGTATGTCCTGAAGCAACAACTCCAATTTTATTCGCCCTTAAAAAACCCTTGGAAGTTTCGACACCTTCTATTGTTCCATTTTTAGTCCTAATTTGATGTGCCTCACAATTTTGAATTATATCAACACCCATCTCATCAGCACGCATTGCAAAACCCCATGCTATTGCATCGTGTCTTGCTACACCACCACGAGGTTGGTAAGACGCACCTAGTACTGGATATCGAAGATTGTCAGTGTTCATGATAGGAACCTTTTTTTGAATTTCTTCTTTAGATAACCAAAATGAGTCAATACCATTTAAATTATTCGCGCTCACTCTTCTTTTAATTTCTTTTATATCATGTTCGTTGTGGGCTAAATTCATTACCCCTCTTTGACTAAACATCACATTGTAATTGAGTTCACTTGATAGGTTTTCCCATAACTTCAATGAGTGTTCGTACAAATGAGCACTATCATCCCATAAATAATTTGATCTTATAATAGTGGTATTTCTTCCTGTGTTACCTCCACCAAGCCAACCCTTTTCGATTACAGCAATATTTTTTAATCCATGTTCTTTTGCTAAGTAATATGCAGTTCCTAGTCCATGACCCCCACCACCAATTATTATGACATCATAAAACTCTCTAGGTTCCGGGCTTCTCCACATTTTTGGCCACTCTTTATGGCCAGATAGTGCATTTTTAGCAAGGCTAAATATTGAATATTTTTTCTTCACAACAGCAAATTAGCAAAAAATAAAATAATCAGCTAGTTATTTTCAGGGGCGAATTGTCATTAATTTTTTTAAATATTTTTGGGAACTTCCATTTCAAATCGCAGTCCACATTTGGGGCTTGTGCTGAACTATTTAAGTCGTTTTCACAAATAGTTCTAATTTCAAAGCTTATCCTCGTATTTTCAGACTTTTCTTTTGATGAGCTATGTAAGTGGGCACCTGAAAAACATAAAATTTCTCCTGGTTTTATAGTTACTGGAATTTTATTAATATTGCTGGGCAAGTCCTCTTTTAACTGTGGTGCTGAGGGATAAGAAAAATCACCTTTTTTTCTATTGGCTAAATAAATGTTTAAGTCCCAAGTCGAAGTAGTGTTTTTAACTGGAACATCAAAATAATCTGGATAAAAAATCATAGTATTTTTTTCCTCAACATTGCTGACTGGTGCCCACCAATTAATTTGTTGATACAAATTTGTGCCCCAAGTATCACGATGAATATTTATTCTAGATGCCTCTCTGTATGGTAAGTTATTTTCTGCTGGTGCCACTCTAACTACGAATCGATCCCAAAAGGTCCCACCTTTGTTATACCCAATTTCGTTTAAAAAGTTTGTAAATAGTTTTCTAAAAGTTTCGTGGTTTTTTAATTTTGATACAATATCTTTACTTATATCTTCAGAATTTTTTAAATAGTGTATTTTTTCTAATTCACCTTCATAAATAACTTGTACTTTTTTTTTTATTTGTGTGACTAATTCATTGGATGTTTTTGATTTTTTAAATACAAAAATTTTTCCATTGAAAATATTTTTTTTAAATTCTTGAAGATTTGAAATTTTTTCTATTGCTGTGAACATTCACTTTATATCACCAACATAAACTCCAAGAGCTAAAGCAGTTTCAATCAGAGGATCAGATCTATCCACAACTTTATATGTTGAAATTCCTTCACTAATTGGAACATCGACAACTTTTCTATCTTTCCAGGCGACCATTCTTCCAAATTTTCCTTTAGCAATTAAATCTACAGCATACACACCAAACGCACTTGCTAAAATTCTATCACGTGGAGTAGGGGGCGCACCTCTTTGAACATGCCCTAAAGAAGTAACCCTGCATTCTATGTCAGTGCTTTTCATTATTTCCTCTGATAAATAGTTTCCTATACCACCAAGTCTTTTTTGACCATCGGCGTACTCAATAGTATAGCTTTTTCCATTTTCTGTTTTTACTGCCTCTGCTACAACAATTAGAGAGTGCACAATTCCTCTATTTTTCATTTCTGTTAGTTTATTAACTATTCCTTTTATGGAGTAATTTAATTCAGGAATTAGGATTACGTCAGCTCCACCAGCTATACCAGCATTAATGGCTATATGCCCAGCATCTCTTCCCATAACTTCTAAAATCATTGTTCTTTGATGACTAGCAGCAGTTGTTTGTAAGTTATCAAGTGCTTGAGTAGCAACATTTACGGCAGTATTAAAACCAATTGAGCTTTCAGTAGCCCCAACATCATTGTCAATTGTTTTCGGTATGGCCACAATATTTAAATCACCCCTCTTAGCAATTTCAGTTAATATTGACATACTTCCATCACCTCCTATAACAATAAGTCCATCAAGCTCTAACTCTTTGTAACCATCAATAATGTCTTGAGATCTATCTTTATATTCACCATCAGGCATTGGAAATTTAAAAGGATTACCCTTACTCGTTGTTCCCAAAAATGTCCCTCCTTGTCTAAGAAGAGAGCCGCTAAAAGTTTGATAATCTAATGGAACATAAGCTACAGGTCTTTGCATTAACCCAACTGTACCATCACGAATTCCCATAACTTCCATCTGGTATGTATTTTTTGCTCTAAAAAATATCGATCTTACTGCTGCATTTAAACCACCACAGTCCCCACCACTTGTTAGAATTCCAATTTTTTTCATTTAAAATTTATCTGAGTCCCACAACCATGCTGCTCCTCGTACTCCGCTTGAGTCACCATGAGTATTTCGCAAGATCTTATTTCTTACTTTATCACTAAATGTATATTTGGGAAGTAGTTTTGGAATATTTGAATAAAGTCTTTCAATATTAGACATACCCCCACCTAAAATTATAACATCAGGGTCGACTATACCAATCATGACAGCAATGAGCCTAGCAAACCTATCCTCATATAAGTCAAATTCTTTTTTTGCACGTTCGTCTCCATTTAATTCTAAATCTACTATTTCTTTAGTTGTGAAATTTGTTTTATATTTTCTATTGAAAATATTAGTAAATCCAATGCCAGAGATAAATTGTTCTGCACATAATGGTCTGCCACAATTATCAACTGGACATTTCAAATTTAAATCCCACTCCTCTTTACTAGGGTAGGGTAATGGTTGATGACCCCAATCTCCTGCAACCTGATTTACACCCTCAACTACTTTTTTGTTATGAACAAAAGACCCCCCAAAACCAGAACCAATTATCACTCCCCAGACAGTATTATAATTTGCACCAGATCCATCAATTGCCTCTGATAATGCAAAACAATTTGCATCATTCATTATTTTGATTTCACGATCTAGACTCATTTCTAGGTCTTTTTTGAATGGTTTTCCATTTAACCAAATACTATTTGCATTTTTTATCAAACCATTTTCTTTAGAGGAAGACCCAGGTATCCCGATCCCAACTGAATTTTTAGAATTAGTGTTCTTATCAAATTCTTCAACTAAATTTTTTATTGTATTAACACCACTTTCATAATTTTTTTCATAACCTGACCTTTTTCTAAGAATTTCTTCTCCTTTATCATTGATTAGAATACCTTCAATTTTCGTTCCACCGTAATCAATGCCTATTTTATAATTCATAATTTAGATAAATATTTAAAACATTATATGTTTTTGATATTTCATTAAAATCTTTAATTTAATTAGAAATAACACTGAAACAGGTGTAAGTTTTTTTCTATGAAAAAGAAGATTATAAATTGGGGAATTCTAAGTTCGGCAAAAATCGGTTGGGAGCATGTAATACCCGCTATTCTAAAATCTAAAAATAGCAAATTAGTTGCTATTGCAAGTCGAAATACATTACGGGCTAAAAAATTAGCACAAAAATTTAGAATCGACAAAAGCTATGGCTCCTATAAAGAGCTTTACAAAGATCAAGAAATTGATGTTATATATAACCCTTTACCCAATCATTTACATATCAAATCAAGCATCGAAGCATGCAAAAACAAAAAAAATATCTTATTGGAAAAGCCTATATCACTAAAAGCGACAGACATTGACCCTTTAATGAAATACGCTTCTGAGAATAAAGTTGTCATCAAAGAGGCTTTTATGGTTAGACATCATCCTCAATGGCAATGGGTGAAAAAATATATAAAGTCAGGAAAATTAGGATCAATATCAAGCATTTCAACAGTATTTTCATACAATAATAAAAATCCTCAAAATATAAGAAACATTAAAAAATTTGGAGGAGGAGCTATTTATGATATTGGATGTTACCCCACTGTAATATCAAGATTTTTGTTAGATAAAGAACCAAAGAGAGTTGTTGGGTTAGCAAAAAATGATAAAAAATTTAAAACAGACATTCTTTCATCTGTAGTTTTAGATTTTGGAGAAATATACTCATCTTTTATTGTTGCAACTCAAAGTACATTTTCTCAACAAGTAACAATTTTAGGTACAAAAAAAACTTTGATAGTAGAAAATCCTTTTAATGCAATTGCAACTAAGCCCACAACAGTAGTTATTTACAATGGAAAATCTATTTATCGTAAAGAAAATACAATAAAAGTCTTCCCAGCAGCTGATCAATATGAGCATCAAGTTACAAAATTTTCTAATGAACTATTGAATAAGACTAAAGCAGATTATGACTTAAAAGATGCAAAAAAAAATATGAAGGTATTAGATGCAATATTTGCGTCTATAAAGAAAAATAAGTGGATTAAAATTACATCTAATAAGTTGGATAAAAAATCAACTAGTTAATGAGCACTAGATGGAGCCCAAATATTTATATCTCCTTCTTTTGCAGCTCTGTTAACTTCTTTGATTTCTTTTTTTGAAAATTTTAAATTATCAAGTGTAGCTAAGTTTTCTTTAAGCTGTTTTACGGTTCTAGCTCCAATTAAAGCAGAAGTTATTGCAGGATTATTTAATACCCATGCTATAGCCATTTGGGATAGAGATTGATTTCTTCTTTTTGCAATTTTATTGAGTTCATTAATAATTTTAGTATTTTTTTTCGTTATTAAATCTTTGTTGAATGAGCTATTTTCATTAACCCTTGAAACTTTGGGAATTCCTCTCAAATATTTATTAGATAAAAAACCTTGGGCGAGAGGAGAAAAGGCGATACAACCAACCCCTTTTTTTATGAGAGTTTTTGTTAAATCTTTTTCAATCCATCGATTAATTAATGAATAAGAAGGTTGATGAATTAATAATTTGATTCCTTTGCTCTTTAAAATTGAAATCATTTTATTTGTCTTATTGGAGGAGTAAGAAGAGACACCAATATACAGGGCCTTACCAGCTTTATAGATACTTTCTAAAGCATCAGCTGTTTCCTCAAGAGGTGTATTTGGATCAAAACGATGAGAATAAAATATATCTACATAATCCAGTTTCATCCTCTTTAAACTTTGATCGCAACTAGCAATTACATGTTTTTTTGAACCCCATTCACCATAGGGTCCATCCCACATATCGTAACCTGCTTTTGACGATATAATTAACTCATCACGGTATTTTCCAAGATCACTTTTCATGACTTTTCCAAAATTAGACTCAGCACTGCCATAAGGTGGTCCATAATTATTTGCTAAATCAAAATGAGTAATTCCTGCATCAAAAGACTCAAAAAGAATTTTTTTAGACTCTGAAGCCATTCCATTGCCACCAAAGTTATGCCATAACCCTATTGACAAGACAGGTAGTTTTAAACCACTATCACCACAGTTTCTATAATGCATTTTTTGATAGCGATTTTTGTCTGAAATATATGGCATTTTTAAAATAATTCCTCTTTGTATGGCATTGAATTTGCTGCTCCCTCCCTTGTAACAGAAACACCTGCCACAAGATTAGCAAACTCAATAGCTTCTTTGTAGTTTTTATTTTGAGAGATTGCCACACTTAAAGCCCCATTAAATGCATCTCCCGCACCTGTTGTGTCAACTACTGGTTTTTTTAAATTAGAAGCAGGTACTATAAACTCCTCTTTATTGTTTTTAAAATAACAACCATTTTCTCCAAGTGTAATAATTATATTCTTTATCCCTTTATCTAAAAAAAAATTTCCTGCTTTTTTACAGTCTTCCTCATTTTTAATTGATTGACCGTAATAAAAACTCGCTTCCGTTTCATTGGGGGTAAAAAAATCAAAATATTGAAAGTTATCATCAGTTATTTCACTGGCGGGTGCTGGATTTAGAATTGTTGTACAATTAAAATTCTTTGCTTTTTTTATAGCATAGAGTGTTACCTCTTTTGGTGTCTCTAACTGAGTTAAGAAAACATGAGAAGACTCTATTATATTTAACTTTGAGTCGATTAACTTTTCATCAATTGTACCAGCAGCTCCTGGAACAACATTTATTGCATTTTGCCCAGTTTTTTCATTAATCAAAATACCTGCAGCACCAGTTGATTCATTTTCAGAGATAACCAAACCATCATAATTTATTTTATCTCTCTCATATAAAGAGATTGCAAGATCGGCATAGTTATCTTTACCTACTTTGCTTATAAAAGATACATTACCCCCAGCTCTTGCTGCTGCAATTGCTTGGTTAGATCCCTTACCACCTGGTCCGATAATATATTTTTTTCCTAATATTGTTTGACCTGGAATTGGAATATCATTTGCAAAAAAACATAGATCTGCAACAAATATCCCAAATACACAAATACTCACTTATCTAGTACCCAAACAGTACCATCAGGTTTGACAACTCCTTTAGTTAAGATAAAGCATCCAAATGGTCTAGTTTCGTTTGTTGTTATTATGGCAAATGCTTTCTTGGCTTCATCATAAAATTTAAACCTCTCAATAGATGAAATTTTCCAATGTTCTCCTGAGATTTTCTTAGTTATGTCAATTATTTCTTGGTGAACTTCATTTAACTGATCTGGATTTCCATCAATTTCCATCCTTTGAATAGGAGAGTCAACAAAGCTATCTAGAGGAAATACGGAGAGTATAGCCTCGGCGGCTCTTGAAGCATTTACACCATCAATACGATGAACTCTGGAGTTCATCGAATAGGCAGGAAAATTTGAGTCACATAAAATTAATTTATCTCCATGTCCCATTGCTCTTAGAGTGTGCAAAACCTCTGGACTGAGAATAGGATCAATATTAATAAGCATGGTATATAGAACTAAATTAATTCCTTGAATTCAACTTAATTAATTAATCTTTACTGGTTTGGATCTTAGCTTTCTGACAGTCTCTGGCTCTGCTTTCCTGCAAAGCTTTGGAGGGAGACCTTTATTTATAAGTTTTAAATCTTCAAACACTATTTCGCCCATTTCATAAAATACAGACTCTAGAGCTCCCGCTCTATGTGCTGAGAAAAGAATATTTTTTGATTTACGTATGGGATCATCTTTTTTTACTGGTTCTTCGGGAAATACATCTGTTGCAACTTTTATTTTTCTTTTTTTTGAAATTTTTAGCAGGTCTTTAAAATTCACTACATTAGCCCTACTTAGAATTAGTAAACAAGAATTTTGTTTCATCAGATTCAGTAGCTTTTTATCAATCATATGTTTGTTTTTTGTCGTGATCGAACTTAGAACATATATCACATCTGATTTTTTAAATATTTCATTAAGAGAATTAATTTTACAATTATTATCTTCAAGCAACTTTCTTGGAAGCCAAGGGTCGTATGCAAGAAAATTATTTGTGAAAGGCTCTAACAAGGGTTTTAACTTTTTGGCCAGATCTCCAAAACCAATAAAACTGACAGTGTTATTCTGCAATAAACTAGAATTCATATTACTTTCTAATCCATATTTTTCTTTATTATTAATAAAATCAATATGTGATTGATGAATTTCCCTTTTGAGAGATAAAGTAAAACCAACTGCTATTTCAGCAACTGTTTGAGCGAAAACAGGAGCAGTGGATAGAATATAGATACTATTTCTAAAACAATATTCATAATCCATATTGTCCATGAAGTTGCTCTCAACATTGAATATAGCTTTAAGTTTTGCTGCCTTTTTTAAAATTGAATTCGGAAGATCAGGTTGTCCAATTATAAAATCTGCTTTTGATATATTGTTTTGATAAAATTTTTTTTTATTTTTTATTGGTGCGTTAATAAGTTTGAAATTTTTTTTTAAATAAACAAGCTTATCTTTAGAGAAAATAAGATTCATTTGTCTTGGAAAAGGATCAACAATTATTGTCTTCATTACTTGATTATATCAATTATTTATTTTTTTGATAATCTAAGTTTAAATGAAAAGATCTGAAATAAATGCAGCAATATCTGAAGCTAAAGACATGATCGATAGATATTCGTGGGTTCTACCTAAATGGGGCTATTGGTCTAAAGAAGAGTACAACAATAATCCTAACTTAAAAAATTATTTAAAAAATCATCAAATGGGCTGGGATGTTACTGATTTTGGTAAAGGCGAATTTGAAAAAAAAGGTATCACCCTGTTTTGTATAAGGAATGGAATACAGGGTAATAACGATGACAAACCCTATGCAGAAAAGTTATTGTTTATGAGAGAAGGTCAAGAAATTCCTTTTCATAGCCATAAGGTAAAACTAGAAGATATAATTAATCGGGGAGGCGGGGAATTAGTAATTGAATTTTTAGAAGTCGACTCAAATCAAATTGAATTAAACTCTAAAATTGATGTTCTTGTTGATGGTGAAATAGTTTCTGTAGCACCAAGAGAACCCTTAATTTTAAAAAGAGGTCAGAGCGTCACTGTTGAAAGAAACATATATCATAAATTTTACTCAGCTGAGGGTTCAGGAATGGTTATGGCAGGAGAGGTTTCTCAAGTCAACGATGATAATAAAGATAACTATTTTTTAGAAAGTGTAGGAAGGTTTACTGAAATTGAAGAAGATCAAGTTGCGATTCATCCTCTCTGGAATGAAATATAATGCAAAGAGGTATAATTGGCCTTGGAATGTGGTGTGTAGATACCACTTACAAAATAGATAATTTACCTGAGAGAGGTAAATTAGAGCCAATTTCGAATACTTTTCAATGTGTAGGTGGAGGTCCATCAAATGTTTTAACAGATTTAAATTCTTTAGGATTTAAACATCCAATGTACGCAATGGGATCAATTGGACTTGATACAGATGCATCAATTATAAAGAAACATTGTAGAGAAAATAAAATAGAGACTAAATATTTGATTGTATCAAAGCAAATTTCTACTTCTCATACCGTTTGTATGTTTGAAAAACAAAAAGAAAGAACTTTTTTATATTATCCAGGGGCAAACAGCTTACTTGACAAAAAACATTTTAAAATAAACCAATTAAAAACTGCACCTAAAGTTCTTTATGTCGGATATATTACACTACTAGGTAAATTGGACAAATTTGATGTTGACAAAAAAACTCGTTTATCAAAAGTTTTAAAAAAAGCTAAAAGTAAAAATGTGATAACAGTTTTAGATTTAGTTTCAAATAAGCACCCTAAATACAAAAATATTATTGAAAGCTCATTGCCATTCACCGATTATTTACTTTTGAATGAAATTGAAGCAGAGATACTATTTAATAAAAAAATTTACGACTTCAATAAAAAACTTAATCAAAAAATCTTAACTGAGTTAATTAGTAAAGTTTTCAAAAAGGGTATTATTAGAGGAGTTGTTATTCATAGTCCAACTGAGTCGCTCTATTTTGATAGATCAAAAAAAATCTATACTAAATCAAAGGTTTTACCAAAAAGCAGAGTAATAAATTCGGTTGGAGCTGGAGATGCTTTTTGTGCAGCGTTTATATTTGGAATACATGAAAATTGGGACATAAAAAAAACTCTCAAAAAGGCTCATGCAGCTGGGACATCTATGATGAAAGTTAATGCTTCCTCTGGAAATTTACCTAATATATCTAAATTATAATTTTAAAACTTTTTCAGTGATCTCAACGTCTTTTAAAAGCTTCCTGTCAGGTATGAGTTTATTTTTCTTTAATTCAGAATGGTAAAATTTAACAGCATCTATAGGTTTAATGTTATTTTCAACAACTTCTCTCATAATTTTTACTAATAAGATGGGATCTTCAGCTAAGTTTATTTTTCTACCAAACAAAGCTACTTTTGCACCATATTGACTGGCTTTTTTTATTAATTCAAAACAATCTCTTGTTGTGCCTTTGCTACCCCCAAGAATGCCAACAATAAGATTTTCAGGATCGAAGCTGGCTAGCTCCTCCATTGCTTTTGGACCATTGTAAGCTATTTTCAAAAAAAGAGGTCTCTCATCTTTAGTCTGCCCAGCTATTGCTTTTATAATGCAATCGTTAACGTAATCACCCATTTGTCTTATGTTCATATTTAGATCAATTGGGGAATTGAATACTTCTAAAAAATGTTTGAATTTATATTTAGAAGCTTCAATTCTAAACTCTTTATAGGCATTTAACATTGCAAGGTCATAGTCAACATTATTAGAAAACGTTACAGAAAATAAACCTAGGTTAACTAACTTACTTACTTTGTCCATTTGAGCAGACCGAAAAGGTCTAGGGTTAGTTTTTCTATAATTTCCATTTCTCATAAGCCAGATATCAGTCGTATCATTCATTCTAATTGCAGGTGTAATAGTTGAATTTTTAAATAAATTTCTTTTTACGAGATCTTCACCAACTGATGCAGACATCAGCATAATATCTACTAAATCAGATTTAGTCATTGATATCATCGCATTTTTGTAATCTACTAGGTTTTTATATCCTTTTAGTATTTTTCCATTTTCATTTCTTTTTGATCCAGGTGTTGTGACACCCATTGCTAAATCACCATCTTTAGCATCTGCTATAATGAAGTCTCTTGGCGAATATTTATTTTTTTTTATTCTAAGAATTTTTTGATCTAAAGACTTCTTCATAATCTGATTATACTCAATTCTATAAATAGAAAATAGTTTTATTCTATATATAATATAAAAATGTATTTAGGTATTGATCTTGGTACTTCTTCGATGAAGTGTTTGCTACTCGGAGAAGAACAAGAAATCTTGTTTAGTGTCAATAGTGAAAATATACCATTGTCCACTCCTCAAAATGGTTGGTCAGAACAAGATCCATCATTTTGGATAAAAGCATTAGATCAGTGTATCAAACAAATAGTTTTAAAATTTGATTTATCGCAGATCAAAGCTGTATCTTTTTCCGGACATATGCATGGTGCAACTTGTATTGATAAAAATCAAAAGGTCATAAGGCCTTGTATACTATGGAATGATACACGTAGTTTTAGGCAGTGCAGTCAAATTATGGCTGACGAAACTGTTATGGATATAGCTGGAAATATAGCAATGCCTGGTTTTACATCACCAAAAATCTTATGGATGAAAGAACACGAAAGTGAAAATTTTAATTCAATTGCAAAGGTTTTATTGCCGAAAGACTATTTAAGATTTTATTTAACTGGAGAGTTTTTTAGTGATTTGTCAGACGCAGCAGGCACTTATTGGTTAGATGTAAAAAATAGAACTTGGTCTAATAAACTTTTAGATATTGGCTCAATGGATATCTCGCAAATGCCTAAAACTTGTGAGGGGACAGATCAAACAGGCGTAATTAAAAAAGAGATTGCAGAAAAATATGGTTTTAGTAACTCTTGCAAAGTTTTTGGTGGAGCAGGAGATAATGCTGCAGCCGCTGTTGGATTAGGGCTTTACCAAGAGGGAAATGCTTCATTATCTTTAGGCACTTCTGGTGTTATTTTTGGTTCAACAAAAAACTTTTTAAAAAATTATGATGATGCGATACATTCCTTTTGTCACTGCTTACCTGAAACATGGCACCTCATGTCAGTGATGCTCTCTTGCACCTCAAATGTTAATTGGTTTATAAATAATTTTAATTCATCAATTGATGAGATTAATAAAGAGTTAAATTCTGTTTTAAATAATTTTTCTGATGTAAGTAGATATCCTTATTATCTTCCTTATCTTACTGGTGAGAGAACACCAATTAATGATCCTCATGTAAGAGCAAGTTTTCACGAAATGGGTATAGACACTAATCGAAATACATTAATCTATAGTTTAATAGAAGGTATTTCTTTTGGTTTGTATGATAATTATTCATCCTTAGTTAAGACTGGTATAAAGTTAGATAACATCTTTGTAATAGGAGGTGGTTCTAAAAATGACAGCTGGATACAAATACTTGCTTCATTGATGGAGAGAGATTTATCAATAACTGATGCTTCAGACACAATGGCTGCTTTTGGAGCTGCTAGAATAGCATTTCTTGGTTACAATAATTTAAAACCAAGTGAAGCCCTTAGTCTTCCAAAAGTCAAAAAAATTATAGGTAAAAATGAAATTCAAACAGGTATCTTAAAAGACAGGTTTTTAAAGTGGAAAAGCTTTTATTTAGGAAAAAATGTCTAGCAACCAAAGAATAGAATTCCCAGAATTAGTAAAAAAAATATTAGAGAATGTTATTAAAATTAATCAAAGTCGTTATTTTATAGCAATTTCTGGAGCACCAGCATCTGGAAAAAGCACAATATCTGAAAAATTAAAGTCAGAACTAATATTAAATAGTCATAAATCAAGTGTTCTTCAAATGGATGGTTTCCACCTTGATAATAATATACTTGAGACAAAAAAATTAATTGAGAGAAAAGGGGCACCAGAAACATTTGATGTACTGGGTTTATTAAATTGTTTATTAAGATTGAAAAACGAGGGTGAAGTGATTGTCCCTATCTTTGATAGATCATTAGAACTATCAAGATCATCTGCTTTAGTCATATCTGAGAATACAAAAATTATAATAGTAGAGGGTAATTATTTATTGCTTGATCAAGAACCATGGAGAAAAATTCATAATTTTTTTGATACAACTATAATGATTGATTGTAATAAAGATATTTTAGAAAAAAGATTAATTGAAAGATGGGAGAGTTTTGGACTATCTAATGATCAAATTAAAAATAAAGTTTATAAAAATGATCTTCCAAATGGATTAAATGTTATTAGTAAAAGTATTTCTGCTGAATTTAATTTAATAAATTAATTTTGAGGTGGTTGCTTAGCACCTGTCATATATGCGACAGCATCAGACATTTCATGTTTCTTAGGGTCAATTACACATAATCGAGTTCCAAGTCTATGAATGTGTATTCTATCAGCTACTTCAAAAACATGAGGCATATTATGTGAAATTAATATGATGGGTATTCCTCTAGACCTCACCTCACCAATTAACTCTAAAACTCTTCTACTTTCTTTAACACCTAGAGCTGCAGTAGGCTCATCCATAATAACGACTTTAGTTCCAAATGATGTTGCTCTTGCAACTGCAACACCTTGTCGTTGACCTCCAGACAATGTTTCAACTAATTGATTTATATTTTGTATGGTTAATAGACCAAGATCAGATAGTCGTTTTCTAGCTTCATCTGCCATTGCTTTTTTATCTAAAAATTTTAAAAAACTACCCATAAAGCCTTTTTGTCTAATTTCTCTACCTAAAAACATATTATCAGTTATTGATAAAGCAGGTGAAAGTGCAAGGTTCTGATAAACAGTTTCGATACCTAATTTTCTTGCTTCTATAGGTGATGTAAAAGTAACATTTTTACCATCAAGCAATATTTCACCGCTATCAGGAATAACAGCACCACATAGCACCTTAATTAGTGTAGACTTTCCAGCGCCATTGTCTCCAATTACTCCCAAAACTTCACCTGGATAAAGCTCTAAATCAGCACTATCAAGTGCAACAACTTTACCGTATTTTTTTGATAACTTCTTTGCTACTAGCACTGGCTGCATTACGCTGAGACCTTTCTTATCCATTGATCTATTCCTACCGCCACTATTATAAGACAACCTAAAGCAAATCTTTGCCACAATACATCAAGACCTGCTATGGACAGACCTGAGCTAAATACTCCCACAATCAAAGCCCCAAATAAAGAACCAATTATAGTGCCCCTTCCACCAAAAAGAGAAGTTCCACCTATAACAACAGCTGTAATGGAGTCTAAGTTACCTTCATAAAAAGATGTTGGAGACACTGAACCAACTCTACCAATTGAAACCCATGCTCCAATCGCAACAACAAGCCCAGCAACAGCATAAATTGAAACTAACATCCTGTCAGTTCTAATACCCGATAACTCAGCAGCCTCCTTATCATCGCCAATTGCGTAAACATGTCTCCCCCAAGCAGTTTTATTGAGTAAAAACCATAGAAAAACAAAAATACCAATCATGAGGAACGCACCGTAAGTGAATACAAAACCTCCAAGATTAATTCTTTCACCCCAAAAGTGTAGAAGAGGAGCGTTTACTTCAATATCAGAGCTTCTGATAGATTGAGATCCAGTAAAGAAAATTACTAGTGCAAAAAATATATTCCAAGTTCCTAAAGTAACTATGAACGGGGGTAATCTTAAGCGAGTTACCAGTAACCCATTGAAAGCACCTGTTGCAATACCAGAGATAAACCCTACTGCTATTGCTGGGAGGGTTGGAACTCCCATTTCAACAGAAAGCTTACCCATGAACACTGATGCTAACACCATCATTGCCGCAACACTTAAATCAATTCCAGCAGTTAATATTATTAGAGTTTGAGCTGCTGCAAGAATACCGACAATTGTAACTTGTTGTACAATCAGAGATAAATTAAAAGCAGAGAAAAATTTTCCTCCAGCTATGAAACCAAATGCAATAACGCTTAATATTAAAATAATAACAGGAACTATTGTTGGATTACCGTGAAGAAAATGTTGAATTTTTTTTAATGTAGTTTGTTCACCTAAATCAAAAGAGTGATGATCTTGATCTTTTTCACCTATATCAGTTGTGAATTTAGGTTGATCTTTTAGATCTTTAGAAATGTCGTCAGAAACTTTATTCATTTAAAAAATATCATGACTTCAGGGCAGAATAATCTGCCCTGAATAATAAAATTATTGGATTAACCCCAACATCTATCCATACCTTCTTTGACACTAATTGATGGAACTCCGCTAGCAGCATCATCTGTAACTAAGTTCACACCAGTGTTAAAAAAGTCAAGACCTGGAGTATTTTCAGGCTTTGAACCATCTTCAGCCCAAGCTTTAATAGCCTCAACACCAAGTGAAGCCATTAATAGTGGGTATTGCTGAGATGTAGCACCTATAATTCCTCTTTCTACGTCAGCTACACCTGGGCAACCTCCGTCAACTGAAGCAATAAGAACGCTACCATCATCTTTTCCAACTGCTTTTAATGCCTCATAAGCACCAACAGCTGCTGGCTCATTAATAGTGTACACAACGTTTATGTCTGGGTCTTTTTGTAGACATTTTTCCATTGCAGTTCTTCCACCTTCTTCGTTACCGTTTGTAACTTCATTACAGATAATTCTTGGATCATCTTCATCTCCCCATCTGGAAACATCTTTTACATCGATTCCAAATCCAGATAAGAAACCTTGATCTCTAAGAACACCAACAGAAGGTTGACTCTCGTTAAGGTCTAACATTGCAATTTTGGCATTAGCAGCATCTGCTCCTAACTTTGCAGCAACCCATGCTCCACCTAATTCACCTGCCTTGAAGTTATCAGTTGCAAAAGTAGAGTCTGCAGCTGTAATTGGCTCTAGTGGTGTGTCAAGAGCAATGACTAGTAAACCATTGTCTTGAGCATTTTTTAATGGAGTAACAATAGCTTTTGTGTCAGATGCAGCAATTAAAATACCTTTTGCACCTGAAGCAATACAAGTCTCAATAGCTCTTACTTGAGTCTCATGGTCACCATCAACTTTACCCGCAAAGAATGATAATTTGACACCTAATTCATTAGCTCTCGCTTCTGCTCCCTCTTTCATTTTAACGAAGAAAGGATTGATGTCTGTTTTTGTAATTAAGCAAGCTTCAACAGCATGACTTCCTGCTTTTGCTGGCATAGTAGCAAAAGTAAAAGCGACAGCCATAAGTGAAGCCAGAACTAGAGATAATTTTCTCATAGTTATTTCCTCCTATATATAGTCATGTTCACAATATCCTATTGTCATGTCTACATGCTAGTTAAATATTAATTTTTTAGTCTTGATTTTTCAGGAAATGTTTATCAACTATTTCTTTCCAGGAATTAAAAGAGTTTCTGATAGTGTCATCGATATTAGGAATAATTTTAGAGCTTTTCACCTTAAAATCATTTAAATCACTGGTATTTTTTAAATTATGATAATACTGCATTCCAAAAAGTAACGCACCATAAGATGACATATCCTCCATTTCAGGGATATTTAACTCAATTTCTAATAGGTTACTAATTAGTTGAAGGAAAAACTTATTTTTTACCATACCACCATCAACAGATAAGTTTTTTAAATTAAGATTTCTCGATTTTTTCATAAACTCTAAATACACGACCATTTGATAAGCAACAGACTCTAGCCCAGCTCTGACTAAATGATTGGTATTTGTAGACGCACTTATACCAAAGAATGCAGCCCTAGCGTCGGATACCCAAAATGGAGGACCTAGCCCTGAAAAGGCAGGTATTAAATAGACACCATTATTATCTTTTACTTTTTTTGATAAAACTTCACTATCTTCAGCCTTACTGATTAATTTTAAATTGTTTTTAAGCCATGAAATTGTTCCTCCAGCAAATGAATTTAGGCATTCTAATGCGTAGATATTCCCTTTATCATTTGTGAAAGCCAGGGAGGTAAGTGAATTTTCATCGACAATCATTTCATGACCAATATTTGTTTGAATGTTAAAACCAGTTCCTGTCGTGATTTTAGTATCACCTTTATCAAAACAAAAATTTGCAAAAAATGAAGCTTGAGCATCACCAGCAACTCCAATTATAGGTATTGACTTTTCAAATGCTTTATTAAAATTACTCTCTCCAAAAATATTTGAACTATTGAGTATTTTTGGAAAATTCAGATTATTGCCATCAAAAATATTTAATAAATTTTGATCCCAAGAATTTTCTAAACAATTAAATAATAAGGTTCTTGATGCATTTGTAGTATCAGTCACATAAGAATTAAGGTTTGTAAGTCTATAAATGAGATATGTTTCGATTGTTCCAAATAAGATATCTCCATTGTCGATTTTCGATTTAACTTCTGATTTGTTCTCATAAACCCATTTTAATTTACTGCCAGAAAAAAAAGTATTTGGTTTAAGACCAGTTTTATCAATAATTTCTTTATTTTTTGACCTATCATTTAGAATATCCTCACAAATTTTTTGACCTCTAGTGCACTGCCAAACAACTGCATTATGTATTGGCTTTCCATCTTTTTTGTTAAAGAGCGTAAATGTTTCTCTTTGATTAGTTAGACTGATGAATTTAGGATTTGAGATAATTTCTGATGCTTTTTTAACTAACTCTAATAAGTTTTGATAAATTTCTTCTAAATCGTGTTCAATATAACCTTCATCTGTGATTATTTGTCGGTGTTCCTTTTGAAATCTTTTTAAGACATCTAATTTTTCATTAAAAACAATGACTGTCGTAGATGACGTACTTGAGTCAATAGTTATATAGCTCATTTGTTAAGTAAGTCTTTTGATATTTTAGCTATTTTTTCCGGACTCATTTCATAATGATCTAATACATCAGCTTGAGATCCATTAATCATATATTCGTCAGGTATGCCAAGTATTTTGAGTTTTACATTTATATTATTCTGAGCAATCAGGCTCGCACAACATTCACCAAGTCCTCCAAATATACTATGTTCTTCGACTGTTAAGATAGCTTTAGAGTTTTTAGAAAATTCAATAAATGTTTTTTTATCAAAGGGCTTTATTGTATGCATGCTGATAATTGAACAATGAATATTACTTTCTTTTAAAATTTCACTAGCCAAGTATGCTCGTTGCAAAGTTTCACCAGTTGCTACAATTGTTAAATCCTCACCTTTTTTTACTACAATAGATTTTCCAATTTTAAATTCTGTTCCTGGAGGATGAATATCCATCATTGGTTTTTTTCCATACCTAATGTAAAGGGGATGATCATATGAAACAGATTGTTTGATAGCTTGTGATGCTTCAAAGTTATCTGCAGGTGCAACTATTGTCATATTATTAATTGCTCTCAATGTGGCAAAATCATGTATCGAGTGATGCGTTGATCCTAGCTGTCCATAGCTAATCCCTGCACTAATTCCTATCAACGAGACATTGCGATCAGAATAAGCAACATCATTCTTAATCTGCTCTAAAGATCTTGCAGTTAAAAAACTTGCAGGAGAGACGCCAAATACAATCTTTCCTCCTGCAGCTAAGCCTGATGAAACCCCGACTAAATTCTGTTCTGCAATACCTACTTCTATAATTTGATCAGGTAATTCTTTACCAAATGGAACCAATTTACCCGAACCTCTTGAGTCACTAGTGACAACAATAATATCTTTATTTTTTTTTGCCTCAGATAGTAATGTCTCAGAAAAGATTTCTAGGTTAGGTTTACCAATTTTATTCATATGAATTTAGTTTCTCATTTAGCTCTGAGATTGCCCTCCCATACTCATCTTCGCTTGGCACTTTATGGTGCCAATTGATTTGATTTTCTATAAAACTTACACCGGACCCTTTTGTAGTTTTTGCAATTATGACTGTAGGCTTATTTTTTTGAATGGGTATTTCTTTAAATACATTTAATAATTCAGAAATATTATTTCCATTTGTTGAAATAGTTTCAAAACCAAATGACGCAAATTTTTTATCAATCGGCTCTATTGGGTTAACTTCTTCTGTTTTTCCTGTAATTTGTAAATCATTCCTATCAATAATTACGATTAAATTATCCAAATGATATTTAGAAGCAGTAGTACAAGCTTCCCACACCGAACCCTCTGATAGCTCTCCATCACCCAATAAAGAAAAAACTTTATTTGTTTTTTGATCTATTTTTTTAGATAGCGCTAAACCTACAGCAACTGAAAGGCCATGTCCTAAAGCGCCGGTGTTATGCTCAATTCCCAAAATTTTTCTAGTGGGATGTCCAATAAAATGAGAGTTAAAATGATTGAGCTTTTCAAGATCTTTTCTTGAAAAAAAACCTTGATCACAAAGAACGGTGTAAAGAGCCTCAACTGAATGACCTTTACTATGGATATAATGGTTTCGGTCTTTTTCGTTAAAGTTTTTAGGATTTATATCTAAGACCTTATTATATAAGACATTCAAAATGTCGATACATGATAAACTTCCACCAGTGTGACCAGCGCCAGATTTATAAATAATATCTAATATTGTCTTCCTGTATTCTAAAGATTTTATTTTAAGTTGATTTAAGTCCATTATTTATTGAATAGTAAATATTTTTAGTCTTGGGATAAATGTTTATATAAAGCTTTTTGAGCAATTTTTAAAGCAGCCATAGCATCATGATTTGCTTGAGCTTTTGTTAATGCTTCAATGTCTAAATCATCCAGGGCTTTATCAACAGCTTTTAAAAAATCTATAGCGATATTTGCCATTACCACACTATCTTCTCTAAATGGAAACTGATCCAGTTGCCAAACACCTTCCCAATTATTTTTTCTTAGAACATAAAAAAATTCAAAAAGCTCTATGGGGTGAAGACTGCCAGCTAAAAGATCATCGTCCCATGATCTAAAGTTATCATTAACATCCATTCCAAATAGCCTACCATAATCAATAGCTAATTGAGCCGAGTCAGCAGCTGACTCTCCACCATAAATAGCATGACCAAAATCAAGAAGAAGTCCAATATTAGGAAGACCTATTTTTTCAATACCAAGAATAGTTCTTGAAACAGAGTCATAGCTCATTTTTACCCTTGGCTCTCTTGGTTTATATTCTATTACGAAATTTAAATCAGTATTTTCACTTGCTAAATTTCCCACACCATCCATCGAATTTTTCCATAAAGATTTATGATCAACCTGAAAAGGATAGTCCCAGCCATCTTGTCCAGGCCAAAGCTTGACATATTTGGCATTAAAAAATCTCACAGCCTCGCAAGCTTGAGTAATTAGTTCATGCGCTCTTTTTCTAATACTCGGATCAGGATTTGTGAACGCTCCCTTTGAGAATTCTCTTGTATAAATTTCAGGAGTAATACCAATCACCTTTAAATTTGCTTTATCGAGAGCATCTTTTATTTGCTCATTCGAGTAACTTCCTCCAAAGTATGGAAAATTTAGATCCACGTATGAAAGGTCTTTTACTTGTCCAGCAAGTTCTATGGCATCGAGTACACTTCTTGGTTCGCCATAACCATCTGTTGCATATCTATCAAGATAGGTGGCAAAATGCCAAATACCTGCGCCAAACTCTTGTTTTTTCATGAATACATTTTCTATTATTTAAATTATTTTAGCTATCAATAATTTTAATTAACTCATTGTTCAAGAATTGAACAGTTGAGATGATATTTTTGTCGCAAATGTCTTATTTGCATGATTTTTTTCAACATTTATTTGGAATTGATCACAAAAATTGACTAATATGCATTCGTTTATAAACATAGGAGGAATTTATGAAAAAAATAATTCTTACAATTCTTGTATCATTCCTATCTCTTTCTGCTTTTGCTGAGAGATTTGTAATGGTTACACACGGTGAGGGTAAAGACCCTTTCTGGCCTGTTGTGCAAAAAGGTGGTGAAGATGCTGCTAGACACGTAGGTGCAGATTTTGAATACATTTTCAATCCATCTGGAGACCTAGGTGACATGGCTAAGTCAATTGCAGCTGCCGCTGCTACTCAGCCTGATGGTATGGTAGTTTCACTTCCTGATCCAGAAGCTTTAGGTCAAGCAATCAAAGATGCTGTTGCCGCTGGTATTCCAGTTATTACTATGAACTCAGGTTTAGAGTCTTCAGCTTCTCTTGGCGCATTAATGCACGTTGGTCAGCCTGAATTTCTTGCTGGTCAAAAAGCTGGTGAAAGAGCTAAAGCAGAGGGTGCAACTAAAGCACTTTGCATGATTCAGGAAGCTTACAACACTGCTCTTACAGATAGATGTGGCGGTTACGCAGAAGCTCTACCAACAACTAACGTAGATACTTCTAATGACCCTGCTTCAATCCCAACAAGAGCTGCTGCTGGTTTACAAGCAAACCCTGACGTCGATGCAGTATTATCAGTTGGACCACACGTTTGTTCAGGTGTTCAAAAAGCTATTGATGATTTAGGTATGTCAGTACATCACTCTTGTTTTGACTTAAGTCCAGAAGTTATGGATTTAATCGCTTCAGGAAAAGTTGCATATACAATCGACCAACAACAACGTCTACAAGGTTATATGCCTATCGTAGTTCTTCACCTATACAACAACGGTGCTGGGCTATTACCAGGTGCTAATATTCCTTCAGGACCTGGATTTGTTGACAAGTCAAACGCATCATCAGTTTCTGCATTAGCAGGTATTGATAGATAATTTTATTTAATCTCAAAGTGGGCAATTTATTGCCCACTTTTTTATAAACTACAGAGAGTATTTATTTACATTTAAGCATGTCAGCTACAACTCAAAGACAAGAGTCAGATAGACATCAAAAAAAGACATGGTTTACAGCATTAATATCTAGACCAGAAGTCGGTCCAATTGGAGTGATGCTCCTTTTATTTGGTATGTTGGGCTACTTTTCAATTCCAGCCGGGGAGATGTCATGGAACCCCTTTACCGGTGAGGGTTTTAATGCTCTTGGTATTAGAAATTTTTTAAGAGTTATTTCTCAATTAGGTATAATTGCAATAGGAGCAGGTTTATTAATAATCGCTGGAGAATTTGATCTTTCAATCGGATCAATGATTGGTTTCGCTGGTGCCTGCATGGCAATGATTTTAAGATGGGGTTTTTCAGTCATCATACCTTACATATCTTTCGAGGGTGGTTTTCATATTGAATTTTACACATTATTTCACATCTCTGATGTCTCTCCAATTTTAGCTATCTTTATAACTTTATGCTTCACTTTATTTTTTGGTTGGTTACAAGGAACTATTGTTGTGAAGTCTGGTTTGCCATCATTTATTGTTACACTTGGGGGCTTATTTTTTCTCAGAGGATTAACAGAAGTTTCTCTAAGATCTTTTAATCATAGACCAGATCAGACAAAAGGGGCGACTACTGTCACAGAGATTCCAGATATAAAAAATATTGTAAATGTCCCTGGCCATGGAGAAATGGTAAGAGAAAAAGCAAAAGCTTTACCGGAAGCTGATTTAGTAGCTATAGCCAAAGATATACCAGCTGATACAGTTGCAACAATTACAGATAGATTAGAATACACTTACCAAAGAGTAGCCGAAGCCAAGACACAAATTTTGCTTGATAAAGGAACTAAACCTTTACAAGAGGCTTTAGCAAACGCTCAGCAAAGTGGAAATGATTATATGGTTGGCATGATTCAAGAAAAAATTGCTAACTTTCAAATCGATCCAGTAGTACCAAAAACAGTTACTGATGTTGATATAGCAAGAGTTTACATTGACTCTCTCATTACTGCTCGCCCCGTTGCGAATTTTTTTGGTGGAGATATTTTAGAACCTGTTTTTGATTGGCTTTATTACCCGGTTGACTGGAACACTAATAATTTTGGAAATCAGTTTGCCTCTGGATTATATTCCTGCGTCATGATTTGGCTAATTTTAGCGATTATTTGTTACATTGTTCTGAGCAAAACTCAAGCAGGTAACTGGATTTACTCAACTGGTGGAAATCTGAGTGCAGCCAAGGCAAATGGTGTACCTACAGATAAGGTTAAAGTATCTCTATTTATGTTTTCTGCTTTTTGTGCAACAATTTTTGCAACCGCTCAAGTTTTTGAAGTTAATACAGCAGACGCGGCTAAAGGTAATTTAAAAGAATTAGAGGCAATTGCTGCAGCTGTGATTGGTGGCGTTGTTTTAACAGGAGGTTTTGGCACCATACTCGGTATTGTTGTAGGCGCATTTATATTTGGTGTTGCTAAAGAAGCATTCTTTTATATTCCAGGCATAGACGGATCATTTTATAGAGTATTCTTAGGGTTAGTAATCATAGCTTCTGCTTTGACTAACGAAAATATTAGAAAACGAATTATGGGTAGTATTTAGTTATGGAAAACAATAATTCACCATTTATAGAAATTACAGATCTTGTAAAAAAGTTTGGAACATTTACAGCTTTAAATGGTGTCTCTTTAAATGTCCTACCAGGAGAAGTTCACGCATTACTAGGTGATAACGGTGCTGGAAAGTCCACTCTTATTAAAGTCTTATCAGGAGTTCACCAGCCAACTTCTGGAATTATTAAAGTTGGGGGAAGTGAAGTAAAATTTAGCTCTCCAAGAGAGGCTACTAGTGCAGGTATTGGAACTGTCTATCAAGATCTGGCACTTAATGCCTTGACCTCTGTTACACGAAATTTTTTCTTGGGAAATGAATTAAAAAAAGGACCTGGCCCTTTTGGAATATTAGATTTTAAAAAAATGGATGAAATTACGATTACTGAAATGGGAAAAATTGGCATAAATATCTCAGATCCTACTCAGCCAGTTGGAACTATGTCAGGTGGTCAAAGACAGACACTTGCTATTGCAAGAGCTATATACTTTGGTGCTAAGATTTTAATTTTGGATGAACCTACATCTGCACTTGGGCAAAAACAACAAATGGAAGTTTTAAAAACTATTAAAAAAGTCCAACAATTAGGGAATATAGCTATTATTTTGATTACTCACAATGAAATCCACGCAAGACTTATTGCTGATCGATTTACATTCTTAAGCTTAGGTGAAGTAATAGGATCTGGAAAGTCATCAGAATTAGGTGGAGATGATGTTAAGCGTTTAATGGCTGGCGGTGCTCAAATAGGTGATTTGGCCAAAGAGCTTGAAGCTGTATAATATTTTTACTAGTAAGAGCTAGGATTATTATCTTTATCAGACTCATCGTAGTTTTGATTAGTAAGCTCTTTGAATTTTCTCACATGAGTGGCTGCTGCTCCAGATAACAACCTTACATCATTTGTAATTGTCACAAGATCAAAACCCCATTCGGATGCCTTGGCAGCATACTCTGGAGTCCCACAATGAAGACATGCAACTTTTCCATGTTTATGAGCAATATCTAAAATTTTCTTTTTAGACTCAATCATCTCAGGTTCTGTTCGATCAAACCCAGGTGTTAACTTTCCTTGGTTCAGCCCTATTGTTAAATCTGCTGTCCCGATATAAAGGCCATCAAGACCAGGAGTGGATGCTATATCATCAAGATTATCAAATGCTTCTTGAGTTTCTATCATGGCAAGACAAAACGTTCCCTCATTTGACTCATAAAAATAATTTGAACTAACGGAAAAGTTAGCTCTCGTCGGACCAAAACTTCTAATACCTACAGGTGGATATTTACAATCTTGAACAAGTTTTTGTGCTTGCTCTTTATTATTAATCATTGGGCAAATGATACCCAAAGCACCTGCATCCATAACTTTCGATATTACTGCGTGATCTAATCCTGAAACTCTACAGATTGGAGTGACACCACTATTTCTAATACTTTGCAACATTTTAAATAAATCACTAAAGCCAATCATCCCATGTTGATAGTCAATGGTAAGGGAGTCATAACCTTGCTCTGACATAATTTCAGCAGTAAAAGTATTAGGTATTGATAAAAAGCTATTAACAACCACTTCTTTTTTTTGCCATTTAGTTTTTACTTTGTTTTCAATCATTTAGTGTTAAATATCAAAATTATTTAAAAAAATAATTATAACAATTATTTATTATTCATGAATAAATGCATAAATTTAATCAATATTCTCCATCCTCCCACTTTTGACAGATTTATAAGCAGTTTCGGCTAAGAGAAGAGCTCTTCTTCCGTCCTCAAAGCCAACAGATACAGGCTTTTTTTCCAAAATTGTTTCGACAAATGAGCTAATAGAATTCATATAAGACTCCTGGTATCTCTCAATAAAAAAATTTAAATAGGGTTCACTCTTGTCAACAAACTCTGAATTGTATTTTTTCAATTCATGTGGCTTTCTATTTTCAGATATAACCATCCCTTTGCTACCAAACAACTCAACTCTTTGATCATATCCATAAGTTGCTGATCTAGAGTTGTTTATATGACATTGTTTTCCCGAGGCTGTTTCCATTATAATCATCAAGGTGTCACTATCATTTAATTCAGATTTAATTTTTGGATCTATTAAAGCATTAGAAATTGCAAATACCTTAACTGGCTCTTCACCAAGCATAAAACGAGCTAAATCAAAATCATGAATTGTCATATCTCTAAATTGCCCACCAGACACTTTTAAATAATCCCAACTTGGCAGACCTGGATCTCTAGATGTAATCAGACACTGATGAAGCTCACCAATTTCACCATTAATAAAAGATTTTTTTGCAGCTTGATGACCAGGATCAAATCTTCTATTAAAGCCTAATTGAATTGGAACTTTATTACCTTCAAGTCTTTTTGAAAACTCATCAACTTTTTTTATATCGAGGTCAATAGGTTTCTCACACAAAACAGGTTTTTTTGATGCAACAGATCTCTCTATGAAATCAATATGTGTATTTGTAGGGGAAGATATAAGAACAGCATCAATATCATTATTGTTAAAAATATCATCAACATTTTCCACAGCAAGTACGTTTAAGTCATTTGATACTTTTTTTGCAAATTCTTCATTTGGGTCATAAATGCATACTAAATTTGTCTGTTCATGAAGTTGAATATTCTTAGCATGCATTTGGCCAATTCGCCCGCACCCAATAACTGCAATACTAACTTTTTTCATATCACAGAATTATAGTATTCTTTAAATTTTAGAAATAAAAAAAAATTCATTTTGAATAAAATTTAAGTATTCTTTAAAAGGTTTATTTATCTATAATCTTTCCATAGGAGGAGTTTATGAAAGCAAAATTGGGAATAGCACCTATAGCATGGTCCAATGATGATTTACCTGAACTTGGAGGAGAGACTTCTTTAGATACCTGCCTTAGTGAGTCAAAACTTGCTGGATTTACTGGTGTAGAAACTGGTGGAAAATTTCCAAAAACTCCTGAAAAACTTGGTCCAATTTTAAAAAATCACCAACTATACTTGGCATCAGGGTGGTATTCAGGAACTGTGCTAGATAATGACCTAGAAAATGAAAAAGATAAAGTCCTTCAACAACTCACTCTTTTCAGAGATCTAGGCGCAGCAGTTTTAGCATATGGAGAAACATCTGGAACTATCCAAAATATTAGACATGCTCCTTTAAACACAAAAAGAAAAATACATAGTGAGGATTTTAAAGAGTATGGAAGGAAACTAACATTATTTGCAGAATTTTGTGCAGATTTTGGTGTGCCAATTTCATTTCATCATCACATGGGTACAGCGATTGAGACTGAGGATGAGCTTGATAAATTAATGAACCACACAGGTGAGGCAGTAAAAATCTTATTTGATACAGGCCATATGACCTTTGCAGGAGGCAACTCTTTGAGGGTAATAAATAAATATGCAAAAAGAATAAATCACTTTCATGCTAAAGACATTCGCTCAAAGGTTGTAAATGATTTAGATCGATCAAAAAAAAGTTTTTTAGATTTTGTATTAGAGGGAGCCTTCACAGTGCCTGGAGATGGAAATATTAATTTTAAGGAAGTAGTTGAGACATTATCAAATAATAATTACGAAGGATGGTTCATTGTTGAGGCAGAGCAAGATCCCGCCAAAGCAAACCCATTTGAATATGCTAAAATTGGAAATAAAGAACTTGTAGAATGCTTAAGTATGTATGGATATGAAATAGAGGATTATAGAGATGAATAGTATTAAGGGAAAGTTTGCACTAGTGACTGGAGGAACGCAAGGTTTAGGAGCAGCAATAGCAAAAAATTTTGCCGATAGCGGAGCTGAAGGTATTGTCACAATTGGTAGAAAAGAGGATAAAGGAAATGAGGTAGCAAAAAAAATTCAAGATGAAACTGGATGTAAAGTAATTTTTGTAAAAACAGACCTTGGAGAGGTCCAAGAGTGTAGAAATGCAGTTTCAGTTGCCAAACAAGAATTTGGGAGATTGGATGTTCTTGTAAACGCTGCCGGTATTACTGATAGGGGAGATATTGTTAATACGAGCGAAGAACTGTTCGATAAAATGATTGGCACCAATTTAAAAGGCCCTTATTTTCTTATACAAGATACAGTGAAAATTATGATTGAACAAAACATAGAGGGTTCAATTATTAATATTGGATCTGTGGCAGCTATGACTGGCCAACCATTTATATCAACTTATTGCGTATCAAAAGGGGCTCTTGCAACATTAACAAGGAATACAGCATTCGCTTTGTTAAAAAATAAAATTAGAGTTAATCAGTTAAATATTGGTTGGATGGCTTCAGATGGAGAACATGAGATACAAACAAAATATCATGGTGCCTCAGAAAATTGGTTAGAAGATGCTGGTAAAGCTCAACCATTTGGAAGGTTGCTTGATCCAAAAGAGGTAGCTAAAGCAGTTACATTTTTAGCATCTGATGACTCAGGTATGATGACAGGTTCTGTTGTAAACTTTGACCAGTCGGTGTGGGGAGGATATCCTTTTGCACCTCCTCAGCCTGCAGAAAAAATGGAAACAAAATAGTTTAATTTAAATACTTTTGGGCACTTTGTTGACAACTCTTTAGTGTGGTTTCCAAATCCTTATTCAAAAAAATATACTCATAAATTTTATGACCAACATCTTCAATAATATTTGAATAGGTTGGCAAAGGATATCTTGCCCATTCTATAATTTTTTCCTCCTTTTCCATTTTATCAATTTCATTAAATATTGGACTTAAAGCTCTCACTTCAGGATCATTTACGACACTAAAAACGGGAGATGATAAACTACCATGCTCAATATAATATTTTATAAATTCAGGAGAGACAAAATTACGAATATTTTTCATAACAAAAGGTATTTTTTCAGGAGAGATATTTGAGGGTATGCCTAATGAAAATCCACCTATTGGAGATACTTGAAAAGAGGAATTTCCAGCAGGTCTTGGTAAATAACCAGTTTTTTTATATGCAGGTGAAGCCTCATTTAGTTCGAACAAATGGGCTCTACTACTCCAATTCATTGCCATAGCTGATTTACCCTGACTATAATATTCAACACATTCATCATTGGAATGAGCAGATAATTCATTTGGCGAGTATAAAGTCAATTTTTTCAACATTTTAGCTGCTTCAAAAGATGCATCAGATAAAAAATTTGCTTTTAATAGTATTTTTTCCACATCTAAATCATAAATATTTTTCCCAATGTACCTAAGGTTTACATATGGTTTTCCATAATTTGCCATTGCTAAAATAAAACTAGTAGCAAGTGGTTGACCTTTTTTAGCTGGCCAAGAAATAGGACTTTCTATCTGTTTGTCACCTTTTAATACCTCACAGGCATGGAGTAAATCCTGAAATGTTTTTGGTGGACTCAAAGCATATTTTTGAAAAATATCTGTTCTATAAAATAATAGATCAGGAATTGCTTCGATCGGAATCCCATAAAGTTTTTTATTAAAAGAACTTGATCTTACTCCTGAATAGTGAAAGTCATTCAAATTTATTCCAACATCTTTAACAAAATTATTCAAAGGAAGAAGGCAATTTAATTTAGTTAACTGTCCAATCCATGGAATATTAAAAGCAACTATGTCAAATTTAGACTTTTTATTTGATGAGGAATTTTTAATTATTACATTAAGTAGTTTTTTCAAATCACCTTCAATAATAAGTTCAATTTCACAATCAAGTATATATTCAAAAAAATCAATATTCTTATCTATCACTTTAAATGTGGGATTATCATTGGCAAGAAAGTTAATTTTTTTGTATTTTTTATTTTGATTAATTATAACATTTGGTGCAGGTATAATATTTCCCGCAGACAGAGAAGTTCCAAAAAAATAATTATCATTAAAATCACTGTAACCTAAGTTCAGGGCCACCTCTTTTTTGATTGAAAGTAAATAATCCGTGAATTCTTTAATGAGATTATTACTTGGATGTATAGAAAACGATTTACCTGATTTTGTTTTTGATCTTTGTATTAATTTTTTTTCTTGAATAAGTTTTTTTACTCTTCTCAAACCAGTTGCAAATGGCAAACCTGATGCCTGGATGATACTCGTAGTAGTGGTAATTTTATTGTCTAGATGGTTAATAATAACGTAAGAAAAAATATTCCAATCAGCGTCAATTGTTTTAATTGAAATAGATCTGTTAAATAAAAGTCTTGTTTTATCAACGAATTTTAAAAGAGTAGTAATCTCGTTTCTATTCATTTGTGGGTATTATATTATAAATTCATTAAAATATTCAATTTGAATATATTAGAGATTAAATCTCTTAATAAATCATGGATAATTTCTATATAAGGATATTTAGGAGGATCAATATGAACAAACTAATAAAAGTATTAGCTGTTCTAATGTGCTTTTCTTTCGGTTCAGCTAAGGCAGTTGAAATCGTGTCTTTTAATGCTGCGTCATCTGAGGCTTATGTTGGTGCGTTCGTTAAAGGTATTAAAGCTACAGCAGAGCAATATGGCTATGATATTACTGTTTTTGAAAACAACTATAACCAAGCAGAGCAAAACCAACAAGTAGAACAATACTTGTCAAGTGGAGCACTACCTGATGTATTTATTTGGTGGCCACCTGATGCTGTTGCAGGTTTAGGTTCGTTAAGAAAGCTTGCTAAAACTGGAGTACCAGTTTTAAAAATCAATCAGTTACCTAATGAGCAAGATAAAGCATTCATCTTTGGATATGCTGGACCAGATGATAGTCTCCGCGCTTATAACGCAGGTGAGATGATGGTTAAAGCTATGAAGATGAAACAAGCTGCAGGTGGAGATGGATATAATGTAATTGCATTATCATATCCTCACTCTTACGGTGGATATGGCTTATCAATAAATGCTTTCAAACAAGCTATCGCTGGAACTGACTTAAATCTTATCGGTGACATCGGTGAGGGATTTGGACAGGCTAACGGTTATAAAGGAGCAGCTAAGCTAATAGCTAAAGTTAAAGATCAGGGAATTCATTTTGTATATGGTATGGACGATGCGATCTTAACTGGTGGTATTAAGGCATTAGAAGAAGCTGGTTATAATGTTGACTGGTATGCAGGTACTGGCAAAAGTGGCAGTGTAGATAGTGATGCTGTCATTACAGTTGGTACTGTGTGTAACGGTGATAAGCAGATGATTACTGATGGAAAGCAATTTGGTACTACTCTACAGTCACCTCTTCATGAAGGTCAATTAGCTATAGCTCTTGTTAAAGAGTACATGGAGAACGGTGAGCTAGCAAACTACATTAACTTTACACCTAACCCTTCAGTGACTGGTGCCACTATGGACTTCACAGCACTTAGAGGTTTTGATGGTAAGTTATATGGCATCAACGAGCTTTGCTCAGGTGCTTGGGACTAAGTTTTAGTCTTTTCATAACAATTTTTACACACAGGGAACTATCCCTGTGTGTGTTTTATAAATAAATAAGGTGTACAATCTTCTTTAAATATGTCCACAAATCCAATTCTTAAAATTTCAAAAGTTTCTAGGACTTTTGGGGCTATACAGGCTCTAAAAGAAGCAAATTTTGAGATAAACGAAGGTGAAATTATGGGACTAGTTGGAGAAAATGGAGCTGGGAAATCAACTCTTGTTAAAATTATAAGTGGATTTGACCCCGGTTTTAAAGGCAGCTATCAAATCAATGGTAAAGAAGTAAAATTTGAAACGCCTTCACAAGCAGAGGAGTCTGGCATTGCTATTGCTCAACAAGAATTAAGCTTGATTCCTAATATGTCAGTTGCAGAAAATATTTTTCTTACTGGAGCTAAAGTAAAAAAATTTGCCACTCTTAATACATTGGCAAAGATGGCACGCCCATATCTTGATGAAGTTGGATTAACTGAAGTAGATCCAACTACTAGAATAAATTTATTATCTGTTGGTGAACAACATTTGGTAGAAGTAGCTAGACTAATTTCTAGAGAAGCAAAAATTTTAATTTTAGATGAGCCTACAGCTGCGTTAGGTGAAGCAGAGAGTCGAAGAATTTTAGAAATGGTTGAGCGTCTTGCTGCAAATGGTAAATCAATAATTTATGTAAGTCATAGACTGGACGAAATTTTTAAGATTACAAAAAGAATAACAATATTAAGAGACGGAGTAAGTCAAGGTATTCAAGAAACTAAAGATATTGATGTAAATAAACTAGTTGAAATTATGCTTGGAAGAGAATTGGCAAATATGTTCCCATCAAAAGCTGACCATATAAGTGATGATCCAAAATTAGAAGTAAAAGAACTTTGGCCTGATGGTGTTTTAGAGCCGGTTAGTTTTTCAGCCTTCAAGGGAGAGATACTTGGGCTCTCTGGGCAACTTGGTAGTGGAGCAGGTGAGGTATTAGCCTCCATAGCAGGTGCACTTCAATCTAGATCAGGATCACTCACTTTGAACGGTGAAACCTTTTTACCTAAATCACCAAGTCATGCTATAAAGAAAAAAATTGCATATTGCTCCTCCGATAGAAAAAAAGATGGTCTTTTTCTTGGACGTCCAATATTTGAGAATTTAACCTCCCCAGCACTTGGTGCTATTTCAAAATATGGTTTTAACTTTGGCAGTTCTGAGGATAATTATTCCAGAAATTTAGCAAAAGAGTTCTTAATTGATGTCAAAAGAATGCACGATGAGTCAGGTCTTTTAAGTGGCGGAAATCAACAAAAAGTAGCATTAGGAAAATGGCTTTCAATCAAGCCCGATGTATTGCTTGTGAATGAGCCGACAAGAGGTGTTGATGTTGGTGCTAAATCAGAGATATATCAAAGAATGAGAGAATTAGCAGCAAGAGGAATTACAATTATTTTTGCCTCTACTGATATCCAAGAAATCACATATCTTCCTGACAGGGTGATTACATTTTATAGAGGAATGATGATTGATGAACACCGATTAGAAAAAATTAAAACACCTGTTATTCTTAAAGAGATTACTGATCCATTTAACGAGACAAACCTATGAGTGCTATCATCGAAAATAATCAATTACCTTTTTCTGCAAAGTTTTTGCAATTCTATAAGGATCGCACACTTCTTGCTATTTTATTGTCACTTTTTGCTGTGATGTTTATATATGGAATTTTTTTCACAGAAAATTATTTAACTATAACCAATTTTAAAGCAATTATCAGAGATGCAGCACTATATGGCATTATGGCTATAGGACTTACATTTGTAACTTTATCAGGAAATTTTTTTTTATTGTCATTAAAAGAAACAGCATCAATTTGTGGTGTTACGTTTGCTATGGGTATGGCTACTGGTTTTGGATCACCGGATCTTGCAGGAAACTTTTTAGTTTCACTATTAGCAGCTTTAGCAGTAGGTGTCGTAAGTGGAGTAATACAAGGATATTTTGTTGGAATGGGAGGCAACCCAATTGTTGTAACATTAGGTGGAGCAGGCATCCTATATGGTATTGGTGCATGGTGGAGTGATAACCTTGTAATAAACTTTACAAGACCTCATGATGCAGAATGGTTAGGAACTGGTTCTTTTTTGGGTCTTCCAAGTATCACATGGTCTTTTATTTTAATTGCCATTGCAGCTGAGATAGTTTTAAGACATACAAATTTTGGAAGGAAAGTTTATTTAGTTGGAGCAAACAAAGCTGCTGGAAAAGCCACTGGCCATGAAAATTTTTCTATGGCGATAATTGTTTTCACAATCTGTTCTGTTTGTTGTGCATTTGTTGCAGTAGCTTTTGTTGCTCAAATGGATAGTGCTCAATCTAATTATTTTTCTGCAGAATTTGGATCATCAGGTGATATGACAATACTCGTTATAGCAACTGTCATGGTTGGTGGAAATTCAATAATGGGTGGTTATGGATCTACTTTAAGGACTAGTTTGGGAGCAATTTTTATTGCTATGGTTGATAATATGATGGTTTTACAGGGATTTAATAGTGGACCTAGAATAGTTGGTGTGGGCTTAATGATCGTGTTTAGTATCATTGTTTTTGGTTTATTTGCTAAAGGAAGTAGGGCTCAGGAATAATGGAAAATTTTATAAAAAAGATTACAAAAGATGTAGATCTCTCTTTTGCAATCTTATTATCATTTTGTGTTTACGTATTCTTTGCAATTAATATTGAAGTTTTCTTTAGCCACAATATTAGTTTCGCTATTCTTGAAAGGTTTGCAGTCTTGGGTCTTGTAGGTTTAGCATTAACAATTTGTATAATTGCTGGAGAAATTGATTTATCAATTGGGTCTAACGCAGCCTTATGCGCTGTGATAGTTGTAAAATTAACAGACCCCTTGGGTGCACCATTAGCGATGCTTATAGGACTTTCAGTTTCAACTTTAATCGGCGTAACACAAGGTTTTGTTATAGCATTCATAAGAATAAGAGCGATTGTGATCACAGTTGGTACTCTAATGCTGCTTAGAGGAGTAGCTTTGCTAATTGCTGAAGAAAAAACAGTTATGTTAACAGATTTTAGAGTTCCTGATTTTATTACTACTAAAGTTTTAATGTATTTTTCTCCTGCTAGTCTAACGGTCATCTTCATATTCATTTGCGTAGGAATTTTTATGCGTTACACTAAATATGGAAGGGAAATATATGCGATTGGTGGAGCAAGAAAAGAAGCACTCACTGCAGGTATACCTTTAAGACGCCCAATGATTATAGCCTTTGCGCTGTCAGGTTTTTGTGCCGGTTTTGCTGGAACTGTAATTGGTTTGAAATCAGGAACGGCTCAAGGTCTAGGACTACAATACCTTCTTTTAGCAGGAACTGTTGCAGCTTTTGTCGGAGGTGTGAGCATACTAGGAGGAAAGGGTGGTGTTTTAGGAGCAGCTATCGGAGCTTTAACAGTTAATTTTTTGAATACTGGTCTCGTATTTTATGCACTTCAGGTTCATTTCGTTCAATTATTTACATCAGTGCTTTTAGTTATCGTTATAGTTTTTCAAACTATGTCTAGGGTATTTGACTCGCGGCAAGCTAGGAAAAGTCTGCTTGCCACAATTGATGAACGAAAAACATCTTTGCTGGAAAAAAAGAGATCGGCTTTAGGTAAATAATATTCATTTTGAATATATTTGAAGTCAGTAATTTAATTACATATTATATAATATAGGTGGAGGGAATTTATGGATAAAGAGAGACTAAAAGGGAAAAATGTCCTTATTACAGGCGCTGCTCAGGGCATGGGCGCTGCGGTAGGAGAGCACTTTGCTGCCCAAGGAGCCAAAATTTGTCTAACAGATGTCAACCTTGAAGGTTGTAAAGAGGTTGAAGAGAGAATTAGGTCAGCTGGAGGTGAGGCTATTTCATGTAAAGTAGACGTGCGAAATCGTGAAGATCACGTAGCTGCTGTAAAAGCAACAGTTGAAAATTTTGGTAGTCTAAATGTTTCTATAAATAATGCTGGAGTAAACAAACCACTCTTCTTCATGGATATTACTGAGGAAAATTATGATTTTATTATGGATATAAATGTTCGAGGTGCTCTTTTAGGTATGCAAGAACAAGCCCGACAAATGATTAAACAAGGTAAACAAAAAGAACCCTACAAAATTATTCATGTAGCTTCTATTTTATCCAGAGAAACTTTTGATGATGTTGTGGTTTATGGAATGAGCAAACATGCTATAGCTGCTCTAATAAAAGGTGGTGCAAAAAGTTTAGTTGAGCATGGCATTACCGTTAATGGATATGGCCCTGGCGTAGTTAGAACAGAGCTATGGGAGCAATTAGATAAAGATTTAGTTGCAATTGGAAAATTTGACAAACCCGGAGAGTCAATGGACTCAATTGCAGAGAATATGATTTTGATGAAGAGGTATTCCTATCCTGAAGACGTAGTGGGCACGGCATCATTTTTAGCGTCTAGTGAGTCTGATTATATGACAGGACAAATACTTATGATTGATGGAGGGATGGTAATTCAATAAATGAGCGAACCTTCAATCATAAAACCCGAAGATATTAATCCAAATTACGATTGGCATAGAAGAGTACCTTCTCATGGAAGGACAAATGTAGATTATGAAGAGAGAATTAATTTTCCTAGACTTCACAAATATCGACTAGGAAGAGCCAGAGAGGCTCTAAAAAATTCAAAAGCCGGTTCACTCCTTTGTTTTGATAACAACAACATCCGATATATCACAAGCACAGTTATTGGAGAGTGGTCAAGAGACAAAATATGTAGATATTCTCTATTAGCTCAAGACCATGATCCCGTGCTGTGGGACTTCGGTTCAGCGGCTAAACATCACCAATTATTTTCGCCTTGGCTTCCAAAAGAAAATTGGAAGGCAGGAATGGTAGGCCTGAGGGGTACGGTGCATCCTGATGCAGGATTAATGAAAAATGCCGCAAAAGAAATAAAATCAATGTTAAATGAAAAGGGACTGGCAAATGAACCTGTAGGTGTGGATCTTGTTGAACCAGCAATGATGTTTGCTCTTCAAGCAGAGGGTTTAGAGATAATTGACGGACAGCAAATTCTTCTTGAAGCCAGGGAAATAAAATCAAGAGATGAGCTAATGTTATTAAACCAGGCTGCATCGATGGTTGATGCAACTTATCATCAAATTTATGAGACTATGAAGCCAGGCGTTAGTGAAGCTCAAATAGTTGCTAATGCAAATAAGCTTTTATACGAACTTGGTTCAGACGATGTCGAGGCAATAAATGCCATTTCAGGTGAAAGATGTAATCCGCATCCACATAATTTTACAGATAGAATTTTTAGACCTGGTGATCAAGCTTTCTTTGACATACTTCAATCTTATATGGGCTACAGGACCTGTTATTATAGAACCTTCAATATTGGACGAGCATCAGACTCTCAAAATGATGCCTACAAGCAGTGTCGAGAGTGGCTAGACAAAGCCATTGAACTTGTAAAACCTGGAGTATCTACAGATAAAATTGCATCAGTATGGCCGAAGGCTGAGGAATTTGGTTTTGCAAATGAAATGTCAGCATTCGCATTACAGTTTGGACATGGTTTAGGTTTGGCAATTCACGAAAGACCAATAATTAGTAGATTGGTTTCAATGGACTCACCTGATGAAATTAAAGAAGGAATGGTTTTTGCTCTTGAAACCTATTGTCCTGCAAAAGATGGTTATTCTGCTGCGCGAATTGAAGAAGAATTGATTGTTACTGATAAAGGATGCCAAGTAATTTCCTTGTTCCCTGCTGAAGATCTACCTATTGCTAATAAATATTAATGGTAGATAAATTAAATGACGATATAGGAGAAGAGAAAAGACTTCAATTATGGGAAATGATGCTGAAATTAAGGTTAGTCGAAAAAAAAGCATATGATCTTTTTCTTCAAAATCTTATCAAAGGTACTAGCCATTTAGCTCTGGGTCAGGAAGCTATTGCAGGTGCCTTTGGAGTCGCCTTGAAACAAGGCGATTATACATTTTGCACATACCGTGGACACGCACATACACTCGCAAGAGGATCCTCAATCGAAGGAGTTTTAGGAGAATTAATGGGTAGACAGTGTGGCTTAATGAAAGGTAAAGGAGGATCCATGCATCTTACAGATGTAGAAAAAGGAGTTATGGGTTCATATGCTATTATAGGTGCACATTTAACTATTGCCAATGGAACTGCTTTAGCATCAAAATATAATAAAACAAATGAGGTAAGCGTTTGCTTTTTTGGAGACGGTACTACGAATATCGGAGCATTCCATGAGGCATTGAACATGGCAAAAATATGGAATTTACCCATAGTGTTTGTTTGTGAAAATAATTTATATATGGAATATACACCAATTCATGAAGTTACTGCTGTTGAGCACCCAGCTGCTGATAGAGCAGGTGCATACGATTTAGATAAAATTATTGTGGACGGAAATGATGCTGATGAAATGCTTAGAACAGCAGAAAAAGCTATTTCAAAAGCGAGAGAGGGTAAAGGCCCAAGTTTAATTGAAGCCAAGACTTATCGACACAGTGGGCATTCAAGAGCTGACCCAGGTAAGTACAGACCTGATGAGGAAGTAAAAGATTGGATGGAAAATAAAGACCCAATAAAAAATTATAGAGCAAAGTTATTAGATTTTAATATCAATGAAAAAATCATTTCTGAAATTGAGGAGAAAGTTAAAGATCAAGTTGAAAAAGCAACTGAAATTTCCATGGCTTCTCCAATTCCAGAAATTAAAGAAATCTATACTGATGTATGGGCTAATGGAGGTTCTGAGTGGCACAATTAACATACAGATCAAGTGTTTCACTTGCTATAGCTCAATCCATGAGAAAAGATCAAAAAGTTTTTTTTATTGGTGAAGACGTAGGTGCTGCGGGTGGAGTATTTAAAGCGACGGTTGGTCTTTTAGAGGAGTTTGGAAAAGAGAGAGTCATGGATGCACCAATTTCAGAACAGGCGATTTTAGGTGCAGCTATGGGCGCAGCAATGACAGGCTTAAGACCAATAGCAGAAATAATGTTTTCAGATTTTTTAGCTGTTTGTTGGGATATTGTGGCAAATCAAATTGCTAAAACTAGATATATGTCAGATGGACAAATCAACATTCCACTGGTCATTAGGACTGCAAATGGTGGAGGGTCAAAATTTGGTGCACAACATTCTCAAAGTTTAGAAAATTGGTCTATGATGATACCAGGTTTAAAAGTAGTCGCACCAAGTTGCCCTAGTGACGTGTTAGGTTTGATGGATAGTGCTGTAAAGGACCCTGATCCAGTTATATTTTATGAGCATAAATCACTTTATGCATTTAAAGAAGAAATTGAACAAACTGATATATCAATTCCTATTGGGGAGGCTAATACGCTTCACGAGGGAAAAGATATTACTATTATTGGTTTAGCTTTAATGGCACAAAGAGCAAAAGAGGCTGCATTAATTTTGAAAGACAAACACGATATTAATGCAAAGGTAATTGATCTGAGATCTCTAGTGCCATTAGATTTACAAACAATAAAAAAATCTGTAATCGAGACTGGTCATGTCTTGACAGTAGAAGAAAATCCAAGACTTTGTGGATGGGGAGCGGAGATATCATCTTTAATCTCAGAACATTGTTTTAAAAATTTAAAAGGCCCTGTCACTAGAGTAACTACACCACATGTACCTTTACCAAGTGCCGACATACTCGAAGATAATACAATTCCCTCAGTGGAACTAATTGTAAATGAGGTTATAAAAAAACTAAAAGGAGAATAATTATGGAAATAATAATGCCATCCCTTGGAGAAACTGTTGACGAGGGAAAAGTAGTAAAGTGGCTTAAAAAAGTCGGAGATGAAATTAAAGAGGGAGATATCCTCTGCGAAGTTGAGACTGATAAGACAGCTGCTGAGATACCTTCAACAGTTAACGGAAAATTAACAGAGATAATTGCACAAGAAGGAGATACGATCCCTGTAGGTGGTAAAATTGCCACTGTAGAATAAGAATTAAAACTGTTATAAATATTTATGGAAATTAAAGACTCAAAATTTTATAGAGATAAGTGCTACATTAACGGTGAATGGGTTAATGCCGACTCAGGTGAGACAATATCTGTTAACAATCCAGCTAACTTGAAAGAGATCGGCACAGTACCTAAGTGTGGAACATCTGAAACTAGAAATGCTATAGAAGCTGCAAATAATGCTTGGCCTGAATGGAGGGCAAAATCTGCACGTCAAAGATCAGAAATACTCAAAAAATGGTTTGATTTAATGATTGAAAATAAAGAGGAATTAGCTCAAATCATGACAGTTGAACAAGGAAAACCAATAAATGAGTCACGTGGAGAAATAGGCTATGGAGCCTCTTTTGTAGAATGGTTCTCAGAAGAAGCCAAGAGGGTTTATGGAGATACAATTCCAGATCCCATGACCGATCGAAGAATTGTTGTTTTGAAGCAACCAGTTGGTGTAGTGGCATCAATTACACCATGGAATTTTCCTAATGCTATGATTACAAGAAAATGTGCACCAGCTTTAGCTGTTGGGTGCCCAGTTGTAATTAAACCAGCAAGTCAAACTCCTTATTCTGCACTTGCACTAGCTGTTTTGGCTGAGGAGGCAGGCTTCCCAAAAGGTACTCTAAATGTAATTACAGGAAAGGCCTCTGAAATCGGAGAGGAATTAGCCACAAATCCAATTGTTAGAAAATTATCTTTTACAGGTTCAACAGAAATTGGAAAAATACTTTTACAGAAATGCTCTGGAACTGTAAAGAAAGTATCAATGGAACTTGGTGGTCACGCACCATTCATTGTATTTAATGATGCAAATATTGATGATGCAGTTGCCGGTGCAATCCAAAGCAAATTTAGAAATACAGGACAAACTTGTGTTTGTGCAAATAGAATTTATGTCCAAGAAAAAGTTCATGATGAGTTCTGTTCAAAATTTGTTGATGCTGTTTCTAAAATAAAAGTAGGAGATGGTTTAAATGAGGAAAATGCCTCTGGACCCATGATTGATGAGCACTCTTTAAGTAAAGTAGAGGAGCACGTCCAAGATGCATTACAATATGGGGCAAAAGTTGCAATTGGTGGATCTAAGCATTCTTTGGGAATGAACTTTTATCAGCCTACAATCCTAACTGAAGTCGCACCAGAAGCGAAAATTACAACTGAAGAAACATTTGGACCAGTGGCTCCAATTTACAAATTTAAAGATGAAAAAGAAGTAATTAAACTTGCAAATAACTCACCATATGGACTTGCATCCTATTTTTATTCCAGAGATATCGGAAGAATATGGAGAGTTGCTGAGGCACTTGAATACGGTATGGTTGGAGTCAATACTGGATTAACTTCAAAAGCAGAGGCACCATTTGGAGGAATAAAAGAGTCTGGTCTTGGCAGAGAAGGCTCAAAGTATGGAATTGATGATTTTATTGAAATAAAATACATCAATATGTGCGGCCTAGACAAATAATTCATATTTATGAACAAAGTCTTTAATGTTGGCTTAATAGGATGTGGTCATATTTCTGAAACATATTTTAGAGGACATGATTATTTTAATAATTTTCGCATAATTAAATGCGCTGATATTAATCATGAAAATTCTAAAAAATGTGCCGAAACTTATAATATAAACTCTTGTTCTGTTGATGAAATATTAAATGATAGTGAAGTCGATATTATTTTAAATTTAACTATTCCAAAGGCTCATTACGAGGTTGCAAAAAATTCGCTGGAGAGCGGTAAACATGTTTATAGTGAGAAACCAATGGCTGTAAATTTTTTAGATGGTGAAAATCTCTTAAAATTATCTAAAAGTAAAAACTTATATATTGGCAATGCTCCTGATACTTTTTTAGGTGGTGGAATTCAAAAATCTATTGAATTAATAAACGATAATAAAATTGGAAATGTTCGGCTTGGAAATGCTATTTTTGCTTATCCAGGAGTTCAATCTTATCATCCCAATCCTGAACCGTGGTTTGCAAATAATGAAGGTGGCCCAGTTATAGATATGGGACCATACTATTTAACAGCTTTAGTAAATTTACTTGGCCCTGCTAAAAGTGTTCATGGTATTTCTACCAAAGTTTTCGATAAAAGAGTGATAGGCATAGGTCCAAAAAAAGATCAGGAGTTTGATGTGGAATGTCAAACTAGCTATTTAGTTAATTTAGAATTTCATAATGGGGCTTTAATTCAAATAACTTTATCGTTTGATGTTGTAGCTCACCAACGTAATCACATAGAGCTTTACGGCGATAAAGGTTCTATGATTGTGCCTGATCCAAATATGTTTGGAGGCTCAGTATACACAAGTACTGATGATAGTGGTGTTTGGCAAGAGCACAAAACTGATGATATGCCCCTTGGTAAAATTAATATTACATCTCATAGCGGTAGGGCTAATGAGTCGCCAACTAATGCGAACTACCGTGGTGTCGGATTAGCTGAAATGGCATACTGTATTGATAATCAACTTAAGCACAGATGTAGCGGAGAATTGTCGTTACATGTTTTGGATATTATTCAATCAACAATGAAAGCAGCAGACACCAAAACACCCCAAGAGATTAAGACTACTTTTAAAAAGGCAGATTATTTTTCATTAGAGGAAATACAAAAAATTCTTAAGTAATTACAATAATTCCTCTAGACTTAATTTTCATTAAATGAAATTTGATAATACAAAAAAAATTCTAGTAATAGGGAGAGCTGGATTAGATATTTACCCAGAGCCACCCGGCACAAAAATCTCAGATGTAAATAACTTTTCCTCTCATTTAGGAGGCTCGGCGGCAAATACTTGTGTTGCTCTATCTAACTTGGGTGTCAGCACTGATTTACTTACATGTATATCTGACGATGCAATCGGAGAATACATAATTAACAAACTTAATGAATTCAAAGTTGGTGTGGAACACTGCAGAAAAGTCAATAAATCTTTTCAAACACAAATAGCTGTTGTTGAAACTATTTTAAAAAATAATCAATCTATTCTTTACAGAGGTAATCCTTGTGATCTGCAACTTAATAAGGAGGATATTAATAAAATTAATTTCAATAATTACTCTGCAGTATTCATCACTGGAACTGCGCTTTCAGGAGAACCTTCAAGGAATGCTGTTTTGGTTGCCTCAAAACTAACTTCAGATCTCAAGATACCATTAATAATCGATCTTGATTATAGGCCTTACAACTGGGAGTCTGATACAATCAAATCAGATGTTTATAAGGAAATAATGAATGAAATGGATATTATCATTGGAAACGATTTAGAGTTTAATGTGGCTGATAATTCCACAAATGGACTTGAATTAGCAAAAATGTATATTAAAAAAAAACCATCAGTGATTGTCTATAAAATGGGCGAAGAGGGATCCAAAGTATTTACTAAAGAAAATGAGAGCCAATACGGGACATTTAATGTCGAAGCTATTAAACCTACAGGTGCAGGCGACGCATTCAATGGAGGTTTTATAAGCTCCCTGTACAATGGCCTTAGTTTAGAGGATGCAGTAATTCGTGGTTCCGCAAATGCTGCAATAGTTGTAACAAGAGTAGGATGTTCCTCAGCTATGCCCAATAATCAGGAATTAGAAAAATTTATTAACCAAAATCAAAAGGAGTTATAGATGCACATCCCTTATTCAGATAATAAAAATCAAGCTTTATTTGGAGAAACAAATAAAACAGTACCTTTAGTTTATTTTAATATTATCAATTTAAAAAAAGGTGAGTCCTATGAATATCAACTATCAAAACATGAAAGTAGCGTAGTTCCAGCAACAGGTATCGTCGAGATTACCGTGGAGGATAAGAAGTTAGGACAGATTGGAAAAAGAACAACTGATGTATGGGATGGTGAACCTGAGGGTAGCTATATTCCTACAAATTCAAAATGTAAAATTACTTGTTTATCTGACTCCTCTGAGTGTTTCATAGCTGGTGGAATTTATGAAAAAAAATTAGAACCATTTCTCGTTTTAAAAGAAGAACTAGACGTTGTTCAATATGGCTCAGACGACACTAAAACTCACAGAAAAATTAAACATATCTTGGGTGCGAAACATCATGATCAAGTTGGTCGATTATTAGTAAATGAATTATATACTGTTGGCGCTGGAGGGTGGTCAGGCTTCCCTCCTCACAAACATGACACAGATGATCTTCCTCAAGAGACACGTCATGATGAAGTTTATAATTATCGATTTAAACCAGGACATGGTTTTGGTGTTCAAATTATGCAATCAGAGGATGAAAAAGAGGGTCACGGTTATCAACTTTTTAATGGCTCTACTATTGCAATTAATAAAGGATATCATCCATGTGTGGTTGCCCCAGGATATGAGATGTATTATTTTACAATTCTAGTAGGTCTTTCTCAAAGATCACTTATTCAATCTTTCCAAAAAACCCATGCTTACCAACTAGAAACAATCCCAGGTATTAAGGATATGATAGCAAAATATAAATGACGATAGCTAGCCTCTCAAAAGTTTTACAAGAAGCAAAAAAAAATAATTATGCCGTTGCAGGATTAGTAGTATTAGGTTGGGAAGATGCAAGATGTTATGCAGAAACAGCCGAACAGCTCAAGGTACCTGTCATTCTTCAAGCAGGACCAGGTTGTAGAGCAAATACACCTCTGCCAGTTTTAGGTAAAATGTTTAGATACTTGGCTGAGCAATCATCTAGTCCAATAGTTTGTCATTTAGATCATGGCTATACGAAAGAAGAGTGTTTACAGGCAATTGACAACGGATTTACATCCGTAATGTTTGATGGATCCAAGTTTTCACTTAATGAAAACGTTGATAAAACAAGAGAAATCGTTGAATTAGCTCATAAACAAAATATTTCTGTTGAGGGAGAAATTGGATTTGTTGGTTACAATGATGGTGCTAAGTCACAAAGCACAGATCCAGAGGAAGCAAAGACATTTGCTGAATTAACCAAATGTGATGCAATGGCCATCAGTGCAGGAAACGTACATTTACAGACAAACAAATCTTCTTCGATTGATATGCAAGTCATAAAGAAGATAGAAACCTTAACAGAAGTACCATTGGTGCTTCACGGTAGCAGCGGTATCGACGATACACTTAAAAGAACGATAGCAAATACAACGAATGTTTGTAAGTTTAATATCGGCACTGAACTCAGAAAAACTTTCGGCGATACTTTAAGAGAGAAAATTGCAAAAGATCCAAATACTTATGACCGTATTAAATTAATCAATTCAACTATTCCAAGATTAAAAGAAGTAACAAAAAAAGTTTTAGAGAATATTTCAAAAATTTAATCATTAATGATTAAATCACACACAATTGAAAATAAGTTTTTAAGAGTTAAGACTCTCAATATTGGTGCAACATTATTTGAAGTTTTTTATAAAAAGAAAAAAATCAATTTAATTCTAAATTTAGGAAATATCTCATCATATAAAAATAATAAAAACTACTTAGGCGCAACATGTGGCAGGTATGCAAATAGAATAAAAAAAGCTCAATTTCAGATCAAAGGAGTAAAATACAAATTAACTAGAAATGAGGGAAAAAATATACTACATGGTGGTAAAAAAGGGTTTGACTCAAAAATTTGGCAAGTTAAGAGCTTCTCCAAATCTCATATTAGCTATTATTGTATATCACCAGATAAAGATCAGGGTTTCCCAGGAGAATTATATTCTAGTTGTGATTACTCAATTGCAAATTCGACTCTCAAAATCAATATAAGTGCACAAACATCAAAAACTACCCACGTTAATTTGGTAAATCACGCCTATTGGAATTTAGATAAAATTAAAAAAGATATTTTTGATCACCACGTCCAAATCAATTCAAATCAGTACTTAGAAAATGACTCTGAAAATATACCTACTGGTAGGGTAATGAATGTAAAAGGAACACGTTTTGATTTTAAAAAATCAACTAGGATACGCGATAAATTTACTAATAAATTCAAGGGATTTGATGAAAATTTCATTATAAAAAAGAATTCTAAGTTTATAGCTAAAATACAATCACCAAAAAGCAATATATCCCTAAAAATTTTTTCAAATCAACCTGGTGTTCAATTTTATACTGGTCAGCATTTAAAATATTCCAGTAATCGTATTAAAATTAAAAAATATCAAGGTATGTGTTTTGAAACTCAGGGTTTTCCAAACGCACCCAATAATCGAAAATTTCCTTCAACGCAATTAAACCCATTACAAATTTATAAACATCAAATGAAGTTTGAAATTGGAGAAATCAAATAATTATTCGGTTTTTTCTCTTAATTTTATATTCAATGTATCAAAAAATATTTGAGGAACGCTAAAAGCAAAATTATTTAAAAAAGCAACCGAACTAACTTGTATTTGATTTCCATCTAGCAATGGATCTATAAACTTTGATATTTGAACTTTATCATCGACATAATTCCAATCAAAAGTAGCGTGAACACCTTTACCCTCAATATCGTAAAGATTTATAAAAATTATAGTTCCATTATTTAGTGTAAACCTAGCTTTTAAATCTGGAGAGTTAGGTAATTCTGTCTTAAGTATATAGCCATTATGTTGAAGATCAGTTAATATATTTTGAGCATCAATAATTTTATCATTATCAATTTCTTTAAATTGAGAGGTCAAATTTGTATGTTTTAGCTCTCCTTCTTTAATACTTAAGTTAATCATATTTTGATTATAAATTTGAATTGATTGAATTTGAGATTTACCAATATTTATTAAATCCGTTGGTACCCAATAGAAATCAGATACATCGGCGGTTAAGTTTGTTGAAACCAAATAAGATTGATTAGACTCAGTAGCCTTTATGTAAGATCCTGGGATATTGTAATTATAAATACCAATATCTAGTGAGTACAACACTTCACCATCTTCAGATTTTAATATTAATTGCATTTTATTTTCATCATCTAGACCCAATTTGTATAAAAGATCTTCACGATTAGTTTTAGCATCTAAAATATTTGCTTCACGAAGTTGAATAAAAAACCTACTTAAAAGCTCAGTATTTGCGGGAAAATTATTTGAGCTTGAAATAAGCCATTGATTATCAATGATTTCAATAACAGATTTTCCATTTTGATTAGAAAATTCAATGTATGCTATTTTCGGTAAAACATCATCAAAGCTAGGAAATAATACTTCAGATGATGACTTGTTAGAGATATTTTTGCCATCAAAATACATACCAAGGGCAATAATTAAAAATCCAAAAGATAGTAAAACCAATATTTTTAAATTTTTAATATACATTTATCTGCTTTTTCTTTTTCTGATACCGAGTTGTCTTGGAATAAAAAACATTAGTAGAATTAAAAGAACAGGGATTAAAAAAGTATTTAATATGTTTATTTGATTTGCTAATCGATCTATGTCTTTACTTAAATTTCTTCTAACTTCTCTTAGTTGTTTACGAGTATTTTCTACTTGTAATTGAAAATTTGCTAATTCCATTAATTGTTTGTCAGATAAATTGACACTTTCTACATCTCTACCGCCTGATAAATTTTGAATTTGATTTAATGTATTATCAAGTTGAGCTTGTAATTGCTGTTCCTGTCCTAGATACATCTGCTCAGCTTCTGCTTGAAGTTTTTGAACTACAACAAACGGTCTAAATGGAGCCTCTTTGTTTCTCAGATCAATAAATTCGTCATAACCTGTCATTGAGTCAAATACATTTGTAACTAAACTTCCATTATCAGATGTTGCCTCTATTACATTGGTATCTAAAAACTTTTGAATTCTTGCCCAAAAGGCATTTCTTATAAAATCAGCATCACTGAAAACTACCACATTTATATTTTTTGAGGATGTTTCTAAATGATTATCATTTTTAAATTCAAAATCGTTAAAATTACTTTTTGCGATACCATTTAATTTTACTCCAAAGTCATAGCTAATTCCTGTTGGCTGAAAATTATTAATGAGCTTAATTGGATCATGTACCTCTTTCATAGGTAGATCCATTGTTACCTCACTGGAGGACATAATAGGAGTGTAAGAAATTTCACTTTCTTCATTTAATGGGGAAAGACCACCTGGAGACACAAGTCTAATTAAAGATAAACCGTCTCCAATTTCTTCAGCTTGATTAATGAACTGCCCTCTGACTTCAGGCCAATTCAATTTCAACATAGTTTGCAAAGATGTATTTTCAGTTATGTTTTGTTGTGTTTGCAGTCTTGTGGCTTGAGCACCATCTAAAATAACATTGCTATTATAGTTAATATTGAGGGTTTTTAAGACATTTTCTAAATTTGATGATTTATTTGAATGGTCATTTTTCTCAAAAAATGGATCAACAAAAATAACTGATTTTCCACCATTCAAGATGAATTGTTCAACTGCATATTCAGTTTTGTCACTAATGTCAGAGGGGTGATAAACTATCAATAAGTCTATACCTTCAAAACTCTCTACGTCTGTATCTAAAAACTCAAAATCATAAAAATAACTAAGCTCCTCAAGTATTGTGTATTCTCCTTGCCCAAGTTGATTATTTGGCATCATTGGTGGTGTAGTGTCCACCCATGATAAAAAACCAATCATTGGTTTTTTTGATCTATTAAGTTTGTATACAATGTCAGTTAATTGTTTTTCTAATGTGCCAGCTTTTGAGGGATCAAAAAATGGAACAGTTTCTATGTCATCTGTTGTATTTGAAGCAATTAATCCAAAATATACTTTGGACCCTTCTTGATCTATAGGAAAGCCCTGCACACCATATCTATTTACATAGTCTTCATCATCTGAATAAGGTTCTGGTTCAATAAAGTTTAATTCAATTTTACCTAAGGCTAAATCTGAATATCTGTTTAATAGACCTTGAACTTGATTAGCGTAATTTTGAATAATTGGAATATTTTTAGATAAGTCTCTGCTATATACAAAATTAATTTTTATTGGCTCTTCTATTTCGTCTATAACTCTCTTAGTACCACTTGAAAGAGTAAAAGTTTTGTTAGAGGTAAAATCAACTCCCAAATTAAAATTGATTTTTTGGATTATAAAATTAAAGGACAAAAATAAAATAACAGTGCTTAGTATAGATACTATGAGATAGTTTTTTTGTAAAAATTTATTCATTAGTCTCGATTAAAAAATTTTATAATTGTTAAATAATTCCAAAGAGCAATAAAGGATAAAAAGAAAAACAATCCTTTAATTGAGAAGAAACCCGTTTGGATACTTGAGAAGTGAGTCAAAAAGCTAAAACTAGAAATGAGTTCTACTATTTCAATAGGTAAAATCCCAGTTATAAAATTAATCATAAGAGGAAAACCACTTATGGTAAAAAGAAATGAGACTAAAATAGATAAAATAAAGGCAATTATTTGATTGTTAGTTAACGAAGAAAAGAAAATTCCAAGAGAAACATAAGCACCTGCCATGATAATAACACCAAGATATTGGCCAATAATTACAAGGTTATCAGGGTTTCCAAGATAATTTACTGTAATCCAAATAGGAAACGTCAAAACAACAGAGAATACAACAAAAGCCCAAGTTGCAAAAAATTTACTCAACACTATCTTCCACAAAGGAATTGGTAAAGTCATTAATAATTCAATAGTACCAAGTCTTTTTTCCTCGGACCAACTTTTCATAGTAACTGCAGAGACAAAGAAAATAAAAACCCATGGAATAAAACTAAAAAAAACCGTTAAGTCTGCAACTCCTGAGGAGAAAAACGACCCAAAATAAAATGTCAAGGACATAGAGGTCAAAATAAATATTGCAGTAAAAATATAGGCGACAGGAGTTATAAAATATAATTTAAGTTCTCTTTTAATTAGCGCCAACATTAGCTTACTAACTTTCTAAATTTTTCATCTAGGGATTTACCAATTTTTTTCTTAAGCTGTGCTGGAGTTCCCTCAAAGACTTTTTGTCCATCATTAATAATAAGACACTTATTACAAACCTCTGGGACTTCATCAAGAATGTGTGTAGAAATTATAATTGCTTTTGTTTTAGATAATTTTTTAATTAATTTTCTTACTTCAAATTTTTGAAGGGGATCCAATCCATCAGTTGGCTCATCTAAGATCAGTAATTTGGGATTATGAATAAGAGCCTGTGCTATTCCAACACGTCTTTTAAAACCTTTTGATAAAGTTTCAATGGGAACATCTTTTACTTCTTCTAGTTGCAGATCATTAATTACTTTTTTGATTGCTGCTTTTGAGTTTTTTATATTTCTTACCTGGCAAACGTAGTCTAGGTAAAGATATGGCGAAAAGTCTAAATAAAGGGGAACACCTTCAGGTAAGTAGCCAATCATTGACTTTGTGTAAATGGGCTCTATTTCAATGTCCTTATTATTTATGATAACGTTTCCACTGTCAGATTTAAGATAACCAGTTATTACCCTCATGGAAGTTGTTTTGCCAGCACCATTAGGTCCAAGGAATCCCATCACATCACCAACTTTGACCTCAAAAGAGAGTTTATTAATGGCAGTAAAATCGCCAAAATTTTTAGAAATATCTATTACGCTTAACATTTTTCATATTATTTAGTTTAAAATCTTAATAATTCAAGATGTTATATTTACCATCTCTTATCAGATGAAGTTTCTACCATGCAGACCTATAAATATCAAAAGCATCTTTTTCAGATATTTCTCTTGGATTATTGATTAGTAATCGGGTTTGCTTCATTGCATCTCTAGCCATTGTTTCGCATGCAGTTTCAGGGATTTCGAGATCTCTTAATCTTTGTTCTAAACCTAATTCGCTTGATAGATCTGACAACTTTTCAATGAATTTTGAAGAAATATCTTGAGTGCTGGTGCTTGTGTCAATATCTGGAAAAACAATTGGGGCTATTTCACTGTACAGTTTTGATGCATTTTGATCAGATATATTAAATCTTAACACATATGGCAGGACAAGTGCGTTGGAAAGACCATGAGGGACATGATAAGTGCCTCCAATCGGATATGCCAAAGCATGAACGCCAGCAACTGGAGAGTTTCCAAATGAGACACCTGCTAGCATAGAGCCAACAAGCATTTTTGATCTTGCTTTAATATCCTTTCCGTTTAAAACAGCTTGTCTTATAGAACTACCTAAAAGCTTCAATGCTTCCTTTGCGAGTGTTTGAGAGATCAAATTATTATTCACACTTTTTGAAGCATAAGACTCTATCGCGTGGACCATTGCATCAATACCGGTAGCAGCAGTAATGTGAGGGGGAAGACCGAGTGTTAATGATGGATCAAGAATTGCAAGGTCTGGAAGTATAATAGGAGAGGAAACTCCTTTTTTTTCTAAATCTTCTTGTGTGATAATAGAAATTGGAGTTACTTCAGAACCAGTACCAGAAGTTGTTGGGTAAAGGGCAAGAGGGAGCCTAGGCCCTTTAGCATTAGCCACTCCCCAAGCCTCATGAATATTTTCGTTTGAACCAATCAAAAGTGCAGTTAATTTCGATACGTCCATTGATGATCCACCACCAAATCCTATTACACCTGTTGCATCAAAATCTCTTCCCTGTTCTACACAATTCATAAGTGTTTTTATAGATGGGTCAGCTTCAACATTATCAAAAATTAAAATTTCAGAGTATTTTTTAAGCTCATTAATTGTTTTTTCGTGTAACCCAATTTTTACTAAACCCGGATCAGTTACAAATAGTATTTTGTTACCAAGTTTTTTAGAAACTTCCTCTGCTGTGCTTACTGAATAGTCACTTCCAAATCTTATTCCAGGAGTAGTGTTGAATTGAAACGCTTTCACGATAGCAATATAGATGATATAGGGTTTATTTCCTATATAATTTTAAGAAACCTATTCTAAGCACCTATCAACCCACAACTTTTTTTTAATAAGGCTTTCTTAAGAGTTTTTTATTTTTATACTTGAAATGTGTCTAAGGTCATTACCATCGCTCAACAAAAAGGAGGCTCTGGAAAAACCACTATAGCTGCAAATTTAGCTGCTGTTTATTCTTTAAAAAATAATTTATCGACGACATTACTCGACACAGACCCTCAAGGTAGTTTAGGTAAGTGGTTTCTTACCAGAAATGAAAAACTTAAAAATAAAAATATGATTCAGTTTAAAACTGCAAGCCTCTGGGGCGCACAGTATGAGGCTAAATCCCTTAAAGAAAAATCTGATTTAGTAATAATTGATACTCCTCCTAAAATTGACGCTGATGGAAGACCAGCAATTGAAATAGCTGACCTTGTCATTATACCGATATCTCCCTCTCAAGTAGATTTTTGGGCCACGGAGTCCATAATTGAATTAGCGAAAAGAGAAAAAAGAGAGATATTAATTCTTATTAATAGAGCAAATGCTAAATCTAAACTTATTCAAGAAGCACATAAATTTGTTAATAAAATGAATGTTAAAAAAGCAAAGACGATTTTGGGTAATAGACAAATATTTGTATCAACTATGGGATTAGGGTTAACAGTTGTAGAAAAACAAAGAACTGGAAAAGGGTGTTTAGAAATGTTGGCTCTAGCAAAAGAGATACAGTCATTCTTGAAATTTTAAATTTTAATAAATTATATGAATGAAGAAATAGATAATGAACAACTCCATGACATATGTTCAAGATTATTGAAAGGTTTTATTAATTGGATTGAAATAAATGATAGTAAAGAAAAAGCATCAATTCTCGATAATGCATTCCAATTTAAAACATCTATCCTAGAACAAGATAAATCAACACTTCAAAAAAAATACTTTACATCACCTCAGAATTTATCAAAAAAAGAAGCTGATGTTCTCTTACTACAGTGGAAAGATACTTTTTCAACATTAGTCAATTCAAATGTCGATAGACTATCAAAGGACTCTTTTAAGATATGGTTTTTAAGCTTAGCATCATATTCGATCCCAGAATTAGAAAAGGATGCAAACGAATTATGGTCAAAACTTTTAGAGGGTGTTGAATATTGTCATAAATTTTCTATCAAAGATGTTCCATATCCGCTCAACACTATTTCAAAGAACTAAATCAATGTTAAAATTCCTTATGTTTAAAACATTATTCACGGTTAGCATGTTTTTTTGTTTGAATGCACAATCAATTGAGCTTTTTGGTTATAAATTGTACGAGGACATTCTTAGGTATGAAAATGATGGGAGTATAAAATTAAAGAAAGGTAATATTGAGAGCATTTCTATTAAAGAGGACAACGTCTTGATAGCAAACAAATATCTTACTGAATACACTTTAAAATCAACAAAAACAGGAAATATTTACGAAATTCACGGCTCAAATAATCAATTGCAACTCAGTCCTGTTGAGTGTCTTGACATTCAAGATAGCTTTATTAATTCATTTCAAAAGAAAAACACCGAATTATTTCAAACTGAAGTGAAACAGTTTCCAAACAAACTTAAAAGTAAAACAACTTGGGAAATTTATCTTAGCAATAGATCTAATAGTAGTGAGTTAATTTTCTCAGTTACTTGTGATTATAGCTTTAATAATAGGAGAATGGATATAATTTTAACTGATAGTATTTATTTGAGTAATGAAAATTCGAACTATGAAAATTTACTTGATGAAAATAAAGAAAATATTTCAAAAGAAGAAATTGATACTAGTGGAATTTAGTAACTAGAGATAACATATTAATAATTATATAAGACTTTATTTCTGATTTCAGCTGATCATAAGTTTCAGGTAATTTATCACTAAGCTGGAAAGCAAAGTCTATAATTTCATAAGCTTCATCTTTAGTCATATAAATCTCATTACATAAGTCATAGGCAAGTTTTTCTCTTATTAATATTAAAGAAGCTAATGATCTCTTTTGTTTTTTTTTCAAACTATTTTTTTGTTGGTTTCTTAAGTTTCATTCCGGTTCCTCCAAGTTGCATGCCACCAGAACCTTTACACAAACTTTTCTTTTCTTTGTCACACTTTTCTATCTTTTTCTCTTCTTTTTCCTCTTTTTTGACAACCTCTTTTTCTTCTTTCTTTTCTTCTGATTTTACTTCTTGATTTACAATTTTTGTATCTGAGGAAGGCTCAACATTTTGAACTGTGTTGACAGATCCAACCTGAATATTGGAGAGCATTTCTAATATTTGATCTTGTTTTGATAGTTTATCTTTCTGTTTTGCCTTCCAAGATTTTGGAAGTTTTAAATCGATACAACTCTCAGAACCGCAAAAAAGGACATCTCCAGTTTCATTATCAAATAAAAAACCACCGCAATTTTCAACACCTTTTTGAGTACAATTTGGGATGTGCATCTCATACTCTGCATTTAAATTCAGCGATAATAATGGCAAACTTAAAAGAAGTACAAAAATATATCTCATCAACTTATAATGTATCATTTGTAATAAAAATTTTCTAAATCTTTTATTCATACTTAAAACTCTCTCCAGGTAAGGTTGATTTCATAAAATCATTCTTGGTAATATTTTCTAACCATTTTTTTAATTTAATATTATTTTCTCCCCAAGCATCAGTAAATCTAAAAGATGTATAGTCTAATGCACAGGCAACAGATATTTGATCAATCGTTAACTTGTCAGTCACGAACTCATCATATTTTTTTTCAATCCAGTCAATGGATCTTAAAATTTTTTTCTCATATCGTTCTATAGATTTATGTCTTTGCTCTAATTCTGGTATAGCTGACATTTCTATATAACGATTAACTGCATTTTCCATAATTCCATTTGAAACACTTATCATTGTCATACTTTCCCAATAACGATCTTTTGGATATATAGAGTCTTTTTTTGAAATACTATCAAAATACAAACAAATATTATCACTGTCTGTGATCGTTTTATCACCAACTATTAAAGTAGGAACTTGTCTTAATGGATTAAATTCATCTAGAAATCTTGATTTATAAATATTTATCTTTTCTTCTTTATGAGCAACGTCTAATACAAGAGCAGATACTTTACATTTTCTTCCAAAAGGAGAAGTAGGCCCATTATATAAAAGTGGAGTATCTGTCATTTAATCAATGATTATAGCAACAGTGCCAGGGCTTACACCCTCTTGGTCGTTCCTAATGTTAACTTGAGTTATTGTTCCACTAACTGGAGCGTTATGATTGACCTCTGATTTCATAACTTCCATAATAAATAATATATCCCCCTCACTTACTTCATCACCAACTTCTACTAAAACTTTCCATATGTTACCTGGAACTGATGTTAAAACTTCTGTAGACATATTATATGACACTTCCCATTGAGCAGATGGAGGTTTGTTCAGATCTCATTTCCTGTGCCTCTTGCACACTTATTTCTTTAAACTTAAATTTTTCATTTGGTTTAGCTTGTCCTAATTTCCAAAAAGAGGCTGATGGAACAGTAAAAGGTACAATAAACCCACCCATGCTAGGCCCATCATTTACAAGTATTATTGGCGTTTGACCAGCCAAATTAATACCACCTATTGGGTAGCCCTGATCTATTATATTTGAGGGTTCATAGCCATGTTCAGGAGATTTATTTGTAGCTTTTTCGGTAAAACTTAAAGTGGGTCCATCCAACCTAAATCCAGTACGATCACTTCTTGCTTGAAGTTTCCACTCTGCTTTAAGAAAAGTGTCATATCCTTCGTCGTCAAGCCAATCATCATTTGGTCCCCGAACAACCTCAATTTCCCAAATACCACTATTGCTAATCTCTGGAATTGAGTCAGTTCTAATTTTTCTACCGATCTTCCCATTAGCTTGACCTAAAGGAATTCTTTGACCGTCTTTCAAAGCATGACCATCAATGCCACCAACGCCTGCTTTGTGAAAAGTTGATTGAGAGTTTAGCCATTTTTCTGACTCAATGCCTCCAGCAAAAGACACATAAGATCTTGCACCAGATACTGTAAAACCCATTTCAAGAGTTTGTCCAGATTTTATTAAAACACTCTCCCACATAGGAATAGAATTACCATTTATTTTGGGCTGCATATCAGCACCACAGACTGCAATGACATGATCTTTTTCAAATTTTAAAGTTGGACCAGTGTACTGACACTCAAGCGCTGCAAAGCTCTCCTCATTACCTACAAGTAAATTGGCAAGTCGAAAAGACCAACTATCCATTGGCCCTGAGGGAGGAAACCCTTGGTTAAGATAACCAACTCTCCCGGGATAATCTTGCACTGATGTTTCTAGTCCTTGTTTAATAACTTCAAACATCTAAAACTTCTTATTATAATCTAGTTTAGACAACCAGTTTTTATATTTTTTGATGGAAAATTTATGCTCTTCAATTAAATCATATCGATATGATTTATCTTCAACTTTTTTTTCAATCATTTCAAACTCATCATAATCACAAGGCACAAATTTAATTCTATCTCCTGGCCTAAATAGACAAATACTATCTTTGAAAACATCAAAATTCTTGTCAGGATCCCAAATGGGTACAGGCGTTCTGCCAAAAATTTGATAACCCCCAGGTAGCCTATCAGGATAAATAGCTGTGGACGATCCTCCCATGCCCACAGTTCCTTTTGGTGTCCATGTTCTAGGTGGGTTATACTTTGGAGCGGTTAATTTGCACCTAGGGTCAAGAGGCATTGTAAATGGTAAACCAGGCCAAAAACCAAGCGAAGCCACCCAATACTCAGTTCCAGAGTGAACTCTAACAAAATGATTAACATCATCTAATTGATTTAACTCTGTGATGAACTCAGGATCTGGCTTTTTCATTGTGATTTTAGCTATATAGTCTTCAATTGCTTCTTTAGTCCATTTGTCAAGATAGACAGTCGGGAAATGAAAAAGTCTGCTATTTACAACTGTATCATCATTATCTTTCATATCTTTAAGCAATGATTTCAATTCATTAATTAAATCTTGATAGCCGATATCATCTGGATTGTAGTGAACTATCATTGAGGCAAAACATGGGAGTGTTTCGTAAACTCCATTAATATTTGCTGTCTTAATTAAGTTTGATAGCCCCTGAGCTTTAAAGTTCAATTCTAAATTCATCACATTACCAAATTCTATTAATAAATACTTATCACCACCTGGTAAAAACTTTGGCTCAGGGTAAATTCCCTGAAATATTTCTGAGGTTTTATCTTTTGTATTCTTTGAAACTAAATTGGGATAAGAGCCATCCTCGTTTATATGTTTTTTTACAGAGAGTTTACTTACATTTAATTTAGGTTGAGAAATATTATGAGGATACATATTTTTGAAACTAGCATAATCATCAACATCGAGTTGAGAGAATAAAATATCATCAAGTTTTTTTGATTTATCTTGAGATAAATGACTCTCTAAATTTTCAAATTTTGAAATCTCGTGATTTAAATAATTAAATTTTATATTATTGTTTTCTTGTTGCGATAACCCTATCTTATTTTTTTTTAATAACTCATCTTTAGGATTGGTTAAATCTATTTTTTGAAATAAATCTAAATCTGTATTTTTATATTCTTGAACCATTGAATTTAAAAATATTTAACTTTAATTTTTTCTTTGCTCTTAGGTTTATCTGTAAAATCTACTACTTTGACATTTGTAGGCACAGTCGGTTTAATAATTTTATTTTGAATTTCTGCATTAGTATTAGCTTTTTGATTTGAATTTTGCGTACTTGATAAATTATTATCATTAGATTTCTTTTGAGTATGACCAAACATTCCCTCAAGGATAGTATTTGGATTGATATCCTCTTTTTCAAATGTCTCAAATATACTCCCATCTCTAAAAACTAAAACTCGATGACATAATCCTATAAATTCTTCAAGTTCACTTGATAGAAATATCGCTGTACCACCTTCATTTACAAAAATTCTTAAGTGTTTATATAAGTCTCGTTTTGCACCAACATCAATACCTCGCGCTGGATCGTTAAGTATTAGTATTTTTGGAGTTGTTGTGAAAGCTCTGGCAATCATGACTTTTTGCTGATTTCCCCCACTCAATGAGGTAATTAGATTATTCTTTGGACCTGTCTTAATACTTAATCTTTCTACTTCCCAATCAAAAATACCGTTTAATTCCATCCATTTAATAAAACCAATAAATCCACCTGATGTTTTAGCTTGTTTTCCTTTATATAAAGGTATGACCATATTTTCATATATGCTCATGTTAGGAAAAATACCCTCTTTTTTTCTATCTCCAGATACATATCCAACTCCACTTTTCTTGGCATCTAACAAGCTATTCACAGTTGTGTAATCTTTCTTGGTTCTTTCTCTTTCCTCATCAGACTGTTTGACAATTACTTCTCCGCTAAGTGGTTGATCGATACCTGCCAGAGCCTTAACAAAATTATCTTGTCCTTGCCCATCAAGTCCTGTGACTCCAAGTATCTCACCTTTTGGAAGATCAAAGTTAATAACATCTCCATTGTCCCAAACTTTTAAATCTTTAGCAGACAAAACTATTTCATCTGAGATTGAGTCTGGAGGTGTAGCTTTTATTTCTGATGCTGTAGAAAATTTTTTATCACCTGTCATAAGTCCGAGAAGATTTTTTTCAGTAATTTCCTCTCCTGCTAAAACTCCAACATCAACCCCATCTCTCATAACCGTTGCTCTATCGCTTATTCTAACTAGCTCTGCAATTCTGTGAGTTACTATAAATATTGCTGCACCTTGATCTCTTAATGTTCTCATTTTTGCAAAAAGTCTTTCTGTAGAGTCAAAATCGAGTGCAGCTGATGATTCATCTAAAATTAGTACTTTAGGATTTCTTAAAAATGCTCTACCAATTGTTATCCAAGCTTTCATACCAAGCGATAATTGACTTGCTATTGTATATGGATCGACAAATTCACCGGATAGCTCTAACATTATAGATGCAGCTTTTTCGACCCTATCTCGATGTGCTAATTTTTTTCCAAAAAAAGAGTCATATCCAATAAATAAATTTTCATAAACAGTAGCCTCTTCAGCTATCATTACTTCTTGAAAAACTGTAGCAATGCCAACTCTTTGGGCTTCAATTGGGGAATTGGGTGAATGACCCATAATAGAGACCTTTCCTTTGTCCAAAGGTAAAACTCCTGAAATAACCTTTGCCAATGTACTCTTACCACATCCATTACCACCAACAATGGCGTGGATTTCACCAAAGTTAGCTTTAAAATTTACACCGTTTAGAGCTTTTGTAACACCAAAGGATTTTGATGCATCTTGAACATAAATATCCCCTCCAACTTTAGAGGAGTTAGACTGTGCCCCATTCCCGTTTGGGGCACTGTCCAAAGTTTTTTCTTCATTCATTAATTACTTAAATTAAAGTAATGCTTCTCCACGATCGAAGAAATTATTTAGATATTCATCACTTGCCCAGTTTTCAATTCCAACAGTTCTAAACTCACTTGAGTTTCTGTCACAATCTTCAGGAACAAAAGACTGAATAGTCTCAACATCTTCTTCATATGGAGGAACTAAGATAGACTGGATTTTAAGGCCCTGACCATACATAGTTCTTAAAAGAACATTCATCGCAAACTCTGCATCATCTCCAGGAGGCCATGCATAGACCGCTCTGTCGATAAAGTCTGGATTATTTCTCCAATAGCAGAATGCACCAATTTCTCCACCCAAAGCCATAGGCACCATTGGTCTTCCAGATGATTCTAGAGCGTTAAGTGCTCCGGACTCTCCTGAAGACTGAACAGCAAATCCGTCAACTTGAGTTGTGTTAGCTGATAACCATTTTTGAAGTTCAGCTTGAGCAATTTGTGGTGTCCACATGTGTGCAATTTCAGCAACAACAGTTATGTCTGGATATTCTGCAAATCCATCTAGCATACCTTGGTGCTGTGAGTCAGATGCTGATGTTCCAGGAATTCCTTCCATAATAACAACATTACCTTCACCACCAATAGTTTCTGCTAACCATTGTGCAATATAATATCCGGTTAATTTGTAGTTAACAGATGTACTGATAGCATATTCTGAAGTTAAGTATCCTGTCATTGATGCAGTAGGAACACCTTTTCCGTATGCATACTCAATAGTTGGATTTAATGCAACAGGATTTGAGCAACAGACTATTAATCCATCAACTCCTTGATCAGTTAACTGTCTCATTTGTTGAATTTGAACCGCGTCTTTTAGGTTAGATTGTGTAACAACGATATCGTTAAGAATACCTGCTGCTTTCATTTTTGGTAAATAGTCACCATACAATCTTTCCATCACACCTTTTCTCCATAGATTACCTGCGTAAGAACTTGCATAACCGATAGTCCAAGGAAGTGGTCTATCACTTTTCCAATTTCTGTATACACTTTCACCAAGCGGTTGGTTAGGATCCATAAAGTCAGGATTATAAACGAAGTCTCTAATATCAGCTGGAATTTCGTCTAAAATGTCAGCATTTAAGTTACCTGCGACACCGACAAAACTAACAGCTAAAATAGCTATGAACTTTTTAAGCAATGTCATAGTTTTATCCTCCTTACTTATATATAAGTATTTATAATAATACCTATATTCTGAAAAATATAAGCAAAATTGTTCCAACATGTGGAAAAGATTTTCACATAAAAGCCTGATTTTCTGTAAATTATAAATGAGAGGAATTTGTTATTCATGGTCGATTTGAATTGCGATATGGGTGAGGGTTTTGGTATTTACTCCTTCGCAGATGACGAAGAAATAATGCCTTATATAGATGCTGCTAATGTAGCCTGTGGGTTTCACGCCTCAGACCCAAACACAATGAGGAAAACTGTCGAGCTTGCAAAAAAATATGATGTGAAAGTTGGATCGCACCCTGCCTATCCTGACTTAGTAGGATTTGGAAGAAGGCCGATGAAAATGAAACGTGATGAAATCAAAAATCTTGTGATGTATCAAACTGGTGCCATCAAAGCCTTTCTTGATGAGTATGGAATGCCATTAAACCATATCAAACCTCATGGATCTTTATATGGTGTCTCCGCGAAAGAGGAAGATGTGGCTCATGGAATTGCTGACGCAGCTGAAATTTTTAATGTTGGTATTTTCGGAATGGTTAATACTTTTCACGAAAAAGTATACAAAGAAAGAGGAATAAAATTTTACGGAGAATTTTACTCTGACTTGGAATATGATGAAACAGGTTATTTGGTTATAGCCAAGGGTCGAAATAAATATTATCCAACTGATAGAGCTGTGGAGCGTTGTTTAAGAGCAATGAATGAAAATAAAGTTAAAACTGTTCAAGGAAACGATGTAGTTGTAGGATGTGAAACAATTTGTGTCCACTCTGACACTCCTAATGCTGTAGAAATCTTAAAGGCTCTGAGAGAAAAAATTTCCTCTGATAAAAAAATTCCACAAAAAACTTCAAACGGCAATCATACCAAAATGCCTTATATCGTTGATAAGAAATGAAAAAAATTTTAATTGCTAATCGCGGTGAAATAGCAAATAGAATTATAAAAAGTTGTAAAATATTAGGTCACAAATCTGTAGCTGTTTATTCAGATGCAGATAAGAATTCAAAGCATGTAAGATTATCTGACGAGTCTTATTATATAGGACCTAGTAAAGCTCAGGAAAGTTATCTTTCTTACAATAAGATTTTAGAAATAGCTACAAAATCAAATGTGGATGCTATTCATCCTGGTTTTGGTTTTTTATCGGAAAACGACACTTTTGCTCAAGAGGTTATAGACAGAGGTATCACATGGATTGGCCCAAAACCAAAATCAATAAAATCAATGGGAAATAAGGATATTGCTCGTGAATTGGCTTTAAATTCCAATATTCCTATTTGTCCAGGCATAAATAATGTTCACAAATTAAGTGATGAACAACTTAAGACAAAATGTGAAGAGATTGGCTACCCTTTACTTGTAAAATCAAGTGCTGGCGGTGGGGGGATAGGCATGAGCGTCGTCCAAAATTTCAAAGACCTAGCCAATTCAATTGAAAAAACTAGTAATCTTGCTGCAAAATCTTTTGGTAATGGAGATATTTTTATTGAGAAATTTATCACCAACGCTCGACATATAGAGATACAAGTTTTTGGATTTGGTGCAAAAGGATCTGTGCATCTGTTCGAAAGAGATTGCTCTATGCAAAGAAGATATCAAAAGATAATTGAGGAGTCTCCGGCACCAGAGGTAGATAGAGAATTAATAAATAATATGGCAAAAGCCGCTGTAAAATTATCTTCTGATGTAAATTACGAAGGAGCCGGAACTGTAGAGTTCATATATGATGTTCAAGAAATGAAATATTATTTTCTTGAGATGAATACAAGAATTCAAGTTGAACATCCTGTTACAGAGTTAGTGACAAATAATGATTTAATTTCTATGCAAATAAATTTTGCTTTTAATAGAAAAAATAAATTTTTAAATCAAAATAAAATTAAAACTTATGGACATTCAATTGAATGCAGAGTCTATGCAGAGGATCCATCTCAAAATTTCTTACCATCTCCAGGAAAAATAACTAAATTAAAGTTTCCTAAAATACCAAATGGCATAAGATTAGATTGGGGATACGATGAAAGAGATGAAGTAAGTTTCTATTATGATCCGATGATAGGAAAAATTATATCTCACGACTTAATTCGAGACGATGCTATATCCAAATTAATAAAATTTTTAGAAGGCACTCAGATTGAGGGCATTAAGACAAACATCCCTTTTTTAATTTGTCTTCTTAAAGACAAAAACTTCATAGATGGTAAACACAACACTAAATATATCGAAAATAATTTAAACACTCTTATTAGTAAGATATCTTTTAAAAATGGCTTTACTAAAAATATTGATTTGGACTCAAAGAGAATTAAAATTGTTGAAACAGACAAACTTAAAGTAGGTCATAGAAGATCGCAGTCTGACAGAGGGGGTATCAAAGTCGTTTATTTTGACTAATTATAATGGTTAATCAACTTGTAGCAGCAATAAAACCCTCTCAAATTCCAGGTTCTGATCCCCAGTCAACAAAATACTTAATCGTTCCAATATTTATATTTTTTGCCCTAATGATTTTTGCAATGATTAGAGGACCACAAATAATTTCAGGCTCGGGTATTGGAACTGCAATTATGGTTTCAACACCTCTTATTCTTGCTACTTATGCTCTTACTGCGTTGGCTTTAGCCGGCAGAGTGACAGTCGATTTATCAATAGGACCACTTATTGGTTTTATTAATGTAACGACAATACAACTTTATGCTGCAGGTTACATTCAATCGCCAGTTGCGTATTTCATATGTGCTCTTGCAATAGGAGTAATTTACCAATTTCTTTATGCCTTAATCGTAATTTTTATTAGAGTTCAACCAATAATAGTTGCCTTAAGTATGTTTCTTGCTTTCTCTGGTATCAATTTAGTTATTTTACCAAGACCAGGAGGTAGAGCACCTGATTGGATGTTATCTTGGAGCGCTGGAACTGAGGTAGTACAACCCACACTGATACTTTTGATTTTCTCGACACTTATTTGGTATGCACTAACTCATACTGCTTACTGGCAACATTTAAAATTAATGGGTTCAGATGAAAAGTCTGCTTATACAAGTGGAGTGAGAATTTACATTGTAAGAATTGGTGCTCATATTATCGGTGGAGTTTACGCTGCACTCGCAGCTATTGCTTTTACAGGTTTGATTGGTTCTGGAGACCCAACTCAAGGTACTACTTATACATTGATGGCAGTTACAGCACTTGTATTAGGTGGGTCAAGTTTAATTGGTGGAAGAGGCGGTGCGTTTGGAGCTATTCTAGGTTCAGTTAACATTTATTTGATAAATTTTATTCTATCAACTTTTAGGTTTGAAAGATTTCAAAGTTTTGTAACAGACTTATCATATGGTGCGGTATTGGTGGCTTCTCTTTTAATACTTATTGCGCTTCCTTATATTCAAAAAGCATTCAAAAATTTATCAGTTTTTGTATTTTTTATTATTGGAACATTAAGTGCTGCTGCTGTTCAAATTCATATGAAATTTGATCAAGTAACCAGAGGGACTGTGGGAGGTTTTGGAGGTAAATCTAAAGATGCTGAAATTTTTGAAAAAGCTCTTGAGTCCGGGAGTGATTGTTTAATCACAGGTAAGGCATGCGCAGAGGGTGGAAATTCTACAGTGTGGATGTTTATTGCTATCGGAATAGCAGCCTTGATTTATCTCGTCTATTTGCTTGTTAAACATAGAGATGGCCCAACAGTGTCTTTTATTATTGCAGCAATTGTTATTTTCTTCGGTTGTGTTTGGAGTGGCACGAGAGAGGCTTATTTTGTTAACGCTGATTTGGGTACCAACTTACAATATATTTTAAATTATGCTCCTCAGTATTTTACATCTGAATATCTAAGAGTTGGTGCGGGATTGCCTGATTTTTCATCTTCCTCGAGTGCTTTGGTTGGCCTCGCTTACGCTGTCGCAACTTTAGGAGGAATAGTTTTCTTTACATCTGCGATAGTAATAATTGCTATGCCAAGATTTAGAAAAGAAATCAAAACACAAACATTGGTATTATTTGCAATAGCAATTTCATTTATTGTATTTGCTGCAATATCTTATTACGGAATTGAGTCAAATAGACAGAGTTTCTTCGGCATAGATGGATACGCTGTAATACTAATTTTATTTTTACTTTTTTTACTCACGGCACCAACTCTTTTTTCGAATATCAATTTGAATAATGTTTTCATTATTTTCCTCGGTGTATTAGCAATACTCGCTGTATACTTTTTAGCCTCACCATCTGGAACAATTATTACTGATGATGGAAGTAAGTTTTACTCTCCAATTATTACAGAATTAATTGTTGGCGATACATCATCAATCAACTATACAAGACCTATACGAGGAGAATTTATCACAAGTGATGTTACTTGGCTTAAAGAAGCAGCTCTAATTATATTTGCAATATTTGTATTTCAATTTTTTACATATTTAACAATGGGAGCAAAAATATCATTTGCTAGATTCAGACCTTACATTGCTATTTTAAGTATAGCTGCATTAACATGGTCTGCGATGTTCTTCGCAATTGGTTATCCTTATTGGAAAATGATTTTAATTACTGCAATTGGAATAGCTATTTCGCCTCTGATATGGCAAGCGTTTGGTGTTTATAAAATAAAATTAAAATCTCAAGAAGGACTTGAAAAATGGGGAGGTCTATCAGAAGATAGAAAAGTTTAGTAAATGGAGAAAAGAACTCATAATTTTTTAAAAGGACTTGGAATTCTTTTTGCTGTTGCTGCTGGGATAGGTACTGCAGTTCTTGGTTATGTAGATAGAACTGATTGGATACAGGTTGCATTTTACTCTGTAGCTGTTGTCGCCATTATTCTTTGGGGCTGGCATTTTTTCTTAGTTAGATGGTCTTATCGATCTTTAGTAAAGGAAGATGGATCTAAACCTCCTGAAACTACTGAAACCACAAGTAAAAGAAGCCTTTTTTGGGACCTCATTGCAAAGAACTGGATAGCTGTTACGGGATTTTTACTTCTTTTAGGCCTTTTTATATTACTATGTTTTTTGGTACCCGGGTTCTTCTCAGGTAGAACAGTCGTATCAGCAATCATATTATTAGGTTTTTTAATCTTAGCATTTCTTGCTTACAAATTTTTAAACATTAACAAAAGCGTAATTATAGGAGTCGCCGTACTAGTTGGTCTTTTTATAATAGGATCAGTTTCTATTGATGGCTTCTTATCATTACAGAATATTAAATCTATGTTAGTTTTTGCTTCTTTCTTAGGAATTGCAACAATTGGACAGACATTAGTTGTGATGTTAGGCGGCCTCGATTTATCAATACCATTTTTAATTGGAGCGACTAATTTAGGATTAATGTCACTTATTTCACTTGGAGTTCCTCCTTGGCTTGCGTTTATAGTTATTCTTGCATTTGGCACGATCGTCGGGCTTTTTAATGGGTTGATAAGTTTTAACCTCCAAGGTCAATCACTAATAGTCACGCTTGGAGTTGGCTTCATGGTAGTAGGTGGAGTACAGATATTGGTATCACTTCCTACTGTTACAGGTGGAACTGTTTTTGGTGTTGTTCCAGATTGGTTAAAAAATTTGGCCTCATTAAATGGAAAATTTTTTGGTCTTCCAATACCTCCAGTTATTTTAATTTGGATATTGATTTCAATTTTATTAATTGTTGGACTTAGACACACTAAGTGGGGAAGGAATTTATATGCTGTTGGTGGAAAAAGGTTATCTGCTGACAGATTGTCAATTTCTGAGAGAGCATATTGGGTTGGAGTTTATGTCATTAGTGGATTTACCTCTGCAGCAACCGGAGCAATGTTACTGGGTTGGAGCGGTGGAGGGTTCATTGGTGTAGGTGATCAATATTTATTTTTAACAGTGGCAGCTGTGGCTGTAGGAGGAACTTCCTTATTAGGTGGATATGGAGGATACGGCTTTACAGTAATCGGTGTTCTTGCACTGCAAGTAATTAGTACATTTTTGGCAGGTCTAGGCTTAAGTTTTGAGGGTCAGCAATTTATATTTGGTCTTCTTATTTTACCTCTTGTTGCTCTTTACTCCAGAGCACCCCATATTAGGGAGCAAATATAAAAAAATGTCTTTAATCAACAGATTTTGTTGTTTTTACAATGAATATTTATTTCAAAATATGAAACAAAAATTATTATTAGTTAAAGAGGACGGGTAATATGTACTTAAGAGGAATAAGTTTTAATGAATAAAATGCTTCTCCCTTACGACATTGTAGGGGGGTCTTTCTGGTTAATTTCTGTTGGCATGATTGGTGCCACATTGTTTTTCTTTTTTGAGCGTAGCAAAGTAAGCACAAGATTTCATACACCGATGACAATGATAGCTGTTGTATGCTTGATGTCCTCTATACATTATTTTTTCGTAAAAAATCTCTGGGTAGTCAGCGGCACCGCCCCGACTTTATTAAGATATATAGATTGGTTTCTTAACTTTCCAATGCTTGTGCTTATTTTTTATGCAATGCTTATGTCAGTTGTCAAAGTTAAACAAGGCATGTTCTGGAGATTATTGGTTGGAACTTTAGTTTTTGTTGTAGCAGGTTTCTTAGGTGCAGCTGGTTATATGAGCAAGACATTAGGTTTCATTGTTTGGTTAGCTGGATGGTTGTACATCCTCGGTGAGCTATATGTTGGAGAGGCCGGAAGAGCAAATGCTAGATGCGGAAACGAAAATGTACAAATGGTTTTCTTCTCGAACAGACTTATTATTACAATTGGATGGGCTATATATCCAATGGGATATTTCATAGAGCATTTGGGCGGAGGCATTGACCCCAATAGTGTTAATGTGATTTATAATTTAGCAGACTTTTTAAATAAAATAGTTTTTGGTTTAATAATTTACAAAGCAGCAATACAAGACATGAGAGTTAATGGACAATAACATCAACTTAGGAGGTGATAAATAGGTATGAACATTACTAGTGGTGCAGATATTATTGCAATAATAATCTTAATAGCGTTAGCAATAGCAATTATAGTTTACTTGCTACATTGGCTGTACAGGCGTTCCTCAAAGGAAATAGCGTTTGTTAGAACTGGTATGGGAGGTGAACAAGTTGTGATCAGCGGAGGTGCCTTCGTTTTGCCTATTATTCATAACATTACCTCAGTGGGTATGAAAACTCTTTGTATAGAGGTTCAACGAAACGGAAGTAAATCTTTTATCACAAAAAATAGAATGAGGGCTGAAGTAACCGCTGAATTCTACGTTAGAGTAGCGCCTACAACTGAAGCTGTCTCAATAGCCGCGCAAACATTGGGAAATAGAACACTAGAGCCTGATCATTTAAAAGAACTTGTTCAAGGTCGTTTTGTTGATGGATTAGGTGTTGTTGCCGCAAAAATGAGCCTTGATGAAATTCAAGAGAATAGATCTGAGTACATTAAAAATGTTGCATCTCATGTTGAAGAAGCAATTAAGCACACTGGTTTGGAGTTAGAGACCGTGTCTTTGACATCTCTTAACCAAGCTCCCGTGGGTGTATTCGACCCTTCAAATACATTTGATGCTGAGGGTTTAACTCAAATTACAGAATTTACTCAGTCACGTAAAAAGAAAAGAAATGATATTGAGAAAGATACAGAGGTAAGTATTCGAAATAAAAACCTCCAATCTATCAAGCAAACTCTTGAAATTGAAAAAGAGGAAGAATTTTCAAAGTATCAACAAAAACGTGAAATTGAACAACAAAGAGCTATCGAAAATACTGAGACAGTAAAAACAAAAGCTGAGAAAGACAAAGAGTCTGAGCTGGCTGAAATCTCCTCAGAAAAAGATATTGAGATAGCTAAGATTAGCAAGAAAGACTTTGTTGAGATGGAAAAAAGTTTACAAGAAACTAAACTTATCCAAGAAATTGAGAAAAGAAGAAAAGAACAAAATGAGTTTAAACAACAAACTTCTATCGAGATTAAACAGAAAGATATTGAGACAGAAAAAACTATTCTTGAATTGGAAAGAGATGTTGAATTCAGTCGTCTAGAAAAACAAAGATCAGTTGATATTAAACTTGCTGAGGAAAAAGCTCAAACAGCAAAAGAAGAGGCTAGAAAAAGATATGAGTCTGAAGAGGCTTATATTATGGCTGAGGAGCAAATTAAAAATGCAAAAACTGCTCAACAGAAAAATGTTGATGCGTTCAAAATTGCCGCTGAGCAAGAGACAAGAGTCTTAGATATTGAAAAGGCAAAAAGAATAGAAATTGAAGAAAAGCAAAAACAAATGGAAGTCCTAGAAAAATCTAAGTCAGTCTTAAAAACTAAAATGGAAGAAGAAAATGCTCGCGCTAAGGCTGTAGAAGCTGAGGAAAAAGTCAACACCATTAGAGATGTTGAACAAGCTGAGAAGACAAAAGCTCTTGGAGTAATAGACGCTAGTAAAAATGCTGAGAGAGAAAAGTTAGCATCGATGGCTGCGAAAATTAGATATGAAATTGAAGCAGCTGGCAAAAAAGCCCTAAATGAAGCGGAAAATGCTAGAAGTGATGCAAGTAGAAGAAGTGCACTTAGACAAAAACTCGCTGAAAAAATTGAGGGTATTATTAGAGAATGGGTTAGACCAATGCAAAACATTGACTCAATTAAAGTTGTCGATGTAAATGGATTACCTGGATTTAGTCAAGGAGGAGGAGGAGGAGCTGAAGGAAGCGGCAAAGCTGATAACCCCTCTGCGTCCTCAGGTGGATATTCCAAAAAAGGATCTTTAGCAGATAATGTTGTGAATTCTGCTCTTCGATATAGAGCACAACAGCCGTTCTTAGATAGTCTTTTAAAAGAAATTGGTATGTCGCCCGGTGAGGCAAGTAATATCAGGAATATTTTAGGTGACTACGATGATCCTAAGAAGGACAAGCATATGAGATTTGATGAACAAGCCACAAAGACACCCAGGAAAAAGAAGTAGGTATAAAACATGAGTATAGATGTAAAATCCTGGGCAAAAAAATATAAAGAGCTTACTGAAAAAGATGAAACCATAAAAGCGATGGCTAAATATTATACTTGTTCATTTCTTTTCGACATGGGTAGTGTGAAAGTAATTATCGAGATGCATGATGGAAAGGTAAAAAATATTAATACCAACCCTGGTGGTTTAGATCCATATGACTTTGCATTAAGGGCATCAGAGCAAACATGGAGAGAGTTTGCAAAGCCTGTTCCAAAACCTATGTTTCATGGTATCTATGCAGCCTCATTTAGAGAAGACCTTAAAATCGAGGGCAATCATTTAGTCTTAATGCAAAATCTTAGAAACTTTACTGTTCAATTTGAATTGCTAAGACAATCAGGAGTCCCAGTATGATCAAGAGAATTGAAAGGAAAAATTTATGGCAGTAAAACATCATGACCCAATAGGTAGATACGTTACCATCGAGGTAGATGGTCAACAGTATAAAGTCTTTTATCTTTCAAATGGAAAAGGCACACCATTAGTATGTCAGCATACTGCTGGATGCCACAATCATCAGTGGAGAGGATTACTGGAAGATGAAGAAATTACTCAAAATTATCAAGTTATCGCTTACGACCTTCCAAGACATGGTAAATCAGATCCACCTCATAATACAGAATGGTGGAAAGAGGAATACAAATTAACAGCAGAGCATTACTGTAATTTTATTGTAGAACTTTGTAAGGCCTTAGACCTTGAAAACCCTATATTTATGGGTTCTTCTTTTGGAGGAAACGTGGCTCTTCAATTAGCTCTGAAGTATCCTAATAAATTTAAAGCTGTGATCCCTGTCGAGGCTGCGCATTATTCCCCTGGCTTTTATATTGATTGGTGGAGGCATCCTCATGCCAATGCAGCTCAAGTGTGTGGTAGTGGTGTTTGGGATTTAATGGCCCCACAATCTCCAGATATGGATAGATGGTTAACTTGGCATTATTACACTCAAGGATCAGAGGCTTTTAAAGGAGACCTTCATTTTTATTCAGTTGATCATGATTTAAGAGATGAGCTACAAAATATCGATGGTCACAAGTGCCCTGTTATCATGCTGACTGGTACTTATGACTACCTAACCCCTCCCGAAGCAACAGAAGATACTGCCAGACAAATAAAAGGAGGAGTTTATATTGAAATGAGAGATATTGGTCATTTCCCGATGAGTGAAAACCATGAAGTCTTTAGAGTATATTTATTAGAGGCACTCAGAATTATTAAGGAAAAGACTGATTACAACTCTTAATTCAAGTTTGAGTTATGGTCGCTAATCTTTATTGGTTTTTTTTCTTTCTTGTCCTTTATATAAGCTTTTGTCTTTTTTGGGGAGCTAGAACTCTTAGAAAAAATAAAACCCCTGAGGCTTACTATTTAGCAGATAGAAGTGTATCTCCTTGGGTATTCTTTTTCTCTGCAACAGTAACTACATTTGCAGGCATAACTATCATTTCTTTTCCATCATTAATTTATGCAGATGGATACTCTTTTCTAGCTACTGCTGCAATTGTAATAACAATTCCTCTTGGAAGTATATTATTTTTTAAAAGGCAGTGGATGTTAAGTAGAAAATTTAATTTTATCACTCCAGGAGAGATGTATTATAAATATTATCAAAGTAATACTCTTAGAATTGTAGTACTAATAATCGGATTATTTTTTGCTGTTCCATTTCTTGGTATAATTATTGGATCAACAGGTAATGTTGTAGAGTTTATTAGCGGAGGTGAAATAACCAGAGACTCTGCAATGTGGGCACTAACTGCTGTTGTCTTATTTTATATAGTATCTGGTGGATTTAAACCCATGGTGAGTGTAAGCGTTGTTCAATCATGGTTATTTTTTGTTTTTTTCTTAGCACTTGGTGTTGGTGTATTTAATTACTTAGGAGGTTTAAGTTTTTTTGAAGACCTATCTATGGCGAACAGTTTTATGTCGTTTGGAGCTTGGGGAACTACTGGAGGTTACGGAGGCGGTGATATTTCAGGATATTTCAACGTTCCTGGTGTAATTCAGTGGGTTGCAGGTATTGGAAAAAATAACCCGTTAGGAGGCCCTTGGACAGCAGTTATGATTTTATCCTTTACTCTCTCTTATATGGGTATTGTGCTTTCTCCTACATTTTCGATGTGGAGCTATTCAGTAAAATCACCGAGGTCATTTTATTTTTACCAAGTTTGGGGTTCAGGTGCTGTTGTTGGAATATTTTTATTTATATTCGCCCCTTTATTAGGTGTTGGAGCACATCTTCTTGGAGCTAATAGTATTGTTAATTCAAATGGTTTTGCCATTAACCAAATATTCCCTGAGTTAAGTCTACAAAATATATCATCTTTAATTTATGTGTTTGTTGAAAGCTTTAGTAATCTCTCACCAATTATTGTTGGATTTTTAGCAATATCCATAATTGCTGCGCTGCAATCTACATTATCTGCTTTTTTAATGACTTCAGGCAGCATGGTGGCAAGAGATCTCTATAGACCATATATCGATAGTAACCCTACATGGAAAAGGGAGTTATTAGTTGCTAGGTTAGCGATGTTGTTATTAAGCCTAGCGGCATTGTATCTTGCAACTTTTTTTGAAACTTCTCTAATATTACTTGGTGGATTAGCAATCGCTTTTGGTTTCCAATTATTTCCTGTTTTACTTGGAATGCTTTGGTTTAAATGGATCACAAGAGGTGGGGCAATTCTAGGACTCATCACCGGATTAGGTTTTGTAACTTTAGCTGAAACTTTTGGTCATAAGCTAACAGGAAATTCTCTTCCTTGGGGGCGATGGCCACTAACAATCTACTCTGGTTTATGGGGTTTATTCTTTAATGTGATTGTATGTTTTTTATCCTCTATATTTGCAAGTAACGATACAGATAAAGAACATCGAGCATCATTCCACAATTTTTTAAATGAACATATGGGTATTCACCCATCAAGAAAAAAAATAAAATCTCTCGCCTATGTCTTTTTTTTAATTTGGGCATTCTTTTCTATTGGTCCAGGTTTAATTTTTGGAAACTTAATATTTGGTAGCGCGGATCAAAGTTATGATAATTGGGTGATGGGAGTCCCTTCACTATGGGCTTACCAAATAATTTGGTGGGTAGCAGGTATATTTCTAATTTGGTTTTTAGCTAATAAGATGGACTTATCGACTTTGCCAAAAAAACCTATACTAAATGGTGATGAATATTTGGCACCTGACGATGTTGAGGAACAAGGAAACTATATTGATAGAATGGGAGGCGGATATGGTTGGCCACTTATATTAATAGGAATGGCTGTGGCAACTGTAATACTTTCCGTTTATGCATTATGATGATAAAGTACTTAAAATTGAGGAGGAATAAGAATTTTTCGTATTGTGTTTCATTATTTGGAACAAAAAACTGTGCGAAAGGTTAACTATATTTAAAATATAATTATGTCTGATTATAGCTACAAGCATCCCTCAAACGTCCAATTAAATAAAGGACATAAACACACTGATGATTTTATTACCAAAAAATACATTTTAAAAATGTTGAGAGATCCTCAAAAATTAAAATCTTTAATTGAAGAACACAGAGCAACTCCAGTTGGAAGGGCTGCTACTCGAGACCATGGTGTCATTCAGCATAGCCAAGATCTCCAAACATTATTAGATAAGTTAAGAAGAGGAAGTAAAGAAAATGGTTTTGTAACTGTTTGTTTAAGAAGGCATGAAGATTATAGAGTTGGAATAACAACAGGAGTTAGAGGTGAGCCAGTTGAAATAACTGAAGACTCTTATTCATCTGAAGAGGCATGTGAACATGCAATATTTTTAAAAAGAATTAACAGACTTCTTGAGGAGTATAGCGGGGAAGAGTAATGTTAAAAATAACAGGTTATAGCGATAAGTACTCAGCTCATCCAGGTGAAGAAGTTAAATTTTATATTAATGCAGAATACAATGATAGTTATGAAGTTCAATTAGTCCGTCTTATACACGGTGATACAAATCCTGAAGGCCCTGGGTATAAAGAAGCTGAAATAGATGCCAGTTGTAATGGAACTTATCAAGGGAAAAACCAGAGAATACATGGTGGATCGTACATCATCATGCCTCAGCATGATAATTTAAATTTAGAGAGCTTTACTATGCAAGCTTATATTTTTCCTACAACGCCAGATAAAGGTAGACAAGGAATTTTCACTAAATTTAATGAAGAAGAAAAAAAAGGCTATGGTCTCTTCATTAATGATGAGGGATGTTTATCTGTAGAAATAGGAGATGGATCTCAGGTTGTTACTGTCTCCTCAGAAAAAAAACTTTTAAGAAAAGTTTGGTATCTGGTAATTGCAACATTTGATGCACAATCAAGAAGGCTTACCCTTCACCAAGAACCTAGGGTTACATCCACAAATGGTGGTTTAGGTATGGCTATTTTGAATCCAATTGAAGAAACCTCAGCTATTATTGAGACCACTAGTTCAGTTTTACCTGCCGCTAATGATGCTCCATTGTTAATTGCAGCTACTACATTAAATAATAGATCTGGTAGGCACATTTCCGGAGGTCATTTTAAAGAAGTACCTCATCCCATTGAATTACCTGAGCAAACCAAGACTTTTAATGGCAAGATAGACAGACCTAGATTATCTAATATCGCGCTATCGAAGGCTGAGATCGAAACACTTGCATCAAGCTATGATGAGTGTAATACCACTGTCAGGTCAACAGTCGTAGGCGCTTGGGACTTTCATGCGAATATTGGCAAAAACATTGCTTCAACAAAGATTGTTGATACTTCTCCAAATAATCACCACGGATTTATTATTAATATGCCAAACAGAGGTATGACAGGACATAACTGGACAGCGGATGAAATGGTTTTCCATCACAAACCTGAAGAGTACGGAGCTATCCATTTCCATGATGATGATATCGATGATGCAAGATGGGATGTTGATTTTACATTAAAAATCCCAGATGGTCTGAAAAGTGGTGTGTATGCTGCTCGACTTAGAGTTGATGGAAGAGAAGAGTCAGAAAATGAAGATTATATTCCTTTTTGTGTAAAACCTCCAAGAGGGACAGCCACAGCTAAAATTTTATTTCTCTTACCCACAAACAGTTATATGGCTTACTCCAATGATAATCTTGGAACTAATTCTGTCGTAGCTCAATTACTCGCAGGTAAAGTTCCTGTGCTAGAACCTGCAGATTTATATTTAAATGAACACAGAGAATATGGTTTATCAACTTACTCACTTCACTCTGATGGACATGGTGTATCTATTTCATCAAGACTTAGACCAATCCTTAATATGAGACCTAAATACAGACACTGGCTTTCTCCATCATTATGGCAACTAAATGCCGACTTACATTTAACAGACTGGCTTGAGGAAAAGGGCTTTGAGTTTGATGTTCTTACAGATGAAGATTTGGAACATGAAGGTATAAATTTATTAAATCGTTATAAAGTCGTGATGACTGGAAGTCACCCTGAGTATTCATCTGAGAAATATATGGACGCCTTAGAGTCCTATCAAATGCAAGGTGGTAGATGTTTTTATTTAGGTTCGGATGGATTTTACTGGATTAGTGAATATCATCCAGACAACTCCAATATTACTGAAGTACGAAAAGGTGAGGCTGGCACAAGAGCATGGACATCTAACCCAGGTGAATACAATAATGCCTTTGATGGTAAATATGGAGGTATGTGGAGAGCTCGAGGAAGAATACCTTCTAAAGTTTGTGGTTTAACTTTTACATCATATGGATTTGACGTTTCTTCATACTACAAAAGAGAAGAAGATAGCTTTAAACCTGAATGTTCATGGATCTTTGAAGGGATTGGAGCAGATGAGGTTATTGGTGACTTTGGTTTAGTTGGTGGAGGAGCTGCTGGTTTAGAATTAGATAGGTACGACTTAGAGTTTGGAACTCCACATAATGCATATTATTTGGCTCGTTCACAAGATCACTCTAATATGATGTTGCAAGTTAACGAGGAAATACACTTTGCTGTTCGCGGCTACTATGGCGGTGGTCATGAAAATCCAATGGTAAGAGCTGATATGATTTACTATAAAACACCTAATAACGGAGCTATGTTTGCACCAGGGTCTTTGGCTTGGTGCGGTAGTCTTTCACATAATAATTATAATAATAATGTCTCCAGAATTATGGAAAACACTCTTAAAGGTTTTTTAAAGGACGGGCCTTTACCTTAAATTATGAAAAAACAAAATATGCAGGAGATCCCATGGGGAAAAGAAACACTTGGAGCTCTTGATACTCCTTTAAATGAACTAGAAAAAAAAGCACTTCAAAATTTAGACGTAGATAAATTAAATGATATGGCAGAGTGCCTTTTTGCTTTAAATAACAGGCATTATGGTCCTATACCTGGAACATATATGGTCATGTGTGTTGAACCCGGTAAGACCTGGTGTGTTGGACAGCTCAGTGCTGATAGAGCAAAACCTTTTGTTCTTTTTCCTGAACTTGTTTTCGACTCAGTTGAAAAAGCAACAAAAGCTGCCGAAGCTCTAAAGGCTGAAAAAGCTGAGGGCGTACCCTGTAGAAATATCTAACGACATGGCTAAAGCCAATGTCATGATAGATAATCAAAAAACCAGAGTTACAGAGTGGTCTTTTGAAGTTGGGGACTCAACTGGTCAGCATATCCATGAATACGATTATGTGGTAGTACCCTTGCTAGATGGGGAACTAAAAATTGTTAATCATGATGGCGAGGAAACAATTTCAAAACTAGCAAAAGGTGGATCTTACTTTAGAGAAAAGGGAGTTAACCACAATGTATTTAATAACAATGATTTTATTTACAAATTTATTGAGATAGAATTTAAATAGATGGAAAAAAAATTGAGCGTAAGTTACAAAAAATCTGATTTGGATCAATTTGATAAAATTATTACTAATAAACAGACGGATCAAAAAGTTAAAGAATATTCCATAAAAGAAGCAATTGAAAAGTCAAAAAAAGAATATAGTCACTTGACGAACTCACAAGTTTCTACTGATATGAGACTCTATATGTTTCAGACCGGCACACTAAAAACAAAAATGAAATATATAAAAATGAACCAATCTAATGAGGATTTTGAGATACCTGTTCCATGGTTTTTGATAAGACACCCAAAAGGGGATGTGGTAATTGACGGAGGCAATGCAAAAGAGGTTAGTGAAGATAAACATGCTCATTGGGGTTCTGTTGTTGCTGCTTATGATCCAATTATGGGAAAAACTGAAAATTGTATTGATCAACTTAACTCTATTGGGGTTAATCCAGCAGGTATAAGATACGTCTTACATTCTCATCTTCACCTCGATCACTCAGGTGGTGTTGGAAGGTTTCCTAATGCAACACACCTAGTTCAACAAAAGGAATATGATTATGCTTTTAATCCTGATTGGTTCTCAAAGCCTGCTTATATTAGAAAAGACTTTGATAAACCTGGAATTAATTGGAAATTTTTAAGAGATAAAAATGATGACTTTTATGACTTATATGGCGACGGATCAATAATTGTGATTTTTACTCCGGGGCATGCACCGGGCCATCAGTCTTTTTTAGTTAATTTACCAAATTCAGGTTATGTATTGCTTACTATAGATGCAGCTTACACAATGGATCATTGGAACAATTTAACACTACCAGGTCTTGTTTGCTCTGCTGTTGACGTTGTTGACTCTGTAAAAAAACTCAAAAAAATTGCAAAAGACAAAAATGCTACAGTAGTCACAGGGCACGACCCGCATGCTTGGGAAGAATTTAAAAAAGCCCCAATGTTTTATTACGACTAATTTATGTCTGATTATTTCAAAGATATACCTACAATTAAATATGAAGGTAGAGACTCTACAAATCCACTTTCATTTAAATTTTATGATGCTAATAAAAAAATTCTAGGAAAAACATTAGAGGAACATCTGAGAATGGCAGTATGTTACTGGCACACTTTTAATTGGCCAGGGGGTGACCCTTTTGGAGGACAGACATTTTTAAGACCATGGATGGAAGCAGGAGATAAAATAGAACAAGCAAAAGATAAGCTCAATAATGCATTCGAATTTTTTGAAAAATTAGGAATACCATATTTCTGTTTTCATGATGTAGATGTTGCTCCAGAGGGTGAAAGTTTTTCAGAGACAGAAAAAATTCAAAAAACTATTATTGATGAAATTTCAAAAAAACTTGAAACAAGTAAAGTAAAACTTCTTTGGGGAACAGCAAATTTATTCAGCCATCGCAGATACATGTCTGGTGCTGCTACTAACCCTGATCCTGATGTTTTTCAATATGCAGCTGCTCAAGTGAAGATGTGTATGGAAAACACAATGTTTTTAGGTGGACAAAATTATGTTTTATGGGGAGGCAGAGAGGGTTACGAAACAATTCTAAATACTAATATGAAACAAGAATATGATCAGCTTGGTAGATTTTTGAACATGGTAGCTGAGCATAAGCACAAAATTGGTTTTAAGGGTCTACTCCTCATTGAGCCGAAACCCCATGAGCCAACGAAACATCAATATGATTTTGACTCTGCTAATGTTTTCGCATTTCTTCAAAAATATGGTTTAGAAAAAGAATTCAAGCTAAATATCGAGCAAAATCACGCTATTTTAGCAAAACATTCATTCGAGCACGAGATTGCATATGCACTTTCCAATGACATCTTTGGGAGTATTGATATTAACAGAGGAGACTACTTAGTAGGATGGGATACAGACCAATTCCCTAACAATGTAGAAGAATTAGTTTTGCCTTTTTACTATATTTTTAAAAATGGAGGTTTTTCCTCAGGAGGTCTTAACATGGATGCTAAGATTAGAAGGCAATCAATAGATCCTGAGGATCTATTCTATGCACATATTGGCTCTATGGATACTTGTGCTAGAACTCTTATTGCTGTTGAAAAAATGATTAATGATGGTGGTTATGAGAATTTTTTAAAACAAAGATATGAACAGTGGACCTCTGAAAAACAACTAATGACTTCAATGTCTCTTGAAGATATTCATAAAAATGTCATTGCTAAAAATATAAACCCTCAACCAAAGTCCGGTCGCCAAGAATATCTTGAAAATCTAATAAATTCTTTTGTCGATTAAGTCGATGAAAATTACAAAATTTCTATTTGATTTAGGTAATGTTTTTTTTGATTGGGATCCACATTATGTATTTAAAAATATCATTCCTGATCAAACTAAAAGAGAATATTTTATGAATACAATCGCATTTCCTCATCTAGATATGAGATGCGATGCTGGAGTAAAAATTAATGATGCAGTTAAAGATGCAATAAAAAATTTCCCTAATTATGAGAATGAAATAAAGCAATATTATCCAAATCATAGGAATATGGTTAATGGGGTTTATCAAGATACAGTTGATATTTTTCGAAAAATAAAATCAAGTGGTTACCCCTGCTATGTCTTGTCAAACTGGTCAGATGAGACTTATGAGGGTATGGAAGATCAACACCCATTCCTGAAAGAATTTGATGATAAAATTATCTCTGGTAGAGAGTTTTTAGTAAAACCAGACCCTGAAATTTATAAATTAGCGATTTCAAGATTTAATTTAACACCTGAACAAACTCTTTTCATTGATGATCGTATTGAAAATATTGAGGCGGGGGAATCACTTGGCTTTCAAACTATTCATTTAACCGACCCACTGACCATAAAAAGTCAAATAGCAAATCATATAATTGTTTAAATTAGACAATAAAATAGGCCTAGGATTGGCTTCTCTTGGGAGGCCCGGATATATAAACATTGGTCATAGTTCAGATTTAGGCAGCAACATATCAAAAAATTCTATGAGATCTCATTGTCACGAAGTACTTAGTCATGCTTACAAGAGAGGTATTCGATATTTCGATGCGGCAAGGGTATATGGAGATGCTGAGGAATTTTTATCTAGTTGGATTAGAGCTCAAAAACAATTTGATGGTTTTGTGGGGTCTAAGTGGGGCTATGAATATTTAGCAAATTGGGAAGTTCAGGCAGATCAACATGAAAGAAAAGATCACTCAGTTGAATTTTTAAAACAACAATGGGTGGAGACAAGACTTAATTTAGGAAAAAGTATTGATCTATATCACATTCATTCTGTCAATTCAGAAAGTAAAGTCTTAGATGATATTAATGTTCTAAAGGAGCTTGAGACAATAAAAAAAAATGGAATAGAAATAGGAATCTCAACAAGTGGCCCAGATCAAGAGAAAACTATTAATGACCTTTTAATTAAGAATGAAAAACTTAATCTATTTTCTTATTTACAAACGACCATTAATATCTTTGACCAATCTTGTATTTCCATTTTAAAAGAAGTATCTGAAAAAAAGATCAATGTAATTGCAAAAGAGATTTTCTCAAATGGAAGACTAACTAATTCAAATAGAGAATTTCATCAAAACAAAATTAAAGAATTAAAGTCAGTTGCCTCATCTATGGATTTAACTTTGGAGCAATTGTCTTATCTTTGGGTTTATCAACTACCGTTTGTTAAAATTTGCCTAACAGGAGCATCAACAATCAAACAGTTAGATGAAAATTTAAGTTGTCTTGAAAAAATAGATACCGAATTGCCCTCTCTTGAGTCTTTTAGTTTGTCCACTCAAGATTATTGGGATACACGTAAAAAACTTAGTTGGAATTAATTGAAATTTACCCAGCTTGAATTTGATGAGCTTGATGCGATTGACCTTTCGATAAATTTAATACCCTCAAGTCCATCTTCTACACTTGGAAAATGATGATTTTCCTCATTAAATTTGCCATTTTTCTGATCAATTAGTGCATTAGCTACATCTGTATATATATTTGCAAAGCCCTCTAAATATCCCTCGGGGTGTCCGGCAGGAATTCTAGTAACATCTCCCGCATCGCTCATAGCACCTGATCCACCTCTTGTAATTTTTTGTTTGGGTTCTCCAAATTTTGTAAAGTAAAGGTAATTTGGATCTTCTTGACACCATTCTAGTCCGGCCTTATTACCATAAATTCTTATTTGTAAATGATTTTCATTTCCTGGGGCTACTTGTGAAGACCAGATAGTGCCTTTTGCTCCTCCTTTAAATCGTAAAGATATTTGAGCATTATCATCTAATTTTCTCCCAGGCACAAATGATGTTAACTCTGCAGATATCTCCTCTGTATTGAGATCAGTTATAAACCTAATCAGATTGTAAGCATGAGTTCCAATGTCACCAATACATCCACCAGCACCTGATTGATTAGGATCAGTTCTCCAAGAGGCCTGTTTGTTTCCCCCATCATTAATTCTATTTTCTAAATCTTCGGTCAGCCAATCTTGAGCATACTCTGCTTGAATTATCCTTATTTCACCTAAGTCACCTCTCTTACAAAGAGCTCTGGCATTCCTAATCATGGGATAACCAGTGTAGTTATGAGTTAAAGCAAAAAGAACATTATTGTCTTTTTTGCATTTTATTAGTTCCTCACATTGATTAACATTCATGGCAAGGGGTTTGTCACAAATTATGTTAAAGCCTTTCTCCATGAAAGCTTTTGCGATCGGATGGTGCATATGATTTGGTGTAACTATAGCTACAACATCTATTTTATCCTCTCTGATCAATTCTTTTTCGACCATTTCAAGGTAGTCCTTATAATTCCTTTCATCTGCTATTCCAATATCTCTTCCAGAGGCTTGAGCTTTTTCAGGATTAGATGAAAAGGCACCAGCGACCAGTTCAAAGCGGTCATCAATTCTAGATGCAATACGGTGAACCTCTCCAATAAATGCTCCTGACCCGCCACCAACCATTCCTAATTTTAATTTTTTGGTCATATTATCATTCAATTCCAAGCATTTTTTTGTTCGCATCTTGATCAGTACCAGCATCGGCAAAATCATCGAAAGCATTCTCGGTAACTCTAATTAAATGATCTTTAATAAATACAGAGCCCTCCTTAGCTCCGTCTTCAGGGTGTTTCAAAGCACACTCCCATTCTAAAACAGCCCATCCATCAAAGCCGTAAGTAGTAAGTTTGGAGAAAATTGACTTGAAATCTACTTGCCCGTCTCCTAAAGACCTAAATCGACCTGCTCTGTTTTTCCAAGATTGAAATCCACTATAGACCCCTTGTTTACCAGTGGGATTGAGTTCTGCGTCTTTGACATGAAACATTTTTATTTTCTCGTGATAAATATCAATATGCTGCAAATAATCTAAATGTTGCAAAACAAAGTGGCTTGGATCATATAACATGTTGCAGCGTTCATGATTACCTACTTTATCTAGAAACATTTCAAAAGTTATTCCATCAAAAAGATCCTCGCCTGGATGAATTTCATAACACAAATTCACCCCACACTCATCAAATTCATTAAGAATTGGTTTCCACCTTTTAGCAAGTTCATTAAATGCAGTTTCAACTAACCCTTCTGGTCTTTGAGGCCATGGATAAACATATGGCCAAGCCAATGCTCCTGAAAAAGTAACATGTTCAGTCAATCCAAAATTTTTTGAAGCTTTAGCAGCCATCATTAATTGATCGACTGCCCATTGCTGCCTTGCAGATGGATTTCCTCTAACCTCTGAGGCTGCAAAACCATCAAATACTGAGTCATATGCAGGATGAACGGCTACAAGCTGACCTTGAAGATGTGTCGATAGCTCAGTTAGATTTAAATTAAAACTTTTAAGAGTCCCTTTTATCTCGTCACAGTAATCTTTGCTTTCAGATGCTTGTTTTAGATTAATTAACCTCTCATCCCAACTAGGTATTTGAACACCTAGGTATCCTAAATCACTAGCCCATTTTGATATATTCTCTAAATTGTTAAATGGAGCATCATCACCTGCAAATTGAGCTAAAAATATAGCTGGACCTTTAATAGACATCGCTTAACCCCCTCCTGCGACAAACTATAATATTACAGTTAACTGCTATTTAAAATGTTTTTAAAACTATGAATAATCTGCATTTATAAATATGTAAAAAGACTGTATAATCAGCCAGTTTGTTATTAAAGAGGAGGAATAATAACATGAGAAAAATACTATCTGTATTTCTAGTTCCTGTTTTTGCCTTACTTTTTTCTTTGAATGCTAAATCTGAGTCTTTGACTTTGGGCTGGGCCGCTTGGGATCCTGCTAATGCCTTACAAGAATTAAGTAAAGAATTTACAGCTGAAACAGGCGTTGAAATGAACTTCGAATTTGTGCCATGGCCAAATTTTGCTGAGAGAATGCTTAACGAGTTAAATAACCAAGGTAAAACTTTTGACTTGTTAATTGGTGACTCACAGTGGATTGGACAAGGTGCTGAATATGGTCACTATGTTAAGTTAAATGATTTCTTTGATGCCAACGGAATTTCAATGGATGATTTTAACCCAGCAACTGTTTACGCATATTCAACATGGCCAAAAGGATCACCTAACTATTACGCTCTTCCAGCAATGGGTGATGCTTTAGCATGGGCTTATCGAAAAGACTGGTTTGATAGACCAGAGCTTCAAGCTGAATTTAAAAGTAAGCATGGATATGATCTAGGTGTTCCAAAAACTTGGGATGAGTTATATGACATGTGTACTTTCTTCCAAGGAAGAGAAATTGATGGACAAGTAAGATATGGTGCAGCTATTAATACAGAGCGTGGATCTGAAGGTATCACCATGGGTGTAACAGCAGCCATGTATGCATGGGGTATGCAGTACGAAAATCCTGATAACCCATACGAGATGGACGGTTATTTTAACTCAGATGCTTCTGTAGAGGCTGTTGAATTTTATAGAAAAATGTACGAAGATTGTGCACCTCCAGGGCATTCTGATGCTTATATGGTCGCAAATCTTGATGCATATAAATCAGGACAGGTTGCATTTCAAATGAACTGGTATGCTTTCTGGCCTGGCGTTTCTAAAGAAGACAGTGACGGAAGAGTTTCTGGTTTCTTTGCTAACCCATGTCAAAACGTATGTGCAGCTACTCTTGGTGGTCAAGGTATCTCAGTTGTGAGTTACTCTGACAAACAAGACTTGGCTCTTGAATACATGAAGTGGTTTGCAAAGCCAGATATTCAACAAAAATGGTGGGATTTAGGAGGATATTCATGTCATATGGATGTTCTTGGATCACCTGATTTCGTTGACTCAGCTGTTTACGCACAAGGCTTCCTTGACTCAATGGGCATCGTCAAAGACTTTTGGCAAGAGCCTACATTTGTTGAATTAATGCTTCCAATGCAGGAGAGAATTCATGACTACGTTGTGAATGGAAAAGGTTCTGCAAAAGACGCATTAGACAAAATTATTGATGATTGGACTGAAGTCTTCGAAGACGACGGTAAAATTTAATCACTAAATTAATATAAAGGGTGGGATCAATCCCACCCTTCAATCTAAAACATATATGAAAAGTGCTGTTAAAAAGTTCAAAGGCTTATCTGATAAAGCAATAGCCTGGATTTTCATAGCACCAACTTTAATTCTATTACTTGCTATAAATATTTATCCTCTCATCTATGCCATAAGGATGTCATTCACCAATTTTTATGCCAATAAAATAGGTAGAGAAGTAAAATTTGTGGGTTTAAAAAACTATAAAAAGATTTTAGGAAAAGAAGAGATATGGGAAAAGATGCAAATAACTGCCCACTTCGTTTGTTGGACATTAGTCTTACAAGCATTAATTGGATTGGGTCTTGCTCTTCTTTTAAATAAAAAATTTAAAGGTAATGAATTACTCACTACTTTAATAGTTTTACCAATGATGCTTTCTCCTGCAGTCGTAGGTGTATTTTGGACATACTTATATAATCCTCAAGTAGGTTTGTTTAATTACGTAGTTAATTTTTTCTATGACTTTGGTATTTTTGATATGATTGGTTCAAGCACTTTAGCCCCTTGGTCAATTGTGATTGTCGACACATGGATGTGGACACCTTTTACCATGTTAATTTGTCTGGCAGGATTAAGATCAATCCCAAATTATTTGTACGAGGCTGCAGAAGTTGACCGAGCTAGTAAGTGGCAGCAATTTATCCATATAACATTGCCATCTGTCCTTCCTTTTCTACTTCTTGCATTATTATTTAGAGGGATCGAGAATTTCAAAATGTTTGATCTGGTCGCTGAGCTTACTTCAGGTGGCCCAGGATCGGCGACTGAACTAGCATCAATCAATTTAAAACGTGAAGCATTTGAAAAATGGAAAACAGGTTACAGCTCTGCTTTTGCTGTAATATTATTTGTCACCATATTCGGCTTTGGAAATGTGTATGTAAAAGTTATGAACAAAATTAAAGAGAGATAATGGACACTTCAAGATCACCATTAGAAGCAACAGGATTTTCAAGAAAATTAGCTGCCACTATCATAATCGTTTACATGATTGTAACCCTTATACCGATCACATGGATGGTTGCTACAAGCTTTAAAAGTGTTGATAGTGCTATCTCTTACCCACCAGAGGTCTTTTTTGAACCATCTTTAGAGGGTTATGTGAATTTATTTACAAATCGATCAAGACAACCGAAGGATTATTTGGACTCTCTTCCACCACCAGATACATGGTATGAGGAGTTAGTTCGCAGTAGAGAAATGGTCATAACAGGTCCATCGAAATTTTTACCGAGGTATTCCAATTCTTTGATAATTGGATTTGGTGCAACGTTCTTTTCGGTATTTTTAGGCTCCTTAGCTGCCTATGCTCTTTCAAGATTTAAAGTCCCACTGAAAGATGATTTATTATTTTTTATTTTATCTACGAGAATGTTCCCACCAATAGCAGTGGCAGTACCTATATTTATTATGTACAGAAAACTTGGTCTTGGTGATACTCACGTTGGCATGATTATTCTGTACACTGTTGTAAATTTAAGTTTGTCAGTTTGGCTGTTAAAAGGCTTTATGGATGAGATACCGAGAGAGTATGAGGAGGCTGCGATGATAGATGGTTACTCTAGAATGCAAGCATTTTTTAAAGTAGTCCTTCCGCAAGCAACTACAGGTATTGCAGCAACAGCAATTTTCTGCATGATATTCTCTTGGAATGAATATGCATTTGCTGTTTTACTAACACAATTTAATGCGCAAACTGCACCACCATTTATCCCAACAATTATAGGAGAGGGTGGTCTTGATTGGCCTGCTATTGGAGCAGGGACAACATTATTTTTAATCCCAGTGATGATATTTACAGTTGTATTGAGAAAGCATCTTCTAAGGGGAATAACATTTGGAGCGGTAAGAAAATAATGGCTGAGAAAAAAAGTTTATTGAGAAGAATTTTTAGAAGATCTATTTGGGAAAATGCATCAACCGTTTTAATTTTATTGGGTGTATTTATGCTGATGCAGCCTTTTGCTATGTGGATGTATACATATTCTTTTATCGTTATTTTGGTGGGAACTATCGGATTTGTGATCACAAGTCATTTCCCAGATTAGCCATGGCAGAAATAGAAATTAAAAATTTACATAAATCTTTTGGAGATTTCGTAGCAGTGAAAAACTCCAATCTTATTATTGAAAATAAAGAATTCTTCGTTTTACTTGGTCCTTCAGGTTGTGGAAAAACTACCACTTTAAGAATGATTGCTGGTTTAGAGCTACCAACTTCTGGAAATATATATTTGGATAAGGAAGATGTGGGCTATCTAAGGGCCTCTCAGCGAGATATAGCCTTTGTTTTTCAGCTTTTTGCACTCTATCCACACATGAATGTAAGAAATAATCTGGCTTTCCCACTGAAAATGCAAAAGCTCTCACGAAGCGAAGTAGATGCTAAAGTTCTGGAAGCTGCAAAGCTTCTTAGAATTGATCACTTATTAAAATCAAAAGTATCCTCTTTAGCAGGAGGTGATCGCCAACGTGTTGCACTCGGAAGAGCGCTAGTCAGAAGACCTAAAGCATTTTTAATGGATGAACCTTTGGGCACACTTGATGCAGAATTTAGAGAATTGATGTGTTTGGAATTAAGAAAACTTCACGATGATATTGATGCAACTACAGTTTATGTAACGCACGATCAACAAGAGGCAATGTCGATGGCTGATCGAATAGCAGTAATGAATGAGGGAGTGGTGTTGCAGGCAGACTCACCAAAAGTTATTTATAATAAACCTAAAACAAAGTTTGTTGCCAATTTTATTGGATCACCAGGAATGAACTTCATACCCATAAATGAGAAAATTTCTCCAAGTCAATCGAGTATTAAATTATTAGACTCATCATTAAATATCCCTGAACAAAAAGAAGGAACAGACTCCAATGAAAATTTTTTAGGTGTAAGGCCAGAGAATTTAAAATTAGTTTCTGAAAATGGCGTAAAAGGCAATGTCTTTGGTGTTGAATACTTAGGTTCAAGAAAAATTCTTACAATTGAAACTCAACTCGGAAATATAAAAATTAGAGTTGATAGTGACACACAAGTTAATATTAATGAGCAAATTCAATTTGATACTCTTAATAATAACCAAATAATTTTTGATGGTTCAAATGATAAGGCACTTCAAAGTGAGTTTATGAGTTAATGTCTAAAGTAGAACTACAAAATATTACAAAAATATATGATAAAACTATTAAGGCTTTAGATGATATTAGCTTTACAGTAAATGATGGAGAGTTTTTTGTATTATTGGGGCCAACCGGTGCAGGTAAAACAACAACATTAAGATCAATAGCAGGTTTAGAAAAAATTGATAAAGGAAAGATCCTTTTTGATGATGAAGATTTCTCAGAGGCTCAGCCTGCAGCAAGAGACACAGCGTTTGTATTTCAACAATACTCTTTATACCCTCATTATAAGGTTTACGACAATTTAGCTTTTCCTCTTCGGTCTCCTCTTAGAAAAATCCCAGAAGACAAGATTAGAGAAAAAGTCACAAAAATAGCGGAAATGTTGAAGATTTCAGCTAAATTAGACAACAAAGCTACTGAATTATCAGGGGGAGAAATGCAAAGAGTTGCGATAGGTCGTGCTTTAGTTAGAGACCCAAGTATATATTTAATGGATGAGCCTCTTTCATCCCTTGATGCAAAATTAAGGGAAAGTTTGAGAGTCGAACTGAAAAAAATTCAATTAAATTTAGGCTCCACAATTCTCTACGTCACACATGATCAAGCTGAAGCTACAACTATGGCAGATCGCATCGGAGTATTAGAAAATGGTAAGATCGCCCAGATTGATAAACCAGAAGATATATATAATAATCCAAAATCTATTTATGTTGCAAATAGATTAGGTTCACCAAAAATAAATATTCTCAACAGAGCTTCTTTAAATACTTCATCACCAGATAAAGCAAGTCAACTTGGTCTAAGACCTGAGCACATTAAGATAGGAGAAGGTGAACTTTCAGGCTCAATTAAAACTGTTGAGTCTCTCGGTGCAGAAACTGTGGTAGAGTTAGACTTTAATGGAGCAGAAATTTTATCCTTATATCAAGGAGCATTCCAAGGACAAAAAGGGGACAAAGTAAATTTTGCAATAGATCAAAATAAAATTTTATTTTTTGACGAAAAAGGAATGAGCGTGCAATGAGTGTTAATTTTTTAATCCATAGAGCAAAAGAAATTCAAGCTGTAATTGATGCAAATGCAAGTGAAATAGAAAAATTGGACCAAGAAATAGGAGATGGGGATCATATTTTTAATGTCCAAAGAGGAATCAAGCTGGTTATAGAATTAGAAGCTGTAATTAAAGATTTGCCAATGTCTAAAGCTCTAAATCAAATAGCAATGAAAGTTCTTTCTGGTATTGGTGGCTCATCTGGAGCCCTGTTTGGCACATTATTTATGACCATGGCCAAAGGAAACGATATAGATAATGGTGTTGATTATAAAAAGGCAATCGAAATTTTTGCAGATGGTGTGGAAGCTGTAAAACAAAGAGGTAAAGCAGATGTAGGTGAAAAAACAATGATGGATGTTCTCATACCTGTATCTAACTGCCTTAAAAAAGGTGTCGAGGATAACAAAGATGTTAAAGAGATACTTCAAGAAGCTATAGAAGTGGCGGAAAAAGGGATGTTTTCAACAAAAGATCTTTTAGCTACAAAAGGGAGAGCTTCTTTTTTAGGAGAGCGAGCGAAAGGTCATATCGATCCTGGAGCCAGGTCTTCACAATTAATGATAAAAACTGTCTGTGAGTCAGTGTTAAATAGTTAGGAGGATACTATGAAAAAATTTATGAATTCAGCGGATGATTTTCTAAAGGAGAGTCTGCAAGGTTTTGGTGCTGCGCATCAAGATATTGTTAACTGCCACTACGACCCCAACTTCATCACCAGAGCCACTCCCACAAAAGAGGGAAAAGTAGCTCTCATCAGTGGAGGGGGGAGTGGACACGAACCCATGCATGGTGGCTTAGTCGGCTACGGCATGCTGGATGCAGCCTGCCCCGGATTTGTTTTTTCATCACCCACACCTGATCAAATGTTAGCTGCTGCTGAAAAAGTAGACAGCGGAGCTGGAGTTTTATTTATCGTTAAAAACTATTCTGGAGATGTAATGAATTTCCAAATGGCAGCTGAGATGATGCAAGGTCCAAATGAGTCTGTATTAACAAATGATGACGTTGCTGTGGAGGACTCTTCATTTACAACTGGTAGAAGAGGTGTTGCCGCTACTGTTGTTGTTGAAAAAATAGTTGGTTCTTTAGCTGAGCACGGAGGTAGCTTACAAGAATGTAAAGCCTTAGGGGATAAGGTAAATAAAAATTCAGGTTCTATGGGAGTTGCATTTTCAAGTTGCACTGTCCCGGCTGCAGGAAAACCAAATTTTGATATAGGCGATGATGAAATGGAATTTGGTGTTGGAATTCATGGTGAACCTGGAAGAAGAAGAGATAAAATGAAATCTGCACAAGAGATTACAAACGAGTTATTAGAGGCAATTAATGAGGATTTAAAGCCTGAGACAAACGAAGAAATTCTTTTATTCGTCAATGGTATGGGAGGTACTCCTTTAACAGAGCTATACCTAATTTTTGATAACGCTAAAAATATGTTAGACAAAAAAAATATAAAGATATCAAGGTCTCTTGTTGGAAATTATTGTACTTCTCTTGAGATGCAGGGTGCCTCTATTACTCTTACAAAGCTTGATGAAGAGCTTTTAAAGCATTGGGACTCATCTGTTCACACAGCAGCTATGAGATGGGGTGTCTAAAAATCATAAAGCCTTTAGACTGATCTAAAGGCTTTATATTCGTCTGATTACCCTCATAATTAGTGATTATGATGATCTAATGTAACTTCGCCAACTACTGTCTCGACTGAGACCCTATTTTCTATATTAGTATTTAATCTTTTTTCTCGTGCTGCATCTGCTGCTTTCATAGTTTCAGCATCAGGATAAATTGTAACCGCCATCAATGTAACATCATCAATTCTAATGCCAATTAACTGACTTGCTTGTGGAAATTCTGATGGCGCACTTTGTACGTACCCTTGTGTTTGTTCGTCAGCTGCCTCCTTTGAGTCCATTTTTACTGTTGTTACTCTTGCTATGCTCATTTATTACCCTCCTTCATTGTTACCTAAATAGTTTAGTTTATTAGTTAACAGTACACTCTATTAACAATTAAATTAAATATTTTATAGACTAATTGACCTGACTATTTTGCATATCAAAAGATAAAATAATTTTTGTTAGCTAATTAACTATAGAAGTATATTAAGAAGCCGAAAATAAATATAAAAATTAAAAAATAGCTGATTGCTGATTTTTTAAAGTATATCTCTGACTTAAACAGAATATTAAATATTTTATAACTAGCAAAAATTACTAATGCTATTACTGCTAGAGTAACAAGCCATGTTCCTAAAAAGTTAATTGAAAAAAGTTTATCTAAGTTTTGTTCCATTTTTTAATTTCATCTTGGTGGAGCCAAGGGGGATCGAACCCCTGACCTCTACGCTGCCAGCGTAGCGCTCTCCCAGCTGAGCTATGGCCCCAATCATGCGTAGAATAAGCATAATAGAGTATTCGGTAGTTAGTTCAAATCATATAACCGAGAAAAAACCGAGAATAAATACAAAAAAGGGAACTATTTGATAAGTTAAAATTATGAGACTCGTTCTGATATTTATATTCTCATTAATTTCTATTTCCTCTCATAGCTATCATGAAAAAGATATAGTTTATGATGAAGAGGAAATAATCTGTATTGCAACCTATGAGCTAGCCGAAGATTTTTTTTTACAAATGAAAGACCCTAACACTTCTGAAGAAATGAATAAAAGAAAACAAGCTCTATTGGATAAATACGATGAGGGTCACTTTCCTCAGGAGGATATAGAATTTTATACTCTTGAAATTCATTATGCATGGACTGCTAATTTTGATTTTTTACCACCAATTTTAAAAAATTGTCGTGAAAATATCCGTTGATCAATTTGGGTATTACTACATTTTTTCCAACTTATATACGTCATCTACATTATTAAATTTAGCATCAAATTCCTTTGATCTTGGATCTTCAAACAAAGCATAAAATTTTTCCTCATCGGTGACATTTGCTACAATTATCACTTTTCCATCTCTGACAAACCCCATCTCAAATCCATCAGTATATTTCGCAATGTCATCTTTAAAAGAGTCATACAATTTTAAGTAGTCT